>JBBQLQ010000022.1:0-29063 GCA_038328055.1 Burkholderiales bacterium
GAGGCCGTGCTGCGCAGGCCGTGCGGCTTGAAGTCGGCCGGGATGCTGCCAGCGGCCCGAAGCCGTGCAAACAGGTGGTTGATGGCGACGTCGGTCATAGGCTCGGACAGCCGCTGCACCGATGGGAAAACCCACTCTGAATCGCCCGAAAGAAACTTGGCTTTTTCCAGCAGTTTCAAGGCCTGCGTCGACAGGTAGACAGTGTGCGGCCGATCCGCCTTCATGAAGCCGTTGCCGCCCACGGTGCGCCCCGGAATGGTCCAGGTCTTGGCGGCCAGGTCGATATGCTCCCAACGGGCTTTGCAGACGTTGTCCTTGCGCACCACGGTGACCAGCAGGAACTCCACGGCCAGGCGGGTGCCCTGGTGCGCTCCACACGTCCGCACGGCCTCCACGAACGCATGGATGGCTGACGGCTTCAAGGGCGGGTAGTGCGTGGCCGGTGGCTTGTCGATCAGGCCCTTCATGGCCGTGGCCGGGTTGTACGTCACCAGCAGCTTTTGGGCTGCGTACTGGTAGATGCGCTCGATGACGGCCCGGATGTTGTTCGCCTTGGTGGGGGTGTTGCGCATGCCTTCCAACAGCGCCAGCACGTCACGGGCGTGGACCTCGCCCAGGGGGATCGAACCAATCAAAGGGAAGACGTCATTGACCATCCAGCCAATATTTTGCTTCTGCGTTCTCGCTGTTGCATGCGCCATCTTTTCGGCAAACCAAAGGCGGGCGAATGTCTCAAAGGTCTGAGCCTGCGCCGTGGCTGCTTTCGCCTCCACCTTGTCAAGCTGCTTTTTTCTTGCTGGATCAATGCCCTGTGCCAGCGTTGAACGCATGGCATCGTGAGTGTTTCGCGCTGCCTTGATGGTGACGACTGGGTAGGCACCGATGGTTGCCTTGGTCCGCTTGCCATTGAATCCATAGGAGTAGCGCCAGATTTTGGAGCCACTTGGCAGCACCTCGACCAGCAGCCCGCCGCCGTCAGCGACCGGGTACGGCTTGACCTTTGGCCTGAGCGCCTGAATTTTTTTGTCCGTCAGGCTGTAGTTAACTGCACGAAGGGATTGAGCCATGATTGAGCCATGAAAGAATTGTTTGAGCCATGCAGTCTAAATCATCTGTTTCTATGGCTCAAATAAATTTAGCTGTCCTTGTCGCTCCTTGTATGTAGATAATAAAAAAACCCCAATGGAATCAACACATTGGGGTTTCTCTTTGGCCGTCTTTAGCGGCCCTTGTACGCTATTACATGTGGTCAATCATGACTTGACCAAATCCGGAACAACTCACTTGCGTTGCGCCATCCATCAGGCGGGCAAAGTCATAAGTAACCTTTTTGCTCTTGATCGAGCGACCCATTGACGCGATGATGGCATCTGCTGCCTCGACCCAACCCATGTGGCGTAGCATCATTTCAGCCGACAAGATTTCTGAACCCGGGTTCACATAATCCTTGCCCGCGTACTTGGGTGCGGTGCCATGGGTGGCTTCAAAGCAGGCCACCGAGTCCGACAGGTTGGCACCTGCGGCAATACCGATTCCGCCCACCTGTGCGGCCAGCGCATCAGAAATGTAATCGCCGTTGAGGTTCATGGTGGCCACCACCGAATACTCGGATGGGCGCAACAGAATTTGCTGCAGGAATGCATCAGCAATCACGTCTTTGATGATGATCTCGCTGCCGGTCTTCGGATTTTTGAATTTGCACCATGGGCCACCGTCAATCAGTTCTGCACCAAACTCTTTTTGTGCCAGTGCATAGCCCCAATCACGAAAACCACCTTCGGTGAACTTCATGATGTTGCCTTTGTGCACCAGGGTCACATTGGGCTTGTTGTTGTCAATGGCATACTGAATGGCCTTGCGTACCAGACGCTCAGTGCCTTCAATCGACACCGGCTTGATACCGATACCGGATGTATCAGGGAAACGGATCTTGCTGACACCCATTTCTTCCTGCAGGAACTTGATGAGCTTCTTGGCCTTGTCAGATTTCGCTTCAAACTCGATACCGCAGTAAATGTCTTCGGTGTTTTCACGGAAGATCACCATGTTGGTTTTTTCCGGCTCTTTCACCGGGCTGGGAACGCCCTCAAAGTACTGAATCGGGCGCAGGCAAACGTACAAGTCCAATGTCTGGCGCATGTGCACGTTGAGCGAGCGAATGCCACCGCCGATAGGTGTGGTCAGCGGGCCTTTGATGGAAATAACATACTCGCGCAGCGCATCGACAGTTTCTTCGGGGAACCAGACATCCGGGCCGTACACCTGGGTGGCTTTTTCACCGGCATACACTTCCATCCAATGAATCTTTTTCTTGCCACCGTAGGCCTTGGCCACGGCCGCATCCACCACCTTGATCATCACCGGGGTGATGTCCAAACCCGTGCCATCACCTTCGATAAACGGGATGATGGGCTGATCTGGCACATTGAGTGACATATCAGCATTGACGGTAATTTTTTGGCCTTCTGAGGGCACCTTGATGTGTTGGTACATGGACGTTGGTCTTTCGTTAGTGGATCAAAAATTGTGTTTTGAGTCAGCTACCTTTTTGGGGTTCAACCCACGGGTCTTCCCTAAACTTTTTGATTCTAGTCCGAATAATTTGCCAATTTCTGTCAACCAAAGTCATTTGAGCTGCGTTGTTACCCCACCTTCGCCTTTTTGAAGGTTTTTTTGTACTAACGTTACTCCAAGGAAATTTTAAAATGAACAAACTTCTCGCTGCTCTGGTTGCTGGTCTCTTCGCTGCTGGCGCGTTCGCTGCCGCTTCTGCTCCAGTTGCCGCTGCTGCTCCTGCTGCCAAGGCCGAAGTCAAGGCTTCTGCACCTGCTGCCAAGATGGAAGCTGCTGCTCCTGCTGCCAAGATGGACGCTGCTGCTCCTGCTGCAAAGGTTGATGCCAAGGCTGCTGCTGCTGAAAAAGCTGCTGCCAAGAAGGCTGCCGCTGCTGAAAAGGCTGCTGCCAAGAAGGCCGCTGCTGCTGAAAAAGCTGCTGCCAAGAAGGCCGCTGCTGAAAAAGCGCCTGCCAAGAAAGCTGAAGCCAAGGCATCTGCTGCCAAGTAATCCAGCGTTACGCTTGATTCAAAAATGGCCTGCAACTGCAGGCCTTTTTTTCGCCCTCTTTTTCGTCGGTCAACCCCAGATGCGTCAAAATTCATCCATGAACCATTTCGCAACCCTGCTCATTACCTTGGCAGCCCTGTGCTGCAACACGGCTGGCGCACAAGGCGCACCGCAAATGAACTTGCCGCGCATCAAAATTACCGTCGGCATGTACCTGATTGACACCCAGGTGGCGGCCACCCCTGAACAGCGCTCCACCGGTTTGATGTTTCGCCAGGAAATGCCGCAAGGCGAAGGCATGCTGTTTGCGTTCGATGCATCCAGCGTGCAGTGTTTCTGGATGAAAAACACCCTGTTGCCACTCACTGCAGCGTTTGTGGCCGACGACGGCACCATCGTCAACCTGGTGGACATGAAGCCGCAAACCCTTGAGTCGCATTGTTCAACCAAGCCCGTGCGCTATGTATTGGAAATGAACCAGGGCTGGTTTAATAAAAAAGGGATCAAGGCCGGATCAAAGCTCTTGGGGCAGCCGTTCAGCGCCAGGTGATGCTACATTTTTTATAGCTAGCTACGCTTAGTTTATAAGGGCTACAAGCCAGAATTCCATAAAAAAACCACCGCAAAGGTGGTTTTTTTATTACGGCAGAAAACCGTTCAGGCGAAATTGCTTTCAGCAAAAGACCAGTTCACCATCTTGTCCAGATAAGTTTCGACAAACTTCTGGCGCAGGTTACGGTAGTCGATGTAGTAGGCATGTTCCCACACGTCCACTGTCAGCAGGGCTTTGTCGGCCGTGGTCAGCGGCGTGCCGGCGGCACCCATGTTGACGATGTCGACTGAGCCATCGGCCTTTTTCACCAGCCAAGTCCAGCCCGAGCCAAAGTTGCCCACCGCTGATTTGACGAAAGCTTCCTTGAAGGCGGCGTAGCTGCCCCATTTGGCGGTAATGGCCGCTGCCAGTGCGCCACTGGGTTCGCCGCCGCCACTGGGTTTCATGCAGTTCCAGAAAAAGGTATGGTTCCAGATTTGCGCGGCGTTGTTGTACACGCCACCCGTGGCTTTCTTGACGATGGATTCAATATCCATGGCTTCAAACTCGGTGCCTTTTTGCAGGTTGTTGAGGTTCACCACGTAGGCGTTGTGGTGCTTGCCATAGTGGTACTCCAGCGTTTCCTTGGAATAGTGGGGTGCTAGGGCATCCATCGCGAAAGGCAGTGTGGGCAGGGTGTGTTCCATGTGATCCTCGGGGGTTGGGTTGCAAAAGCGAAATTGTAGAAACTTTCAGGGCAGCGGGCTGGCCACAGTCAAATCGACCGTGCCATCAACAAGGGTAGCCTGTAGCGCCTGGCCTGGCCGGGTCTGCTGGCAGCTGGAAATGGTTTGGCCTTGCGTATCGCTGAGCCAGGCATAACCGCGCTCCAGCACCAGGTGCGGGTCAAGCAGCCCCAAGCGCAGGGTGGCGCGCTCTAGCCGCTGCGCTTGCACCTGCAGGCCGCGTTGCAGCGCCGGTGGCAGTTGCGCTGCCAGCCGGTCCAGTTGCTGATGTTTTTGCAGCAGCAGGTGGCGCGTGGCCATCTGCAGTGTTTGGGCGCAGCCGGTGAGCCGCAAACGCTGCCCGGCCAAGCGCGCTGACGGTCGCCCCAGACGGCTAGCGGCCACATCCAGGCGCTGGCTGCTGCGATCAAGTTGGCGCAACAATGCGTCTTGCAAACGCTGCCCTACGCCGTCCAGCGCCCCCAGCCAGGCATCACGCGGCTGGGCCACCAGTTCGGCCGCGGCAGTGGGCGTGGGCGCACGCAGGTCAGCGACAAAATCGGCGATGGTGAAATCCGTCTCATGGCCGATGCCGCACACCACCGGCACCAGGCTTTGCGCCAGCACACGGGCCAACTGTTCGTCGTTGAAAGCCCATAAATCTTCCATGGCACCGCCGCCACGCACCAGCAAAATCACATCAATGGGTGGGCAGCGGGTGCCACTCTGCCAATTATCTTTGTAAGAAAAATTGGCCTCCAGCCCTTTCCCTGACTGCGTTAACTGGTATAACTTTGATAGCGAAGCAATCAACTCGGCGGGCGCATTGGCTCCTTGCACCGATGCGGGTGCCAGCACCACCGGAATGTGCGGCACGCGCCGCTGCAGCGCGCTCACCACATCGTGCAGGGCTGCCGCGCCCAGCGAAGTCACCAGCCCAATGGCGCGCGGCATGACCGGCAGCGCCCGCTTGCGGCTGGCATCGAACAGGCCCTCGGCTTCCAGCTTGGCCTTGAGCTTTAAAAATTGCTCAAACAGACTGCCCTGCCCGGCCCGGCGCATGGTCTCAACAATCAGTTGCAAATCGCCACGCGGCTCGTACACACCCAGCTTGCCCGAGACCTCAACCAACTCGCCATCACGCGGCAAAAAATCCAGACTGCCAGCGGCGCGTTTGAACATGGCGCAGCGCAGCTGGCCCGACGCGTCTTTCAGCGAGAAATAGCAATGCCCGCTGGCCGCGCGGGAAAAACCCGTCAACTCGCCGCGCACGCTCACCGGGTTAAAGCGGGCCTGCAGCGCATCGGCAATGGCGCGGCACAGCGCACCAACCTGCCAAACGCGTGGTGCGGCGGTGTCAATTTCGTTCTCAAACACGTGAAAAAACCCTTGACAAAGCGCCAAACAGCAGTTCGGCGTTGGCGACTACTCCACAATTTTTGGAAGCCTGCACTAGGGCGAAAAAGCTAGCAAGGAATTGCACGCGCTCGTTATATGTTATTGATTTCATTGAATTTTTTGTTGCTTAAAATGTCATCAAACCATCACAAACCAGCATTGGCGCGGCTTGCGACCACTTCTGCCGTGGGTTTTCCACAAAGTTATCCACAGAAAATGTGGGCATCATCGTCGATTTATCCTGGTTGGCGTAGCCCATCTGGGCGGACGATGTGCCAGCCACTTCGCGCGCCATCTCTGCGTCGATGGCTGCGTCGATGGCTGCGCCATAATCACGCAGCATTTTCCAAGAGCGGAGTTCCAATTTGTTTTCCATCATACAAGCCGCAGGCTGGCCGATCTGGCCGCTGATTGCCAGTTCGATTTTGGCCTTGGCGCTGGTCATTGAGCGCTTCATCAGCCTCAAGACGGCCAAAATTGCGCCGCCAAGACTGCTGGACGAAGTCCTGGCGGTCACCCGCGCCTCGGTGCCTGGGCCCGATGTGGTGACCCAGCTTGAAAATAATTCCGCCCTGGGCGAGGTATTGGCCAGCGGGCTGCGGGCTCTCAACGCCAACCCGCGTTGCAGCGAAGACGAGCTGCGCTCCAGCATGGAGAGCACGGGACGGCTGGTTGCGCACCGGCTGGAGCGTTACCTCAGTGCCCTGGCAACCATCGCCTCGGCGGCACCTTTGATGGGCTTGTTTGGCACCGTGGTCGGCATGATCGAGATTTTTGGCTCGCAACCACCCACTGGCGCCACGGGTGGCAACCCGGGGCAATTGGCGCATGGCATTTCGGTGGCGCTTTACAACACCGCGTTTGGCCTGATTGTGGCGATACCGTCGCTGATCTTCTGGCGCTATTTCCGCGCCCGCGTTGACGAGTATTTGCTGACCCTGGAACTCGCCGCCGAGCGCCTGGCCCGCCACCTGAACACGCTGCGCAAGTAAACCGGGTCATTATGAATTTTCGCCACCGCCAGAAAGAAGAGCCCGAGATCAACCTGATCCCGTTCATTGACGTGTTGTTGGTGATTCTGATCTTTCTGATGCTCTCCACCACCTACAGCAAGTTCACCGAACTGCAGTTGAAATTGCCGGTGGCCGATGTCGACGCGCAACGCGATTACCCCAAGGAGGTGCTGGTGTCCGTCAGCAGCGAGGGTGACTACAGCGTCAACAAGCTTCCCGTTGCCGGGCGCAGTGTGGCCGAGTTGGCCAACGCGCTGCAAGCCGCAGCCAAGGCGGGCAAGGAATCGGTCGTCATCATCCACGCCGATGCCACCGCCCGCCACCAGTCCGTGATCACGGTGATGGAAGCGGCCCGCAACGCAGGGTTGACACAAATCACCTTTGCGGCGCAGTCATCTGGCGCAAGTGCGGCGCGCTGAGCGGCACGCCTGCGCGCTGACGATGTGGCGCCCAAACACGCCAAGCCAGCTCACCGCATGAAAACTGCGCCAAGCACACCGGCATGGCAAACCAGGTTGACACGCGCCTGGCTGCACCGGGGTGCTCTGGCCTGGCTGCTGTGGCCGCTGTCCTTGCTGTATGGCTGGTTGGTAACGGCCCGTCGAACGCTGCACCGGCTGGGCTGGCTGCGCTCTGAACGACTGCCGGTGCCAATCATCGTGGTCGGCAATGTGGTGGCCGGTGGTGCTGGCAAAACGCCCGTAGTGATGGCACTGGTTGCGCATTTGCAGGCGCGCGGAATTGATGTTGGAGTGATTTCGCGCGGTTACGGCCGCAGCAGCACAGGCTGCCAGGAAGTGACCCCTGAGCGCGCTGCAGCTGAAGTGGGTGACGAGCCAGCGCTGATCCAGCGCCGCACCCAGGTACCGGTTTTTGTCGCAGAGCAGCGGGTGGATGCCGCGCGCGCACTGCTGGCCAAGTACCCGCACACCCAGCTCATCATCAGCGACGACGGCCTGCAGCATCTGCGCCTGCAACGCGATCTGGAAATTGGCGTGTTTGATGACCGTGGAGTGGGTAACGGCTTCTTGCTGCCCGCAGGCCCCTTGCGCGAACCCTGGCCACGGCCACTCGATTTGTTGTTGCACACCGGACAGAAGCCCGCTTTTGACGGATTTTGGGCACCGCGCACGCTGGCAGGGTATGCACGGAGCAAGGATGGCAGTCAAATTTCATTGGCGGAGTTGGCCGAATCAAGCGCCCCCACCCGAACCTTGACCACCAGCCAAGGCAAACCGCTGCTGGCACTGGCCGCCATTGCCCAGCCGGATAACTTTTTTTCCATGCTACGCGCCCAAGGACTGACACTCGCGCACACATTGGCGCTGCCAGATCACTATGAATTTAATAGCTGGCTACGCAATGAATACAAGGGCTACACCCTTATTTGTACCGAAAAAGACGCTGTCAAGCTGTGGCCACTGGAGCCCGACGCGCTGGCCGTGCCACTGCTGTGCGCGCCCCCTGCTGCCTTCTGGACGGCGCTGGATGCGCGCCTTGACCGCCTAATGCGTCCTGGCCGCTAAGCCATCACGCTATCATCACGCCATGGACACACGACTACTTGAATTGCTGGTTTGCCCGGTCACCAAAGGACCGCTGGAATACAACCGAGAGAAGCAGGAACTGAGCTCGCGCAGCGCCCGCCTGGCCTACCCGGTGCGCGATGGCATTCCGATCCTGCTCGAAAACGAAGCCAGAACGCTGACCGACGAGGAACTCGGGCTGTAAGAGTTGCCCATGGCTTTCACCATCCTGATCCCGGCACGGCTGGCCTCCACCCGGCTGCCCAACAAGCCACTGGCTGATATTGCGGGTATTCCCATGGTGGTGCGCGTAGCGCAGCGGGTCATGAGCGGCACGGGTCTGGACCGCGTCCAGGTGGTCGTCGCCGCCGACAGCCCACAAATCGTGACCGCCTGCCAGACCCACGGTGTCAAAGCCGTGCTGACACGCACCGACCACCCGTCCGGCAGCGACCGCCTAGCCGAGGCCTGTGCGCTACTCGATTTGCCTGACGATGCGGTGGTGGTCAATGTGCAGGGCGACGAGCCCCTGATTGATCCGGACTTGGTGCAAGCTGTTGCAACATTGTTGATAAATTCGCCTGCAGCCCACATGAGTACTGCGGCACACGCTATTGAATTAGTAGCAGATTTTCACAACCCGAATGTCGTCAAAGTGGTGCTCGATGCGCACAACATGGCCCTGTACTTCAGCCGTGCACCCATTGCCTACCCACGTGATGCCCCTGCGCAGTTGCCCAGCCCGGCTCCGCTGCGGCATATCGGCATTTACGGCTACCGGGTCGGTTTTCTGCGGCAGTTCCCCCAGCTCAGCCAGGCCCCGATGGAGCGCACCGAGTCCCTGGAGCAACTGCGCGCCCTGTGGCACGGCTACCACATCGCGGTGCACGTTACAGCGCACGCACCGGGCCCGGGTGTCGATACGCCCGAAGACCTGGAGCGCGTTCGGCACCTGTTTGGTGCCTGAACGCCGCCACGTAAGTCAGTCCGAAGCTGTAGCATGCTATTCTCGCGCGTGAAAAAGTCAGGCCAATAAAGCATTCGGTAGCAATGCAGGCAACAGTTCCAAATTTTTTAATAATCACCCGAGGACAAGCATGAGACTCATTTTGTTAGGCGCACCTGGCGCTGGTAAGGGCACGCAAGCCACCTTCATCTGCCAAAAATATGGCATTCCCCAAATCTCCACCGGCGACATGTTGCGCGCCGCCGTCAAAGCCGGCACGCCGCTGGGTGTTCAAGCCAAGCAAGTGATGGACGCGGGCGGGCTGGTCAGCGACGACCTGATCATCAACCTGGTGAAAGAACGCATTACCCAGCCCGACTGTGCCGCCGGATTTTTGTTTGATGGCTTCCCCCGAACCATCCCGCAGGCTGATGCCATGAAGGCGGCCGGTGTCAAGCTTGACTACGTCCTTGAAATTGACGTGCCTTTTGAGGCGATCATTGACCGCATGAGCGGCAGGCGCTCGCACCCGGCATCCGGGCGCACCTACCACGTCAAGTTCAACCCACCCAAGGTGGCGGGCATGGACGATGTCACCGCCGAGCCGCTGGTACAGCGCGAAGATGACAAGGAAGAAACCGTCAAAAAACGCCTGGATGTCTACAGCGCGCAAACCCGCCCATTGGTGGACTACTACAGCACCTGGGCCAAGGCCGAACCAGCCGCAGCCCCCAAGTACCGCGCCATCAGCGGCACTGGCAGTGTGGATGACATCACGGCACGCGCCTTTGCCGCGCTGGCCGGCTAATCACACAGCAGCTCCAACATCAGGGCAATGCGGGCCTTGACCGGCGACAGCCCTTTTGAGTCGGCGAATTCGCTACTGGCCGCGGGTAACACCCGGCCATTCGCACACCGGGTGGCGCGCACCACCCGCACACCCGCTTGCATCGCCCGGCGTAGCGCCGCTTCCAGGTCTTGGTGGATCGTGCCGTTGCCCGTTGCAGCCACCACCACGCCGCACAAAGGGGCGACACCGGGTTGCGCCAGCAGCAGCGCATCTACCACACAACCGCTGCAACCTGCGTAGCTCAGCACGATTTCCACGCGCGGCCAGGCCATCTGTTTAGCTATTGATTCAATAGCGTATTGCGCATATTCTGTAAGGGCTAGAGGCCAGTTTCTTAATAATCTGAGGCAACCCTCCTCAACATAGCCCAACGGCCCGGCATCACCTGAACTGAACGCATCAAGCCGGTAGGTATGGGCTTTCTGAACATCCAGCCCGGTGTGCACCGTGCCAGCGCATACGGCCACCACGCCATGGGCACCTGGGGTCAAGGCGACAGTCACTGCATCCATCAAATTTTGCGGCCCGTCGGGCGACTGGCTCGAAGCCGGCCGCATCGCACAGGTCAGCACCACTGGCTTGGCGTTGATCAGCGCTGTCGGCAAAACAGCGTGCAGAAAAAATGCCGTCTCCTCCAGCGTGTCGGTGCCATGGGTGATCACGATGCCGCGCACTTCGGGCTGGGCCAGGTGATGTACGACACGTTGCGCCAGTGCCATCCAGACGGCAAAACTCATGTCCTTGCTGTCAAGTTGGGCGACTTGCTCACTGCGCAGCGCCCGCCCCGCCAACACTGTCTGAAGGCCTGGCACCGTAGCCAGCAATTGGGCCACACCAACCTGGGCCGCGGTATAGCCAATGTTGTCGCTGGCGCTTTGGGCGGTGCCAGCAATGGTGCCGCCGGTGCCCAGAACCACCACAATTTCAGATATTTTTTTCGAGACCACTTGCAGACTTTCAAAAACTGGTTAAAAATACAGCTACTGGATATGAAAACAGTGTTTTATTGTCCAGTGCCACCAGCCCATCGTCACGACCAGGAGTCACCATGCTCACCAGACCCAAACTGACAGACCGCCAACAACAGATCCTTGATCTTATCCAGAGCGCCATCGCGCGCACCGGTGCCCCGCCCACGCGTGCCGAAATCGCCGCTGAACTGGGCTTCAAATCTGCCAATGCGGCCGAGGAACACCTGCAGGCACTGGCACGCAAGGGCGCTATAGAACTGGTCAGCGGCACCTCACGCGGCATTCGTTTGCGCAGCGATGCGTTGCGCTCCATCAACGAATCGCGCAGCAAACAGTTTCCCATGAGCATGCAGGCGCTGGCGCAACTGGCCCTGCCGCTGATTGGCCGGGTAGCGGCGGGCTCGCCCATTCTGGCGCAGGAACATATCGATAAAACCTATTTCGTCGAAGACAGCCTGTTTCAGCACAAGCCTGACTACCTGCTCAAAGTGCGTGGCATGTCCATGCGCGATGCCGGCATCATGGACGGTGACTTGCTGGCCGTGCAAACCACGCGCGATGCCAAAAACGGCCAGATCGTGGTGGCCCGGCTGGGTGACGAGGTCACTGTCAAGCGCTTCATGCGCAATAAAAACCTGATCGAGTTGCACCCGGAAAACCCCGACTACCAGACCATCGTGGTCGAGCCGGGCGAGCCCTTCGAAATTGAAGGCCTGGCCGTAGGGCTGATCCGCAACACCATGTTGATGTAGCTCCGTCAGCCAGCCCCTTGTTTCGTTTTAGCGCCCGCTTGCGTTGCCCTCAAAGGTTTCACCATGAACACTGCCCTCAACACTGCCCTCAATACCACCCACATCACTGCGCCCATCAAGGCACTCTGGCAATGGCTCGTGGCCACGCCAGGGCAGACGCAACGCACACCGACCTGCATTGGCGCTCCGGTCAAGCATGTCACAGCCCGCGCAAGAGCCTTACGCAAACTAGTCGCACGGGTTCAGCCACACACCAGCAAGGTCGGCATAAGCCAGCCGCTGCGGGTGTTGCGCGTGCTGGAAGTCGGCCAGACCCCTGCCCAAGTGGGTCGCATGCGCATCTCGGGCCGCATGGCTGACGTATGCGCTGAACTGGATCGCCTGGCCGCCCAAGAGGCCCTGTTGCACTGAGTCGTGCAGTCGCACAGGTAAGAATCGGTAATTTCTGCCAATCATGGCCTTGGCAAGGGCGCAGCAGAGCGTCCTCAAGGCACAATTGGCCGCATGAATATCGTAATACTTGATGACTACCAGGACGCTGTGCGAAAGCTGGCTTGCTCCGCCAAGCTGGAGCCCTACCAGGCCAAGGTGTACACCAACACCGTCAAAGGCCTTGGACAACTGTCAGTGCGACTGAAAGACGCTGATGTGATTGTGCTCAATCGCCAGCGTACCCACCTGCCACGGGCCCTGATCGAAAAGCTGCCCAAACTCAAACTGGTGGTTCAAACCGGCCGCGTCGCTGCCCATGTAGATGTCAACGCCTGCACCGAGCGGGGTATTGCCGTGGCTGAAGGTACTGGTTCATCCACTGCACCAGCCGAATTGACCTGGGCGCTCATCATGGCAGCGGCGCGACGTCTGCCGCAGTACATCAGCAGTCTTAAGCACGGCGCTTGGCAACAGTCCGGCTTGAAGGCCGGGGGCATGCCCGCCAATTTTTGCCTGGGCACCACGCTCAAGGGGCGCACACTGGGCATTTGGGGTTACGGCAGAATTGGCCAGCTGGTCGCCGGCTACGGCAAGGCATTTGGCATGCGGGTACTGATCTGGGGCCGCGCACCCTCACGCGAACGTGCCGTGTTGGATGGTTTTGAGGTCGCCAGCACCCGCGCTGAGTTGTTCGGACAATCTGATGTGCTGTCGCTGCACCTGCGGCTGGCTGAAGAAACCAATGAAGTCGTGACGCTCGAAGACCTGTCAAAGATGAAGCCTACAGCGCTGTTCGTCAATATTTCCCGGGCCGAATTGATTGAGCCCGATGCGCTGTTAAGCGCCCTCAACCGGGGTCGGCCCGGCATGGCCGCCATTGATGTGTACGAATCCGAGCCCATTCTGCAAGGCCACGCCCTGCTACGGCTGGAGAACTGCATCTGCACACCGCACATTGGCTACGTCGAACAAGACAGCTACGAAATGTACTTTGATGCGGCTTTTGACAATGTGGTGAACTTTATCAAGGGTCGGCCCACCAACATCGTCAACCCGGGCGCGCTACAAGTCCGGCGTTGAGCCAGACACCTAGGCGACAGGCTATGGCGGATGCGCTCCTTACCATTGACGAACGCGCGGCGATCAACGTCGGGCGCTGGTTTTCCAGCCTATCACCTTCCCTCAGACATGACATTCTGCGATGCACCTACGTCAGACGATACAAAGACGGCGACCTGATCTGCGCACGCGGCGAGCCGCCGCAAGAGTGGATTGCCTGCGCCAAGGGCGCGGTGCGAGTGAGCTCAACCTCACTGTCAGGCAAGCAGATCACCCTGACCTATGTCGAGCCAGGCATCTGGTTTGGCGACGTGTCGATCTTCGATGGCGACCGGCGCACCCACGATGTCTACGCCCACGGCGACACCACCATCGTGTGTGTGGCACGCGTCGATTTCATGAAAATCCTGGCCCTGCACGTCGAGCTGTACGATGCCCTGTTGCGACTGCACGCGCGACGCATCCGTCAGCTTTACGGTTTGGTGGAGGATCTCAACACCCTTCCCTTGCGCGCGCGCCTTGCCAAACAACTGTTGCACCTGGTGCGCAGCTACGGCGTGGCATCGCCCAGCGATGCGTCGGAAATGCGCATTGGACTGCAACTGGCCCAAGAAGAACTCGCCCAGTTGCTGGGTGCGTCGCGCCAGCGCGTCAACCAGGAACTCAAGGCCATGGAGCGCGAAGAAGCCATCCGCATCGAGCCCGCTGGACTGGTGGTGCGCGATCACCAGGCCCTGATGCTGATTGCCGAATCCGCCCAGTAAATGCCACCCGCATGGCTGCGCAATCCGCGCGCAGAAAACTGTCAAAAACCCTGCACTGACTGCAACACACCATGACCAACTTTGATGATTTTTCCGGCACCCGCGCGGTTTCCCAGGCGCAGGCTTTCAACGAACAAGCGCTGGCCGTTTGGCTTACCCAACATTTACCCGGTTTTGCCGGCCCCCTGCAGGTCGTGTCCTTCAAGGGTGGCCAATCCAACCCGACTTATCAACTGATCACGCCCGGTGCGAGTTATGTGATGCGCTCCAAGCCCGCCCCGGTCGCCAAACTACTGCCATCAGCCCATGCGATCGAGCGCGAATTTGCGGTTATGCGTGGTCTGGCAGGCACGGCCGTGCCGGTGCCACAGATGCTGTGCCTGTGTGAAGATGAATCCGTCATTGGCCGTGCCTTCTACATCATGAGCTTCATGGAGGGACGTATTTGGTGGGATCAGTCCCTACCAGACCAAACGCCGAAGCAGCGGGGCGAGGTTTATTCCGAGATGAACCGCGTTTTGGCTGCCCTGCACTCAGTCGACTATGCAGCCTGTGGTCTAGTTGACTACGGCAAACCGGGCAATTATTTTGAACGCCAGATTGGTCGCTGGAGCAAGCAATACGTCGCCTCCATCACCGACCCCATTGCCGAGATGGACCAGCTCATGACCTGGCTGCCCGACCACATTCCGGCCATGGCACGCGACCCGTCCATGGTCAGCATCGTGCACGGCGACTACCGTCTGGACAACCTGATGTTTCACCCCACCGAGCTGCGCGTGATCGCTGTACTCGATTGGGAACTCTCCACCCTTGGCCACCCGCTGGCTGACTTCAGCTACCACTGCATGGCCTGGCATATTGCGCCCGGCGCGTTTCGCGGCATTGGCGGGCTCGATCTGGCACGGCTGGGCATTCCACCCGAAGAGGTGTACATCCGCCAGTATTGCGACCGAACTGGCCTGACCTCACCTGAGCGCCTGGCTGAAGACTGGAATTTTTACCTGGCTTACAACCTGTTTCGCATGGCCGCTATTTTGCAAGGCATCGGGAAGCGGGTGCAAGCCGGCACCGCCGCCAGCGCCCAAGCCAAGCAGGCAGCCGCAGGTGCCAAGCCGCTGGCGCAACTCGCCTGGCAATTCGCCCAGCTTGCATGAACACAACACACCGTCATTGCGAGGCAAAAGCCTTTAGCCGCGAGGAGCGTAGCGACGTGGCGGGCAGCGGCGCGGCAATCCACGAAGTTCACGGCCATGGATTGCCGCGCTGCGCTCGCAATGACGATTTTTTTATTTTGTATCACTGAAAGGCCTCCATGGACTTTGACTACTCCCCTAAAACCAAAGAATTGCAAGCCAAGCTACTGCAATTCATGGATGACTTCATCTACCCCGCCGAAGGCGCGCACCATGCCGAAGTCCAGGCCAATACAACCCTTGGCAAGCGCTGGACGCCATTGAACACCATTGAAGAGCTCAAACTCAAGGCACAAGCACAAGGGCTGTGGAACCTGTTTTTGCCCGTAGACAGTGCCCAGGCGGCGGGTTTTGACGGTGCTGGCCTGACCAACCAGGAATACGCACCGCTGGCCGAAATCATGGGCCGGGTACTGTGGAGCAGTGAAGTCTTCAACTGCTCGGCACCTGACACCGGCAACATGGAAACCATTGCCCGCTACGGCTCGGCAGAGCACAAGACCCAATGGTTGAAACCTTTGCTGGAAGGCAAAATGCGCTCGGCCTTTTCCATGACCGAGCCCGACGTGGCATCCAGCGATGCGACCAACATCGAGACCCTGATCGAGCGCGATGGTGATGACTATGTGATCAACGGCCGAAAATGGTGGATCAGTGGCGCCGGCGACCCGCGTTGCGCCATCCAGATCGTGATGGGCAAGACCGACCCAACGGCTGAACGCCACCAGCAGCAAAGCATGGTTCTGGTGCCCTCCAATAGCGCTGGCGTGACGGTGCTGCGGCCCTTGAATGTGATGGGTTACGACGATGCACCCCATGGTCACATGGAGATTTCCTACAAGAACGTACGCGTGCCTGCCAGCAATATTTTGCTCGGAGAAGGCCGCGGCTTCGAGATTGCCCAAGGTCGCCTCGGCCCGGGCCGCATTCACCACTGCATGCGCCTGATTGGACTGGCCGAGCGCGCGCTGGAGCTGATGTGCAAACGCGTATCAACGCGCATCGCCTTTGGCAAGCCGCTGGCCGCACAGACCGTGACTCAAGAGCGCATAGCCGAGGCGCGCTGCAAGATCGACATGGCCCGCTTGCTCACCCTCAAAGCAGCCTGGATGATGGATGTGGCGGGCAATAAATTTGCCAAAAACGAGATCGCCATGATCAAGGTAGTGGCCCCCAACATGGCCTGTCAGGTCATCGACTGGGCTATGCAGGCTTTTGGCGGAGCCGGCATGTGTGACGATTTTCCACTGGCCTACGCTTATGCCAGTGCACGCACGCTGCGGTTTGCCGATGGCCCCGATGAGGTGCACCGCAACGCCATTGCCAAGCTGGAGCTGCGCAAATACCAGGCAAGCTGAGTTATGAAGCCAAGTTTATTTAGGCAAGGTCTGCAAACCTGACCACAACTCGTTGAGGTCAGGAAAATTCCACTTGGCTGGGTCTTCTCGGCTGTGGATTTTCTCAATGGCTTTGGGCTGCGACAAGTCCAGTATGTAGGGCACGATACGCAGGTTGGATTTGGTCGAGAAAAAGACATTGATTCGGGGTGTTGTCAACGACTTGGCCGTCTGCTCGGTCACCACACCAATGCGCCCGGAAGTCAAGCGCACCAGCGAGCCCACCGGGTAAATGCCCATGCTCTTGACGAAGGCCTGAAACACCTTGGGGTCGAAATGGCCCGTCCATTCAGCCATTCTGCGCAGCGATTCGGCCGGATCCCAGCCCGATTTGTAGGGCCGATTGGAGGTGATGGCATCGTACACATCACAGACAGCACCCATTTTGGCGTGCAAGCTGATCGAATCCCCCTTGAGCCGCTCGGGGTAGCCTGATCCGTCCAGTTTTTCGTGGTGATGCAGCACCACATCAAGCGACACCGCGTCCACGCCGCTGCTGGCCATGAGCATCTTGTAGCCTTCGGTTGGGTGGGTTTTCATGATGTCGAATTCGGCATCGGTCAATTTGCCGGGCTTGTTAAGCACCTCGCTAGGCATGGCCACCTTGCCAAGATCGTGCAGCAAACCGGCCATGCCTAAACTGCGTGTTTGCCCGTCGTCGAACCCCAATTGCCGGGCCAAGGCCACCATCATGGCGCATACCGCCACCGAATGCATGTAGGTGTAGTCGTCGGCCGTTTTCAGCCGGGCCAGGCTGATGATGGCTCCCGGGTTGCGCGAGATCGAGTCAGAAATATCTTCAACCAACTGTTTGGCACCGCCCACGTCCACCGCATTGCCCATGCGGACTTCTTCAAACATCGACACGACTGCCGCTTTGGAGTCCAGGCAAATGCGTGCAGCACGTTCCATTTCTTGCGCCGCTGAGACCGGTGCAACTTCACGCGAACTGGGTTTGGGCGCCGAGGCGGGTAACTCAACTGGTATGGACAACAAAGGCGGCTCTGGCGGCTCTGGTGGCTGCTGGCTCTCTTGCGTGGTCAGCACTTCACCCAACGCCACATCGCCACCCTTGCTGCAGTCAATCCAGACCTCTTTGATATTGCTGGCCAAAATCAAGGCAACATCATTTGGATCAGTCAACACAAAACCAGTGCGCCAGAAGGGGTGGTCTATCCACGAACCACAAAATTCCTTGAGGTGCATGCCAAGCTGCAATTGATGAACACTGATACGTTTAAGCATGAAAAATTAGGCGGCGCGCACGGCCGGACACAGAAAAATAGGGGGGTCAGTCTGCCTGAATTGCGACACCGAGTTGACGCAGGTAGTTTGCCACATCAGGCCGCAAGGCTCCGGCTTGGCGGGCTTTTTCTGCCAACTCGGCAGCTGGCCCGATTTGCCCAAGCGCTGCCAGCGAAACTGCCGCCCCCAACAACCAGCGTGGCACATCGGATCGCAGTGCAAGCGCCCGGCCATAGGCCTGCGCCGCCTGCTGGTGCAAGCCCAGCCGTTGCGCTACGCTGCCACGCAGAGCCCAGATGTCGGCCACCCCGGACAGATGTGGCTCCAGCCGGGTCAACATCGACAGCGCATCGTCCAACTGATTTTGTGCCAGCGTCATGCGGGCATAGTCACGCGCCATCGCGGCAAGCGTTGCTGTCTCTGTGGTCAAGGTGCCAGCAGCCGATGCATCAAGGCGTAGCAGTGCACCCCGCAACAGGTCAATCGCTGCAGCTTGCGCACCGTCATGCCACAGGGCCTGCGCTTGTGCCAACACCTCCTGTGCAGCGCGCCGATTGGGCCTGGGTTCAGGCACTGGCGCAAACGCAGCCACCGCAGGTGGGGCAACGGGCACGGGAAATGCTTTCGTAGCCGGTAAAACCGCAGGCGCTGGCGGCGCGTGCGTCAACACGGATTGCATTTTGAGTTCTGACGCATACGGCACCGGCACGGCGCTCTGCGCTGCCGGTCGGACAGCGCTTGCAGCAGGCACAGTCAGCACAGTGGGCGCAATCGGAACGCTCGGAACAAGCACCGGGGGCTCAGGTGCCACGTCAGGCGCGCGGATCAATGCCACCGGCAAGGGTACTGGTGCTTGTACTGGTGCTGCTATTGGCACAACGCTTGGTACCCACCAATACCCCAAAAGCCCCAAAGCCAACCCCAAGGCCAGCGCCGCCCAGGCAACGCGCCTGCGCCCAGCCCCGCTGCCTGCGGCCCAATCAATGGCTACGCTGCGCGTTCCGCAAGCCGGGTTGTTGGCTCCCCGGGGCACACCAGGTGATGCTTCGGGCGCGTGTCGCTCGTCCAGATCTCGCAGCATTTTATTGATAACACTCACCGACCTCCTCCCGAGCGCGCCCACCCCATGGGCGAAAACCTCTCGCGCCAAAAACACCAGCGCAACAACGATGACTGCACCCCCGGCGTGTCTGCTGCGGCGATGCGCACATGGCGCAGCGCCACCCGGTGGCTGTTTTCACCATAGGCCAACATCAGGCATTTGTGCGCCAACACATTGACCAGACGCGGCACGCCACCGCTTGCGCGCCCGATGCCGCGCGCCGCAGCGGCTTCAAACACCTGCGTATCGGTCGCTTCATCGACGGCTGCAGTAGCCAGTCGATGTGCCAGGTACAGCGGTACATGCGCGCTGCGCATCGGCCCGAGGTACTCACTGAAGGTGATGCGCTGCAACAACTGGCGAATCTCCGGCAATGCCAGCTTGACATCCAGCTCAGGCTGGCCCAGCAACACCAGTTGCAATAATTTCCGTTTTTCGGTTTCAAGGTTGGACAACAGGCGCAGACTTTCCACGGTACGCAGCGGAATCGCCTGTGCCTCATCAATGCAAACCACCACCCGTCGGCCATTTTTAGCGTGTTCCAAAAGACAACTCGCCAGCTGTGTCATGAGCTGATGGCGGTTTGGTCTGGCAGGTACCGAGCGACTGCGCTTGCTCGGCAATGCGGTAACCGCACCCAATTCAGTCAGCAGCGCCAGCAGCAAATCATCGGGCCCCATGTCAGGGTTGGGAATGTAGGCCGTGACACATTCACCCTGCAGTGTCTTGAGCAATTGGCGGCACAACACCGTTTTGCCACAGCCGACCTCGCCCACAATTTTCAAAAAACCTTCGCCACTGCGCAAGGCTACCAGCAGGGTGTTCAGCGCTGCCTGAGCGCTCTCATGCGGGTAAAAAAAGGCGCTGTCAGGCGTGATGGAAAACGGAAACTCCTGCAGGGAGAAATGGCGCAGGTACATTGCAGCGCGTCACTGCACCGGGCGTTCAAGCACCTGGCCGTCAATGCGGATCACGCGTGCCCGCGCAGCGTCCATGTCGTCAAGTGCAGCGCGGCTGCGCCGACCCTGCTCATCCCAGTCCTGCTGGGTGCGGATGATGGTGGGCTTGATCAGCACCACCACTTCCTTTTTTCGACCGGTATTGGCCTTGTTGCCGAGCAAGGACGAAAAAATGCTGTCCGTACTGCCTGGCAAGCCTGAGGTGGTGCGATTGGACTCGATCTGCATCAGCCCGCCAATGGCCACAATCTTGCCGTCCTGAATGCGCACCATGGTGTCGGACTCGTTGACCGCGCTGGAAGCCAGAGGCAGCTTGTAATTACCGGCCGAACCCAGGTCAATCTGTTTGGACTTTTCAGTGACCGAGGTGACTGAAGGTCGCACATGCAAGGTGATGGTGTTGCCATCATCAATTTGCGGAGTCACATCAAGCGCAATGCCCGAGAAAAACGGTGTCAAAGTCAGCGTGGGCATGGCGTTGGTGCTGCCCGTACTGCCGCTGGTGGTGGCGGAGGTGGTGCCACCTGACACATTGGTGACAAAAAATTCGTCAGTGCCCACCTTGAGCAAGGCTTTTTGGTTATTCAGCGTGGCAATGCGCGGGCTGCTCAAGATTTGCACATCACCGCGGGTTTCCAGAAATCCCAGCACCGCCTGAAACCCCTCGGTCGCAAACGCCAACCCAAACAGACCGCTACCTGCTGCTGGCAATGCGACACCATTCGCCAACAGAGCCGGAGTACCAGCAACAAAACCCGGCAAGTTGGACTGCACGCCGCTGATCAGCGTATTGCTGGTCGAATTGCCACTCAGCACACCAAAAGCGCCGGTTGAATTGCCGCTATTTTTAAGCGCTGACCAGTCAATACCGCTTTGGTAGCCATCGCGCAGTTCCACTTCAACGATCTTGGCTTCGAGCATGACCTGGCGCTCCACCGAAACTTGTGCCGCTTTCAAGAACTTTTCAACCTGGCGCAGCTCGTCTGGCATGGCACGCACCGCCATGATGCCGGCCTGCGGGCTGGTGACCACGCTGCGCCCGGTGCCGGTGCCGACCATGGCCTTGATCGCATCGGTCAGCTCGCCCCAATAGTCAGTGCGCGAGCTGGTTGAAACCCGGCTGCTGTCGGTTTGCGAACCAGAACTGCCTCCAGCCCCCGTAGAACCTGCGCTAGTAGCTCCTGAATTAGTAGCAGAAGTGCTGCTGGTGCCATTGGTACTGCCCGACAGGGTTCCGGAAGACACCCGCAAATCGCTGTCGCCAATGCGTTTGGAATGCGGGTAATTGATGGTAAAAATGCGCGTTTGCAGCGTTGGCGCGTAAATGACGATGCGCCGGCCTTCGATCTTGAAATCATAGCCATACACATCGCGAATCGACTCCAGCGCTTCAAGCACTGTCACGCCGCGCAGCGTTACCGACAAGGTGCCCGCCACGTCCGGGTGCATCAGCATGCTGTAACGCGTGTCGGCCACGATGGCCAAAAACACCTCACGCGCCTGTGCGTTGTTAACCAGCAAATCAATTTTGGGCTCGGATGGCAATGCCACGGGCACCGGCGCTGGCTCGGCCAGCGCGTCGCTGATGCGCGCAGGCACTTGCACCGGCTTGACTGCTGCTGTCGGCATGGGCACCTCGGCACGAATGGCATCGCTCACACTCGGGGTGCGCAACGGCCGGTCAGCCGAGCAGCCAGCCAAGGCACCCAACACCAGCGCCAGCAGTGAACCTGACAAATAGATCAGATGAATACGGCCGCGTTGTCGGACAACATCTTGAGGGGTGAGAACTTTTCGAGTCATGGGGTAAGACCTCACGGTTTAACACGGGTAGTTGATGTGCCGGGGGGAAGCGCCACACGGCGTTCAATGCCAGCAAAAACTGAAACTTTGCGCAAATTGCCGGCTTCACGCAGCCAGACTTCGGTTTCGGTGATGCGCTCAATGCGGGTTTGGCCAAATTTTTCGCCTTGGGCATACAGGCGTGTGCCCAACACCAGGTAGGGTTTGCCTTGGCGCACCACAACGGCCATGCCGCCTGACTCCAGAGCAGCCGGTTGCGCGGCAGAACCTGCCGGTGACAAGCCAGCGCTAACAGGTGGCACGGTTGGATCACGCAGCGCCTGTTCCTGCGCCACTGACACCACCGAGGCAAACGCCATCAGCCAGCCGATACAAAACTGCGGCATTCGGTTCATCGTGCTACCTCGCCCAGCAAAAACAGCTTCAAGCTCAGCTCCGGCAAGCCTTTTTCACGCTTCAAGGCCATTTCACCCCAACGCACATAAGGCATGGCGGCCTCCAGTGAGGCCACATAGCGGGTCAGGTCGACGTACCGGCCCGCTACCGTCAGGGCAACACCCTGACGTGTCAAGCCTGCGGGCAAGCTGCCGGTGCTGCTGCCGGGGCCCGCCACTTCAGGAGCCAGCGCGGCCGCCCGCACCAAAGTCAATCCGGCATGACTGCGCAACAGGTGCACCAAGGCTTGCGCCAGCGGCGTTGAATCGGCGGCTCCGGGAATCAACTGCCGCACCGCCTGGTTAACCTGCTCGGACTGCGCTGAAACTTGCGCCAATTCAGCTTGCAGGGCCAGGCTGGCATCAGCGGGCTTGGCAGTGGCGGTGATGGTGTCGCGCATGCGCTGCAACTCAGCGTTCTGCTTTTCAAAACGCACTTGCAATTGCTTGTGGACTGTTTGAGCGGGTGACAACCACAGGGTGTCGACCAACGCCGCACAACTGACCAAAATGGACACAAACAAAAACACCCGCTCACGCAAACTCAAGCCATCAATGCGCGCCAACTGCGCTTGCCACATCTGCTTCATGGTTTGCCTCCGGCCGGGGCAGCAGGCGTAACCGGCGCTGCCATGCTGCTCAACAAGCCAAAAGACCACAGCGGCGGCAATGCCCGCACCGGCACACTGGCAGGCCGTGAAGCAGCCTGAGCAGCGCCCTGCACTACCGCAGCCGCACCCGGCATTGGCACGTTGGCAGGGTCAACACTTTCAACTTTCACAGTGCTCAAAGCCTGCCCTTTCAGCAGCGCGCTGGCAGCAAGTTTGCTCACCCAGTCATTCAGGGCAGCAGGTTCCACGGTGTAGCCTGTCACGTCGAGCAGCCGGTCGTCAGCCTTGATCTGCGTCACCCAAACCGCCGCCGGAATGCTTTGCGCCACCAGTTTAAGCCGGTCTGAATGACCGTAACCGGCTTGAAAAAGGCCCTCTTGCAATGCGCTCAACACCTTTTGGCGCTGCTGCAATTCGGCTTTGCGCTGCGCCAGCGTCTGTGCCGCTGCAGCTTGCGCCGGTGCATCACCGAGCTTGCTGCGCTCAACTGCGACGCGCAAGGCATCAAGCTCTTTGGACTGTGCCGCCAAGGTTGTGTTCAGGCTGTCATTGGCGCGATTCAAATTCCAGACCCATGCCCCCGCCAATGCGCCACCCACCACCAGCAATACCAGCAGCGCCAAAACAAGATTTTGTGCCGTAAAGCTGGTCTTGCGCTTTTGCAGAATTGGCAGGCACAGGTTAATTTGCTGGGCCATGGTCAGGTGCCCCCATCACGCAGCAACACGCCCAACAAAGGCTGGCATGCAGTTTGCTCAGGCCAGGGCGCAGCGGCAAAACCCGCAAACATGGCCGACACGTCCAGTGCGGCCACGGGTTGACCCAGCTGCTGGGTCAACCAGACAGCCAGCTCACCACTGCGTTCGCCGGCGTAGACACGCAAACCATTGAGCGGCAAGGCTGACCAAGTGCGATCCCACACGTCCAATGAACGCTGTACCTCCACCACCATGCGCTGGGCTCGCTCGTCTTCTGCCGCAGCATTGCTTTGAGCCAGCGGCGCGGCAAAGCGCGCGTCTGAATAACCTGGGTTGTAGGCATCATCCGTCACAGCGTAGCTGGGCACGTATTCCTCGACTGGCGTGAAACCATCCACGGCATCGACGGACGTTGCAACACCCTTGCCCCAGGGACTGGTTAAAAAACCTGCCGGCACATCAAAACGCCGGGTGTAAAACAGTTCATCGTTGGCGCTGATGGTCAGCACCGCCTGTTGGTCTTCGAGCACACTCAAGGCGGCGTTGGCCCGTTCAGGTGCGCCATCGCGCCGGGTCAGGGCACTTTGCAGATTGCGCTGGGCGGTTTCCTGAATGTCAATGACCGTCACTCGCAAGTCCAGCGCATCAGCCAACTCAAGCACTTCGCGCACGACCGCATTGGTGGCAGCCACCACAAATGAATGCGCACTGCCCTTGTGCTGGTCGTCGCCCACTTTGATGAGGTCAATCGTCACATCGTCCACATGGGTTTGCAGCATGTCACGTATCTGGTAGCGTGCGGCAGAGCGCAACTCTTCAGGCGGCACTGCAGGCGTGTCGATTTGCAACAACTGGTATTGCTCGGCACACAACATGAACATGGCCTGCGCACCCTTGAACCCCAAGCCCTGCAGACGCTTGATAAAAACATCACGGGCCTCGCCGCCCTGGCGCTCCACACCCATCTGGATGATCTCAAACACGCCATTGGCATCGGCCCGCGCACGCACGTAGCTGAACGCGCCTGCGCACCAGGATACGACCAGCCGGTCTTGCGATACCGAACGCTGCCACGGCCAGCGCATGGTTAGCGGGGCTCCTGGCGCGGGGGTGAATCGGGACTGGGCATGAGTTTCATTGTTAGGTGTTTAGCCAATGAGTATATTGTTGCTCTGAGTTTAATAGCTAAGCACGCAGGTACCACCCAGGTTAGACCCTTAAAACGCTTAAAGTTTTCTAAAATCAATAGTTTTCCCGGCGGTAGAGGATGGGGCTTTTGTAGATGCCGAAGGTGGTGCGGGCGCTGGGGTTGGTGCCAACCGGGTATTGAAGCCAAGACAAATTTGCTGGCACATCAGCCAAGCCCGCACCCCCGACGGCGGTGCACTGCGTACTCGCTCCCAGTGCTGCTGCACTCAAATTCAACGTCACATTTGCCCACCCAGCGTGGGCACTGCCTGGCGCGCTCAAGCTCAGGGCGTAGTTGGGTGCGGGGCCCGTCACCGTCAATGCCGTATTGCAAGCCGCAAGTTTATTTTTGACATCGACCGGAAAGCCAAACGAAAAATTACTGGCAACTACCGGCGTGCATGTATCGAGCGTGTTGGCTTGCCAACCTTGAGCAGCCCCCGAACCAGCGTAATACTCCAGCTTCAGCGGTACTGGCAAATTCAGGCGTTCTGAACCATAGGCGTTCACCATGCGGATGCGGCCATACCGGAACTTGGTGGTTGCCAGCGTGGTCGCCGTGCAGTTGCCATCGGAAGTGCCAGCGGTATCCGCCGTACAGGTGGTATTGCCTTGGTCCATGTCCCGGTTGATGAGAACCACCGCATCGGAATCGGTCACCGTGGTGCCGATCGCCAACGCATCAAAGGCTCCCCATGTGGCATCTGCCGTTGTTGTTGAGGGGCGGGCGAACTTGGTCGCCGAGACAGCTGCCGCGCCATTTATCCAGGGCGCGGCGAACGTCACCCGGCTGTCAAGTGCAGTCCCGTTGTTGGCGTTCTCTGCCTGGGGGGTGACGACACCTTTGGCGAAAGTTCCCGCGTAGTTCTGCGTCTTTGTGTTGGATGCGTTCTGGGCTTCGATGCTGGCGGTCAGTGAAAAGGGTTGATCCATGTAGGTAAACGCACTGCAGCCCCATGCGGAGACAGGATTTACGACCGAAAAATGATCTGGAATGAAGCGCCCAAAGTAGCTGGTGACGGCCTGATTGGCCACCTTGCAGCCATATTTGCCACCAACGAGCACGTTGCTGAAATCGTTGGTGCAGTCGCCATTGCCGACATCACCCGAAATCGCGGCATAAGCGGCATCAGTGATCCCCCCGGCCTTTAGCCGGAAATACCCTACTTCGTCATAGGTAAAACTGCCGGTAGCGCCGTTGCCGGTACCAATGCTCGCTGCCGTCGTAAAAGCACCTGACACCGTCCCGACCCCTGGCGCTGCACGACCACCTGCCGGAGCACCTGGCCATTCCGCCATCGAAACAGCCACACTTGGCGTACCAAAATAGCCCTTTGTAGTTGCATCAGCAGTCAGGGTAAAGGCCACGCCGGTCTTCACGCTCGGCGTGTTGCTTGCGCTGGCACCTGCTGCGCTGTCGGCGGTGGCGTTAGAGGAAGTCACCGTGAAGTATTTTGGCCGCACAGTGAAGGCATCCGGCGAACAGGTGGTGGCGGCGGGTGAACAGGTTGGCGAAGTGCAAACAAATTGCACCCTCACGTCAGGATAGGCGCTGTACTTGGGGGCCACCGCACTGAATGCCGTGGCGATCACCGCCACGCCCGCCACCGACGGGCGGCCACTGGCCAAAGTGACATTGCCCAATGCAATGGTCGCAGTGGGCGAGGTCGGGCAGTTGGTGGTTCCGGTGAAGGCCGTTGGCGCGGCCGAACTTGCCAGCAAATTTACCGCAATGGTTCCGGCAAAGGCGGTGTCCACTGAACCATCGATTTTCAAGGCTGAAAGGTCCAGTTTGAAGGCCGTGTCGGCCAGCTTGGTGTACAGGTTGGCGTAGGCAACCGAGCCCACCACAGGCGTGCAACGCGGGGTGGTTACCTCGCAGGCGATAAATTTTCCGGCGGCACAGGTCGTCACCACGATAGGGGTGTTTTCCTGGGCGGAATAGGTTCCATCAGTAACGCCCAACGTGACCGTGCCGGTTGCCGGGTGCGTGAGGCTAAGAACGACCTGACTTTCGCTGGAGAAAAGGTAAGTGGCGGCACCCGTATTAGCAGCGCCAGCTGTCAGCACGCCATGGCCGTTTTGCAAGACCCAATCTCCGGTGCCATCGGATGTACTCAGGGTGATGAGGGCATTGTTGGCATACGCGGCATGCGCCGTGGTGTGTGGCGTGATGGTGACGGTTGAAGACTGACAGCTCAAACCAGCCGCGGGTGTCGACACCGCGTAGTGGGACAAGCAGCCGCTGGCGTTTTGGTCTCTGATGGTAACGACGGTAGCTGCACTTGCCTCAAAGTTGTAGGCCCGAAACTCATCGAGTACAGCATCTGCAGAGGTGCTTGTACCGCGTTGCCCAACGATGCCGGCGCGGGTGCCGCCAATATTGAGCGAGCCAATGGTGGGCGACAGAGTCAGCGTGGATGACGTAAAGGTGGTGGCTTGCTGCAGAACGCCATCGACGTAAATGCGCAGCCGATCGTTGTTGCCGCCCGGAATCACAAGGTTGTTAAAGTTCCAGGTGACGGCAATGTGCTTGAAGGTGCCTGCGGCAACCGCAAGGGCTGCGGTTTCAACCACCTGATCGGTGCCGGCGCTGTCCGTCACCACAAAGCGCAGCTTGCCGGCGTTGCCACCATTACCGCCGCGCCGTGTCAGAAAAAACCACTGTCCGCTGACCGTTGTGGCATCAAATAGCTGAACGTCTTGGGTGCCAGCACCCGACCAGGCCGTTTTGGCTTGGTACCAAAAAGCAATGGTGCCAGCATTGCCGATGCTTGGCACACCAATGCCGCTGCTGATGCCGTTGGTTCCGATTGCCGGCACATCAACGCCCCGGCATACTTGTCCGCCAGCTGTTGTCTGGGCGGCCCCCACTGGCGTGCCATGGCGGCCATTGCCACTGGTGTCGAGCACGGCACCGGCACCCGACCAAGCGGCCTGCTCCATCACGTACTCAACCACCGGGTGCGGTACAAAGAACAGGATCGCCGTGTTGGGCACCGGATAGCCGGCCGAAGGTGCCTCGTAATCGGTCATTGAAATTTGCCACGCAATTTGGCCTTGCGTGTTGTTCGCACCGGGCACATCGGAGCCGTATTGGTAAACAAAGTTTCCGTTTTCCAGCAGTACGATCTGCACGTTGTAAATACCGGTGGCTGAATTGCTGGTAGTCCACTCGGGCACATTGCTCCAGGTGACGACAAACTTACGGGTACCCGGCACCGTGCCGATGATGTCCACGCTGACAAAACACGCGTTGGCACCCGTACGGCTGATGCAATTGGTAGTCCAAGTCGGCTTATCGGCCTTTAGCGTCGGGTCCAGGTCGGCACCGTAAATCCGCATGGTGTAGTTCAAGCCGGCATTGGGTATCGGCAACTGCGTTACCGGGCTGCCGTAGCCGCAGGTGGTGTTGTCGAGGGGAATCGTGGTGCTGACCATCTGGATACGCCCGTTGGACTGCACACGAACGGCATCGAACGACTTGTCGCCAAACACAAAGTTGAAACCGATTGGAATGATGCCGCTAAGGGTGTCATCAATCGCAGGCGGCGTCGAGCCGCAACCAGCCGACCCGATGAACTTGTAGGGCGTGGTGTTGTAGCCAATTATTTGCGTGCTCGCTGTCGCATTGATCCAGCTGAAGGTGGTTGCAGCATTGGCATAGGTGGTGGCATGCAACGCCGGCGCAACACAGGCCAGCCATGCCCCACACAGCCAGAGCAAACACCGCACACGACCAGCGCGACCCAAGCGCGTCACGGTGCTGCAGACCGATGTCAATAATGTTTCAAAGCATGCCATAAGCTGTATCTTGAAGGGTTGTCATGGGAATTATCCTCAGCTCTCAATAGAAACAGTGGCCAGCGCCACGCCTTTGATGGTTTCTTGGGTAAGCATCAGGCCAGCTAAGACGCATGCAAATCAGCATGACGAGCGGCAATGGCAATGGCAATGGCAATGACCTCATTACATTCCCCTCGTTTGATCAACGATGTAGCTTATTTTTTAATCTGTCTGTATTTGTCATGAAATATCCGTTTATATGATCTTGATTTGATAGCTGCTTGTGCCCGCCCCATAAGGGCTATAGCCGTATTTCTCATCAAATCAGGTCAGCAAATCGAGTAGATACCACTGACGGGCGTGGTCAGCCTGCAAATACTGGCCGACACGCTGCGCTCAATGGCGCCAATGCTTCCTATTGTGCCTACCGAAGCTGTGGATGTGATATTAAAAATGGTGATGTTTACGCCATCGTTATAGGTCGTTGGCGTGCAGGTAATGGCCACCGTGAATGCGTCGATTGTTGTTGGCGGGGAGGTGCCGCAAGCGCCAGTGGCGCTGGCAATCCCCCACTCCAACCCGGCCCGCGCCGCCCAGTAAGCCCGCGAGCCCTG
>JBBQLQ010000023.1:0-28871 GCA_038328055.1 Burkholderiales bacterium
GTAGGAGCGGCGGCAGCCGCGAATTCGGGCTTGCCAGCCCTCCCACAAAGTCACAACCAGGCTTTCTCACATCCAAGCTTTCACCATGCCAAATGGATTCCGGGCGGATCAGGAAGCACCTGTAGGAGCGGCGGCAGCCGCGAATTCGGGCTTGCCAGCCCTCCCACAAAGTCACAACCAGGCTTTCACCATGCCAAATGGATTCCGTGCGGATCAGGAAGTCTGAACTTGGCTGTGATGAGCTTCAGGGTTACTATTTTTCACGGCCGCTGGCGGCAAATGCCCTGGTGGCGTGGTTGCATGATGGACAAAAACTGCCCGAGTTTCGAAAGTCTGGGGCGCAGTTGGACAAGACAGCCGGTTGACGCAGGTTTCGTTGTGATAATGGGGCACAGGAGAATTTTGCATGAAAGCCCAGGAAATCAATCGCGAGCTTGATCACGCCCGCGATGCCGGTCCGGTCAAGGACATTGTCATTCCGCCGTGCCCGCAACTGTTGGTGCAATTGCAAAGGGAGCTTGATCAGGCCGACCCCGACCCGCAAGCGGTGGCCGACATTGCCGGCAGCGATGTGGCCATGGCCGCCGCGCTGATCAAAATAGCCAACAGTTCGCTGTACGCACGCAAGCAGCCGGTTAAATCCGTGGCGCAAGCGGTGGCGATGCTCGGCGTCAAGCCCACGAGCACTGTGCTGACTGGTTTTCTGCTGCGCAACGCCATCCGCCTCGATTCAACGCTGATTGAGCATTTTTGGGAATCATCGACCCGACGCTCGCTGGCCATGGCACACATTGCCAGCCAGATGTATGGCGTGGACGTGGATACAGCCAAAACCTGCGGGCTGTTTTTCCATGTGGGCATTCCGGTCATGCTGCAGGGCGTTCGCGGCTACGGCGGCACGCTGGTCGAAGCCATGGCCCGGCAAGACCGCAGTTTTATCCAGACAGAAAACGCCGCTCACCGCACCGACCACGCCGTGGTGGGAGCCATCGTCGCCAAAACCTGGCGATTGCCTGCGGTGGTGGCCTACGCGGTGCGCCTGCACCATGATTTTTCAGTGCTGGGCGATGACGGCATAGTGTTGGAGGTGCGCCAACTGGTGGCTATCGCGGCCATTGCCGACTACCTGGTGGGGCACCATGAAGGTGTCAAAGACCAGCGCGAGTGGGTGCGCCACGGCACCGACTGCCTGGCCTTTTTGCAAATTGAACTGCAGGAAGTCGAAACCTGGGTGGATGCGCTGTACCCGGCGTTTGAGGGCGTGGTGGTGGCTTGAGGGGCTTGGTTCAGGCCGTTGCCTGAATGACCGACAGCTCACTCAGTTGCTGACGGCTTGCCTGACTGCCTGCCCCAATTCAATTACCGCCATGGCGTAGTAGCTGCTCCAGTTGTAGCGGGTAATCACATAGAAATTGTCGGTGCCGGCCACGTAGCTGGGGGGTGCTTCGCCGTTTTGCAGTTCGATCAGCGCCAGGTTGCCCGCGTGCTGCAGGGCCGGGCCGTCCAGCACTGCGCCTTTGGTCTGAAAGCTCGCCACGCTGAAGGTTGGCAGAATATCGGGGGCCATGAGGGTGGCCATGTCGAGCTTTTGTGCGTCAAAGCTGACGGGAAAGTGGGTCGGTAGGCCCGTCTGCCAGCCAAAGGTTTTGAAATACTGCGCCACCGAGCCAATGGCATCGGCCGGGCTGGTGAACAGGTCGACACGGCCATCGCCGTCAAAATCAATGGCATATTTGACCCAGCTGGTGGGCATGAATTGCCCCAGACCCATGGCCCCGGCGTAGCTGCCCAGCAGGCTGGTCGGCTCAATGGTATTGCGCTGGGAGAGGCTCAGGTATTGCTCCAGTTCTCCTTTGAAATAAGCGCTGCGCTCGGCGGCGCGCGGGTGTACTTTGGGAAAGTCAAAAGCTAGCGTGGTGAGTGCATCCAGCACCCGGAAACTGCCCATTTGCTGGCCGTAAATGGTTTCCACGCCAATCACGCCGACGATGATTTCGGCGGGTACGCCAAACTCGGCTTCGGCCCGCATCAGGGTCGCGCGGTTGGCTTGCCAGAAAGCGACGCCGGCCTTGATGCGAATCGGCTCGACAAAGCGGCTGCGGTAGACGCGCCAGTTTTTGGCTGTGCCCACCGCAGGCGGTGTGATGGCCTTGGCAATGGCCGGTAGGTAGTGGGCTTGCCCCAGGGTTTGGCGCACCCAGGCACTGTCGAGGCCGCGGCGCTCGGCGATGTCGTCGGCGGCCTGCATCACGTCGCTGCGCTGGGCGTAGCTGGGGCCGGGCACGACTGGCTGGCTGGCCACGGTTTTGGCAAGGTGCCTTTTTTTTATGTGTTTTGTGCCTGTAGCCCCTGTGGATATTGTGCAGAACGCTATTAATAAAATAGCGACTGTCAGTCGTGATGATGGGCTTGATCGCATGAAAGTGGGGTGGGTTGGAGGGGTTTTGGCAGGGCTTGGAGGGCGTCAAACGCGCAAGCGCCGGAGTTCGCGTTGCAGTGTAGCGAGCTGCTGGCGAAAAGCCGGTGCCTGGTTTGTTGCGGGCGGCGCGTAGCGCAGGGCCTCAAGGCGCAGCAGCCAGTCTTGCAGCGCCAGCGCATCGGGGTTGTGGCTGCTGCCTTGTTGCTGAAGTTGGGCTGCCAGTTGGCGCGGCGTGGCGTTGGGGCTTGCGGTGAGCCCGGCGCGCTGCAGCCGCTGTTGTGCCTGCGCAAGTAGCCGCAGCCATGGGTCTTGGCGGTGTCGACTCCAGGCGCTCCAGGCGGCACCTGCCAGGCTTGCGCTCACGATGATGCCGCACAGCAGGTAGATCAGGTCTTCCCAGCTGGGTGATTCAAAACCGATGTTTTTGAGCAGATTGAACTGGCTGGCCTGGGTGTAGTTCAGCACCCACTGGTTCCAGCGGTTGTTGACTGCGTCCCAGGCGGCACGCAGGTTCAGGGCGATGTATGGATTGACGTTGCCCAGCAGCGCCTGGGCCATCGCCCCGCGCGGGGTTTGCAAGCGCATAAGACTGCCGGTGCGTGACGGGGCCACAGCCGAAGTTGGGTCGACCCGCACCCAGCCCTGACCGGCCAGCCAAACCTCGGCCCAGGCGTGGGCATCGCTTTGGCGCACAGTCCAGAAGCCGTCCAGCGCGTTGCGGTCACCGCCCTGATAGCCGGTGACGATGCGCGCCGGTACGCCCAGTGAGCGCATCAAAATGACAAAGCTGGACGCAATGTGCTCGCAAAACCCGGCCTTGCGGTCAAACCAGAATTCGTCTGCGGTGTGGCGGCCGTATACGCCGGGCTCCAACGTGTAGACGTAGCCGCCGGTGCGCAGGCGGTTCAAGGCGGTGTTGACCCAGTGCTGGCCGATGTCGCCGCTGGTCGCGGGCATGTCGCGCTGCAGTTCACGCGCCAGCTGTTGGGTGCGCGGGTCGTAGCCACCCGGCAGTGCCAGATAGGGCTGCAAACTGGCGTTGAATGTTGTCGTGCCATGCTGAAACTGCGGGTGGCTTACCGCTTGGTAGCGCAGCAGCTCGGTCACAGGCTGGTCCAGTACCCATTGCAAATCGGCGGTCATGCGGGCGCGCCGGCCCGGTAATACCGGCGCGGCGGCTGCAGCATCCAGCGTGAGCAGCCAGGGTTTCTGGTTGGGCTCCAGCGTGACCTGGTAGGAAATGGCCGGTCCCTGGACATTGAGTTGGGCATCACTGCTGCGCCGCGTCAGCAGGGTGTCTGGCGCCAGCCAGCGCTGGCCATCAAAACTGGCCAGCACCGGCCCGCGAAAATACAACTGATGTTGCGGTGGTGCACTGCCTTCAAACTGCACCCGCATGGCCACGCTGTTATCCAGTGCCAGGCTGGCGATGTTGCCCACTGTCATCTGGTTGGACAAGCCGCTGCGCCCGGCCATGGCATCACCGGGCACGCCCCACAGCGGTGCCATGCGCGGAAACAGCAGAAACACCACCACCATGACCGGTGCGCCCAGCAGCGTCATGCCGCCGGCAATTTTGGCAATCCGCCACAGCGGCGGCTGGCCTACCGGCATGTGGGCGTTGACCAATGCCGTGAGCAGGCCCAGCAGCGCGATCAACATGGCAGCGGCCGTCAGCAGCGACTGGGAATAAAAAAAGTTGCTAAGCATCAAAAAGAAGCTGAGGAAAAACACCACAAAGGCATCGCGCCGGGCCCGCAGCTCCAGGGTTTTCAAAGCCAGCAACACCACCACCAGCGCGACCCCGGCATCACGCCCGAGCAGGGTTTTGAAACTGACCAGCGTAGCCCCCACGGCCAGCGCCAGCAGGCCCAGCCGCCACCATTTGGAGGGCAGCGGCTTGCCCTGCCAGACCAGCACGCTGCGCCACAACAGCACCGCGCCAGCGAGCGCGCCGCACCAAAGAGGCAACTCGCCCAACATGGGCAGCAGTACCCAGGCGATGACTGCCAGCATGAACAGCGTGTCACGCGTCTCGCGCGGCAGGGTCGACAAGCGGGGTAGGGCGGCTTTGAGCATCATGCCAGGGCCAGTGCGCGCAGGCAGCGCAGTTGGTGGCTGGGGCCGTTGTCGGGCGCAATTTCCTGATTGGTCAGCCGCAGCCCGTAGCGCAGGCCCAACTGTTCGGCTTGCAGCACCCAGGCGCACAAGCGGCTGAGTTGTTGTTCGGGGTGGCTCAGACCCGTGTGCTGGCGTTGTAGCCACAGTTCATGTTGCTGCTGCGCCAGGCTGTCGCGGCTGACCAACTCGCCGGTTTTGGCGGCTTTTTTCCAGACGATCGACTTGCGCGAATCACCGCGTCGGTACGGGCGCAGGTCATCGGGCTCGCCCTGGCTGTGTGTTGGACTTGCCTGGCCGGTATCACTGTCTTGCGCGCCGCTTGGCAAGGGTGGCGGATGGGCTTCAGGCTTGGGGTAGACCAGCACCTGTGCAGCCGGCCGCCACAGCGCCCAGACCCGAAAAGTGCCCAGCGGAAACAGCGTCTGTGCGACCAGCGTGGGCAAGCGGTGCAGGCCGCGCCGCGCAGGCGTAAAAGCCAGTTGGACGCTGGTGCTGGTCTGGGGCTCCACATTGGTCAAGGCCCATTGGTCGGAGCCCTGCACGGCCAGCGCGATGGCGTAGCGTGCACGTTTGCGCTGGTTTTGAATATTTATGGAAAATACCGCCTTAGCCCCCGTATATACTGGGTTGGTAGCTATCAAAATTAGAGTAAGTCCACGCAGCGTGCCATGGGCAACATGCATGGCCACTAGGGCGCAGCCAGCGAGCAAAAAGGTCAGCAGGTAGCCCAGATTGAGTTGGTAGTTGATGGAGGCCACCAGCAACACCAAGAGCGTCACGCCCAGCATCAGCCCGGCGCGGGTCGGCAGGATGTAGACGTTGCGCTGGGTGAGGGTGATGTTGTCGGACAGGGGCAGTCTGGCCAACATCCAGTTGGTGAAGCGTTTGCGGATGTAGGCTGGCGGGCTTAGCATCGCTGTTGACCAATGCGTTGCTTGCTTTTTTCGATCAAATTCATTCGCTGGGTTGGATTTCTCGTTGCGCGAAAGAAGTTGCTTACGCCGGCTTTCCCGTCCCCTATCCCCCCCGCCCTCTCTCGCCCCGCCGAGCGAGAAAGGGGCGGGGGGGAGTGAGTGGGGAAAAGCTGCCCCCGGGGGAAATCCGTGAGGTAATCAACGAAAGTTAACAGACATGCTATTATTTCAGTAGCTATGTACGCACTACTCATAAGGGCTAGAGGCCAAAAATGCTTCAAGGCAACGGCACCGAATCGAGCATCGCCCGCACCTGCTCCACGGCACCGCGTCCGGCATCGCCGGTAGGCGTCAAGCGGTGCGCAATGGTTTGCGGCAGGATGGCACGCACATCGTCCGGGGCGACGTAATTGCGCCCACTGAGCAGTGCCCGCGCCTTGGCGGCACGCAGCACGGCAATGCCGGCGCGTGGGCTCAGGCCCTGCACAAACCACTGGCCACTGCGGCTGGCTTCGATCAAGTCCTGCACATAGTCCAGCAACGGTTCTGCGGCGTGTACGGCCAGCACCTGGCGTTGCAGCGCCTGCAATTGCTCGGCGTTCAGCAATGCGGGCAGGGCATCAACCAGTTCGCGCCGGTCAATGCCGCTGAGCAATTGGCGCTCGGCATCGCGGCCGGGGTAGCCCAGTGAGATGCGCATCAAAAACCGGTCAAGCTGGGAATCCGGCAGCGCGTAGGTGCCCTGGCTGTCGTGCGGATTTTGTGTGGCAATCACAAAAAATGGCGTTGGCAGGGCACGCGTCTGGCCCTCGACCGTGACCTGCTTTTCTTCCATGGCTTCAAGCAGTGCGCTCTGGGTTTTGGGGCTGGCGCGGTTGATCTCATCGGCCAGCAGCACCTGGGCAAACAGGGGGCCGGGGTGAAAAATGAATTGCTCGTGCCGGCGCTCGTACACCGAAACGCCCAACAGGTCGCTGGGCATCAGATCAGCGGTGAACTGCACGCGTGAAAATTGCAGGCCAAAGGTGCGAGCCAGCGCGTGCGCCAGGGTGGTCTTGCCAACACCGGGCACGTCTTCGATCAAAAGGTGTCCTCCGGCAAGCAAACATGCCACGCAATCTTGCGTTTGATCAAACTTGCCGACAATCACCGTGTTAAGCTGACCGACCAGTGATGAGAGTTTTTCTTGTATGTCCATGGGACATACCTTACCAAAAAATACTGATAGGAGACCGCTGCACATGACGATGACCGGATACTTTACTCACTCAAGCTGCCGCAAACACGAAATGGGCCCGGGTCACCCCGAATGCCCTGAGCGGCTGGATGCCATTGATGACCGTTTGCTGATCTCCGGGCTGGATGTGGCACTGGACCGGCGCGAGGCCACGCCAGCATCAACCTCCGACATTGAACTGGCGCACGCACGCATGTACGTGGCTGCGGTGCGCGGCTTAAGTGCCGAGCTGAAAGAAGAAATTCAGGCCGGTGGCCCCGAATATTCCCAGATCGACCCTGACACCAGCTTGAATGTTCACACCTGGACGGCGGCCATTCACGCCGCCGGTGCCGCCATTGATGCCACAGATGCCGTGATGGCCGGCGAAATGGCGAACGCATTTTGTGCCGTTCGACCACCAGGTCACCATGCTTGCCACGACAAGGCCGGCGGCTTTTGTTTTTTCAACAACGTGGCGATTGCTGCCAAGTACGCGCTGGAGCGCCACAATCTGCAACGCGTGGCGATTGTTGACTTTGACGTGCACCACGGCAACGGTACCGAAAATATTGTGGCGGGTGACGACCGGATTTTGATGGTCAGCTTTTACCAGCACCCGTTTTATCCGCTGGGCTGGAATTTTTCCAACGCCCCTAATTTGGTCAATTTGCCCGTACCGGCCTACACCAAGAGCATGGAAATTCGGGAATTGATCGAGGCCGCCTGGATACCGCGGCTAGAAGAATTCAAGCCCGAGATGATTTTCATCAGCGCCGGTTTTGACGCGCACCGCGAAGACGACATGGGCCAGCTGGGCCTGGTCGAGCAAGACTACGCCTGGATGACCAGCCGCATCAAGGACGTGGCCAAGCGGCATTCAAAAGGCCGTATCGTCAGTTGTCTGGAAGGCGGCTACGTGATGAGCGCTTTGTCGCGCAGTGTGGAGGCGCACATAAGGGTTCTGGCCGATGTCTGAACCGGCCATCACCGACTTGCAAGGCTGGCTGGCTGCACTGAAGCAGAGCGCAACGCTAATCGAGTTGGGTGCCTTGCTGGCGTGTGTGCTGATGGCTTGGCTGGTGACCAGCCTGGTGGCAAAAGCGTTTGAAGGTCGTGAGGGTAATTCCATCATGTTTGGCCGCCGGCTGGTGGACGGCGTGCTGTTTCCGGCCCTGCTGTTAAGTCTGGCTTACCTGGCGCGCAAACTATTGGTGCACTCGGTGCCCTTGGCGATCTTCAAGATTGCCATACCGGTGCTGCTGTCGCTGCTGGTGATCCGGCTGGGGGTCAAAGTGCTTCAAGCGGCCTTCAGCGACACGCCCGTCATCCGCTTGCTGGAGCGTTCCATTTCCTGGGTGGCCTGGCTGGTCATGGTGTTGTGGGTCAGTGGTTTGTTGCCCGTGGTGATGGAAGAGCTTGACCAGATCAGCTGGAATGTCGGTGGGTCCCAAATTTCAGTGCGCAAGATCATTGAAGGGACGTTGACCGCAGGCTTGGTGCTGATCGTGACGCTGTGGATATCGTCCGCCATTGAAGCCAGAATTTTGCACAAGGCCACCGGTGGCGAACTGAGTTTGCGCAAGGCGTTCAGCAACGCAGCGCGTGCTTTGCTGATGTTTGTCGGCTTGCTGTTGGCGCTGTCAGCGGTGGGTATTGACTTGACGGCGCTGTCCGTGCTGGGCGGCGCGATTGGCGTGGGCATCGGTTTTGGATTGCAAAAACTGGCGGCCAACTATGTATCGGGGTTTGTGATTCTGGCCGAACGCAGCATGCGCATTGGCGACACAGTGCTGGTTGATGGCTTTAGTGGGGTGGTGACCGAGATCAATGCGCGCTACTCCGTCATTCGGTCGCTGACCGGGCGCGAGTCGGTCGTACCCAACGAAATGCTGATCACCAGCCGGGTAGAAAACCTGTCGCTGGCCGACCCGCGAGTCTGGTTGTTCACCGTGGTGTCGGTCAGCTATGACAGCGATGTGCAACAGGTCATGGACTTGCTCACGCAGGCTGCGCAGAACCAGGAGCGGGTATTGGCAGACCCGGCAGTTGCCGTGACACTGACCAATTTTGGAGTCGATGGACTGGAGTTCACGGTGGGCTACTGGATTGCCGACCCGCAAAATGGCACCGGCAACATTCGGTCGCTGATCAACCTGGAAATTTTGCGCTTGCTGCGTGAAAACAAGATCGAAATTCCGTTCCCGCAGCGGGTGATTCACCAGCGTCCCGTTTGATATAATAAAAGCACGATCGTTCTATTTTCCCAATATTTGCAGATTGTCATTGGAGCGACCAAGCTGACAGAGTGAGCGGCATAGAATGTAAAAGCTGACGTGCACGTCAATCAGTTTGACGCAGACGCGGTGTGCAGATTGCTTGTTTTTTTAACTATCTGGAGAGCATTAGCTATGAAAGTCCTGGTCGCAGTCAAGCGTGTGGTGGACTACAACGTGAAGGTCCGCGTGAAGTCGGACAACACGGCCGTAGACACCGCCAACGTCAAAATGAGCATGAATCCGTTTGACGAAATCGCCATCGAAGAAGCCGTTCGCCTGAAAGAAAAAGGCATCGTCACCGAAATCATCGCCGTATCGTGTGGCGTGACCCAGTGCCAGGAAACCCTGCGCACCGCCATGGCGATCGGTGCCGACCGGGCCATCCTGGTTGAAACTGCTGAAGAGTTGCAGCCGCTGGCGGTGGCCAAACTTCTCAAGGCGCTGGTCGACAAAGAGCAACCCGGCCTGGTGATTCTGGGCAAACAAGCGATTGACGATGACTGCAACCAGACTGGCCAGATGCTGGCCGCGCTGGCAGACCTGCCACAAGTCACCAGCGCCAGCAAAGTTGAAGTTGCCGATGGCAAAGCTACCGTGACACGCGAGATCGATGGCGGCCTGGAAACGCTCAGCGTGACATTGCCAGCTGTGCTGACCGCAGACCTGCGCCTCAACGAGCCGCGCTATGTCACCCTGCCCAACATCATGAAGGCCAAGAAAAAGCCACTCGAAGTGCTCAAGCCCGAAGACCTGGGTGTCAATGTTGCGTCGCGCATCAAGACGCTCAAAGTCACCGAGCCGCCCAAACGCAGCGCCGGTATCAAGGTGCCCGATGTCGCCACGCTGGTGGCCAAACTCAAGACTGAAGCGAAGGTAATCTGATCATGACCACTCTCGTTATTGCCGAACACGACAACGCCTCTCTCAAGCCCGCCACGCTCAACACGGTCACCGCCGCCGTTCAATGTGGTGGTGATGTTCATGTGTTGGTGGCAGGGCACAACGCCGCCCCTGCCGCTGCCGCTGCTGCGCAAATCGCCGGTGTCGCCAAAGTGCTGCTGATTGATGCTGACACACTTGGGCACGGCATCGCTGAAAACGTCACCGCCCAAGTTGTCGCGCTGGCAGCCAGCTACAGCCACATCCTGTTCGCGGCCACCGCCTCGGGCAAGAACATTGCCCCGCGGGTAGCGGCCAAGCTTGACGTGGGCCAGATGTCCGATGTCACCAAAGTCATCAGCGCCGATACCTTTGAGCGCCCGATCTACGCGGGCAACGCGATTGCCACAGTGCAAAGCACGGATGCCATCAAGGTCATCACCGTGCGTACAACAGGTTTTGATGCTGCAGCCCTTGCAGAACAAGCGTCAACTGCTATTGAAAACGTAGCATCCGTGGCAGTGGCTGGCAATACAACCTATGTCGGCAGCGAGATCGCCAAAAACGACCGGCCCGAGCTGACGGCGGCCAAGGTCATCGTCAGCGGTGGCCGGGCACTGGGTTCCACCGAAAAATTCAACGAACTCCTGGTTCCCTTGGCCGACAAGCTTGGTGCTGCCCTGGGTGCTAGCCGTGCCGCCGTCGATGCAGGCTACGCGCCCAACGACTGGCAAGTCGGCCAGACTGGCAAGATCGTGGCACCACAGCTCTACATCGCTGTGGGTATCAGCGGTGCGATTCAGCATCTGGCCGGCATGAAAGACTCCAAAGTCATCGTGGCGATCAACAAAGACGCTGAAGCCCCGATTTTCAGCGTGGCTGATTACGGACTGGAAGCCGATTTGTTTGTGGCCGTACCTGAACTGGTGGCCGCGCTGTAACTGGCGTATTGAAGCCCGCTGGGCATCCAGTGTGATGCCCTTTTTTTTGTTCCTGGAGAAGAAATCATGAGTTACGTCGCCCCCCTCAAAGACATGTTGTTCAACATCAAGTACCTGGCTGACATTGAGCAGATCGCCCAGATGCCGGGTCTGGAAGATGCCGGTTTTGACACCGCACAAGCCGTGCTGGAAGAGGCTGCAAAGTTCAACGAAGGCGTGCTCAGTCTGCTGAACTGGGAGGGCGACAAGAACCCGACAAGCTTCAAAGACGGTGCCGTCACCGCCACACCGGGTTTCAAGCAAGCTTATTTACAGTACACCGAGGCGGGTTGGCAAGGCTTGCAGCATCCGGTCGCTTTTGGTGGCCAGGGTTTGCCCAAAACCATTGGTGCCATGGTGGGTGAAATGCAAAACTCGGCCAACATGAGTTTTTCGCTCTGCCCATTGCTGACCGATGGTGCCATCGAGGCGCTGCTGACAGCGGGCTCCGATGAGCTCAATGCGACGTATCTGGAAAAGCTCGTCAGTGGTCAATGGACTGGCACCATGAACCTGACCGAACCGCAGGCCGGCAGTGATCTGGCCGCCGTGCGCAGCCGGGCCGAGCCGCAGCCAGACGGCACTTACAAGGTGGCTGGCACCAAGATTTTCATCACCTGGGGTGAGCACGACATGGCGGAAAACATCATCCATTTGGTGTTGGCCCGCGTCACCGGCGCTCCAGAAGGTGTCAAGGGCATCAGCCTGTTTGTCGTGCCCAAATTCATGGTCAACAAGGACGGCTCGCTGGGCGCACGCAACGACGTGCAGTGCGTCAGCATCGAGCACAAGATGGGCATCAAGGCCAGCCCGACCACCGTGCTGCAATTTGGCGACCACGGTGGTGCAGTTGGTTATATTGTGGGACAGGAAAATCGTGGCCTGGAATACATGTTCATCATGATGAACGCCGCGCGCTACGGTGTTGGCGTACAGGGCATTGCGATTGCCCAGATGGCCTATCAAAAAGCGGTGGACTTTGCCAGGGAGCGCATTCAAAGCCGCCCGGTTGACGGCTCGCTGAAAGTGGCTGGCCCGATCATTCACCACCCCGATGTCAAGCGCATGCTGATGACCATGCGCGCCTACACCGAAGGCTGTCGGGCGCTGGCCAGCGTGGCGGCGGCGGCGTATGACGCAGCACACCACTGTACAGACGCAGAAGTTCGCAAGGAAAACGAGTTGTTTTATGAGTTCATGGTGCCGCTGATCAAGGGCTACAGCACCGAAATGAGCCTGGAAGTCACGTCACTGGGCGTGCAGGTGCACGGCGGCATGGGCTACATCGAAGAAACCGGCTGCGCCCAGTATTACCGCGATGCCAAGATACTGACCATTTACGAAGGCACCACCGCCATCCAGGCCAACGACCTGGTGGGGCGCAAAACAAGCCGCGATGGCGGCCAGACTGCCAAGGCCTTGGCGGTGCAGATACAGGTGACTGAAGCCGCTTTGATTGCCACTGGCACAGCCGATGCACTGGCCGTAGCCAAACGCCTTGCAGCAGCGCGGCTGGCGTTTGTTGACGTGGTGGACTTTGTCGCGGGCAACACCAAAGCGCACCCGAATGACGTGTTTGCTGGCAGCGTGCCTTACCTGATGCTGGCCGGCAACCTGATGGCCGGCTGGCAACTGGCGCGCGCATTGCTGATTGCGCAGGAGGCACTGGCACGCGGCGAAGACGTGGCTTTCATGCAGGCCAAGATCATCACAGCCCGCTTTTACGCCGACCACCTGTTGACCAAGGCACCGGGCTTGCGCGACTCAATTGTGGACGGTGCACAGTGCGTGACAGCGCTGGCGCTGGAGGCGTTTTAAAGGCCTCAGGTCGGCCAGGTGGAACCGTGCTCAGGCACCAGGGCCCGCCAACCGAGTTCGCGCTGGATGTGTGCGCGCAAGGTGTCTGCCGGGCCAGGCTCACCATGCACCACATACACCTGGTCAGGCGCTTGCGGCATGGTGCGCAGCCAGGCCAGCAGTTGGTTGGCATCAGCATGGGCCGAAGCTGACTGCAATTGCACCACTTCAGCATTGACCTCCACATCGCGCCCGTGAATGCGCACCGCTTTGCCACCACTGGCCAATGTGGCACCCCGCGTGCCAGGTGCCTGGTAGCCGGTCAGGAGAATCATGTTGCGATGGTCGCCAGCGTAGTGGGCGATGTGGTGCAGCACGCGCCCGCCGGTTGCCATGCCGCTGGCCGACAGGATGACCATCGGGCCATGGCGGCTGGCCAGAGCGCGTGACTCGTCGGTGCTGTTGACCATGGTGGCGTTGCGGGTCAAGGCGCGGGTGTCGTGATGGCTCAAGCGGTGTTCGCCCATGTGGTCTTCAAACAGATTGGTGGTGTGCACTGCCATCGGGCTGTCCAGAAAAACGGGCAGCGAGGTGGGCAAATCGCCCCTGATCTTGAGCAGATGAATGGCGTGCAACAAGGCTTGGGCACGCCCGACCGCAAAGACCGGTAACACCGCTACGCCACCGCGTTTGGCCACCCGTTGCAAGGCCGGTGCCAGCTCGGCCAACACGTCTTCCGTGGGGTGCGTCTGGTCGCCATAGGTTGACTCGACCAAGACCGTGTCGGCCTGCGGCGCATTGTCAGGGGGACTCATGATCAGGTCGTCCGGGCGACCCAGGTCACCCGAGAACAGAATGCGGCGCCCGGCCACCTCCAGCAGGATGCTGCTTGCCCCCAAAATATGCCCAGCGGCCGAAAATGTGGCCTTCCAGCCTGGCAGCGGGGCAAATGTCTTGTCAAATTCTTGTGTCTTGATCAGCGCCAATGAATCGAGCGCATCCTGTCGGGTGTACAGGGGCAGGGCAGGTGCGTGTTTGGAAAACGCATGCCGGTTGGCAAAGTCGGCATCTTCCTCTTGAATATGACCGCTGTCAGGCCACAAGATACGGCACAGATCCCGGGTGCCACGGCTGGCATACACATGCCTGCCAAACCCCTCTTTGGCCAGCAGCGGCACATAACCACTGTGGTCCAGGTGGGCGTGGGTCAACAATATCGCACCAATCTGGTCGGGTGCAATGGGCAATGGCGTCCAGTTGCGCAGACGCAATTGCTTGTAGCCCTGAAACAGGCCGCAGTCAACCAACAGGTTTTTGCCGTCGTGCTGCACCAGGTATTTGGAGCCGGTAACGGTGCCGGCACCCCCCAGAAAAGTGATGTTGACACTCATGCGTGATTCCCCTTGTGTTGAGCGGGCGAAAAAATGCCACGCAGGCCCTTTATAAGCCGCGCGGCAAGGTTTGTCGAGCTTGGGGCAACAGCTTCAATTGTCATGAAGCCGAAGACCCGGTTCAGCTGAAAAAACTTTTGAGCTTGTCAGTCCAGCTGTCTCCGGCAGGCGAGTGCTTGCCACCCCCTTTTTTAAGCGATTCGTCAAGTTCGCGCATCAGTTTGCGCTGGTGCTCGGTGAGTTTGACAGGTGTCTCAATCAGAATGTGGCAGTACAAATCACCCGGGTAGTTGGAGCGCACGCCTTTGATGCCTTTGCCACGCAACCTGAACTGCTTGCTGGTCTGGGTTCCCTCTGGAATGTCGATGGCAGCTTTGCCGGCCAAGGTGGGAACCTCGATTTCGCCGCCCAGAGTGGCGGTGACGATGCTGATGGGCACCGAGCAATGCAGGTCATCACCATCGCGCTCGAAAATGTCATGTTTTTTGAGGCGAATCTCGATGTACAGGTCGCCCGGTGGGCCGCCATTGGTGCCGGGCTCGCCGTTACCCGCACTGCGGATGCGCATGCCGCCATCAATGCCGGACGGAATTTTGACCTCAAGTGTCTTTTGCTTTTTGAGCTTGCCCTGTCCGTGGCAAGCCGAGCACGGCTCTGGAATCACCTTGCCAGTGCCGCGGCAAGTTGGGCAGGTTTGCTGCACGCTGAAAAAGCCCTGGCGCATTTGTACCGAACCCGAGCCTGCGCAAGTACCACAAGCCTTGACCTGTGTGCCTGGTTTGGCACCGGTGCCTTTGCAGACATCGCAGTTGTCCCAGCTTGGAATGCGGATTTGGGCCTCTTTGCCCTTGGCCGCTTCTTCCAGCGTGATTTCCATGGCGTAACTCAGGTCACTGCCACGGTATACCTGCTTGCCACCACCAGCACGACCACGTTGCTGGCCAAACATGTCGCCAAAGATATCGCCAAAGGCTTCGGCAAAGCCACCGTAGGCTTCAGCCCCACCAGGGCCGCCGCGCATATTCGGGTCTACGCCTGCGAAACCATGCTGGTCATAGGCCGCGCGCTTTTGCGGGTCTGACAGCATCTCGTAGGCTTCCTTGGATTCCTTGAATTTTTCCTCGGCAGCCTTGGAGGCATCACCTTGATTGCGGTCAGGATGGTGCTTCATCGCGTGTTTGCGATAAGCCTTCTTGATCTCTTCGTCAGAGGCGTTTTTGGGAACACCCAGAACTTCGTAATAGTCTCTTTTTGCCATGGTCTACTCTTGCCGGTTTTTAATGCAAACGCCGCGTTGAACCACTGAAGTGTTCAACGCGGCGTGTTGTCTGTGTAAAACAGTGTCAGTGGACGCGCTTAGGGCTTCTTGACTTCTTTCACTTCTGCATCGACCACGTTGTCATCGTGCTCGGGCTTGGCCTGCGCGCCCGCATGGCCGCCTTGGGCAGCCTGATCGGCTGCACCGCCAGCACCACCTTCGGCAGCTTGCTTGGCCTGCATGTCAGCGTACATCTTCTCACCCAGCTTCTGACTGACGGTCATCAGGGATGCGCTCTTCTCTTCAATAGCGGTCTTGTCTTCGCCCTTCAGAACGGCTTCGAGGTCTTTGATAGCAGTCTCGATGCTTTCTTTTTCAGAAGCATCAATCTTGTCACCGTACTCGGTCAGGCTCTTCTTGACGCTGTGAACGCTGGCTTCAGCCTGGTTTCTGGCTTGTACCAGTTCGAGCTTTTTCTTGTCGTCGGCTGCATTAAGCTCGGCATCTTTCACCATTTGCTGAATTTCAGCTTCAGTCAGACCTGAGTTGGCCTTGATGGTGATCTTGTTCTCTTTGCCGGTGCCCTTGTCTTTGGCACCTACGTGCAAAATACCATTGGCATCAATGTCAAAAGACACTTCAATTTGCGGCAAGCCGCGCGGTGCTGGCGGAATGCCTTCCAGATTGAACTCACCCAGCAATTTGTTGCCCGCGGCGATTTCACGCTCGCCCTGAAATACCTTGATGGTTACGGCTGGCTGGTTGTCATCCGCCGTTGAAAACGACTGGGCAAACTTGGTGGGAATCGTGGTGTTCTTGACGATCATCTTGGTCATGACACCGCCCAGGGTTTCAATGCCCAATGACAGTGGCGTTACGTCAAGCAGCAGCACGTCTTTGCGGTCACCCGAAAGAACTTGACCCTGGATGGCAGCACCCACGGCCACAGCTTCATCAGGGTTTACGTCCTTGCGCGGCTCCTTGCCAAACAGTTCCTTGACCTTTTCCTGCACCTTGGGCATGCGCGACATGCCACCCACCAGAATCACGTCGCTGATGTCAGCCACATTGATGCCGGCATCCTTGATGGCGGTGCGACAAGGTGCCATGGTGCGCTCAATCAGTTCCTCAACCAGCGACTCGAGTTTGGAGCGGGTCAACTTGATGCTGAGGTGCTTCGGGCCAGAGGCATCGGCTGTCACGTAGGGCAGATTGATGTCGGTCTGTGCGCTGCTGGAGAGTTCAATTTTGGCTTTTTCAGCGGCTTCTTTCAGTCGCTGCAGGGCCAGCACATCTTTGCCCAGGTCAACGCCTTGGTCTTTCTTGAACTCGGCAATGATGTAGTCGATGATGCGTTGGTCAAAATCCTCGCCACCCAAGAAGGTGTCGCCATTGGTTGACAGCACTTCAAACTGCTTTTCGCCATCGACATCGGCAATTTCGATGATGGAAATATCAAAAGTCCCCCCACCCAGGTCATACACGGCAATCTTGCGGTCACCCTTTTCATTTTTGTCCAGGCCAAAGGCCAGGGCAGCCGCAGTAGGCTCGTTGATGATGCGCTTGACTTCCAGGCCAGCGATACGGCCGGCATCCTTGGTGGCCTGGCGCTGCGCGTCGTTGAAGTACGCGGGCACGGTGATTACCGCTTCGGTGACGGGCTCACCCAGATAATCCTCAGCCGTTTTTTTCATCTTGCGCAGCACGTCGGCGCTGATCTGCTGCGGGGCTAGGCGGTTGCCACGGACTTCAATCCAGGCATCGCCATTGTCTGCTGCGGCAATTTTGTAGGGCATCAGGTCGATGTCTTTCTGGACTTCTTTCTCGGCGAACTTGCGACCGATCAGGCGTTTGACGGCGTACAGCGTGTTCCTCGGGTTGGTGACGGCCTGGCGTTTGGCGGATGCGCCAACCAATACTTCGCCATCTTCCTGGTAGGCAATGATGCTGGGTGTCGTGCGGGCACCCTCAGCATTTTCAATCACCTTGGGTGTATTGCCTTCCATGACGGCAACGCAGCTGTTGGTGGTGCCCAGATCAATACCAATGATTCTTCCCATGATTTTTCCTTAAAGGGTTTGTCCCGCGAGGGGTTTGAAATTCAGATGTTGGTAACGTGTGGATGACTTGCTTTTTTTCAAGTCGACACGAACGCTTATTTGGGTGCGGCTACCGTCACCAGCGCCGGGCGCAGTACCCGGTCTGAAATCATGTAGCCTTTTTGCAGTACGGTCACCACGGTGTTGGCTTCCTGGTCTGCAGGAACCACGCTGATGGCTTGGTGCTGATGCGGGTCAAACTTGCTGCCAATGGCCGGATTGACGGCAATGACCTTGTTGCGCTCCAGCGCGGCCAGCAATTGACGCAATGTGGCCTGCGCCCCTTCTTTGACATGCTCCAGCGTCACCTCTTTGACGGACAGTCCGGCCTCCAGACTGTCCACCACGGGAAGCAGGCTGTCGGCGAAACTTTCTAGGGCAAATTTGCGTGATTTGGAGATTTCGTCTTCGGCGCGTCGGCGGGCGTTTTCCGAGTCGGCTTTGGCGCGCAGATACTGATCAGCCAATTCGGCACTTTTGGCTTGCAACTCGGCCAGGTCAGCCTGGCACTTGCCCAGGGCATCTGCCTCATAGTTGGCCATGGCCGCAGCAATGTCGTTGATGTTTTGGTCGCTCGCCTGGCTTTGGCTTGCCGGGTAATCAGCACGGGTGGTGTTTGGATTGGGGTCGGACATACGTAAAGACTTGATGAGAGATAAGACATTTGAAATTGGGGATGCCGGCAACATTTTCAAGTGCCCAAAGCAAAAGCGACGCGCCAGGAACATTCGGCAAGCGCCAAGGACGCGCCAGAGACGCACCTCCGGGCGAAAAGTCAGGTCACCCGGCCGACTGACCTGACCCGGGATGCCGGCACTCGGATGATCAGGCAATGCTCAGCAGCTCAACCTCAAATTTCAAAGTGGCATTGGGGGGGATGACACCACCAGCGCCACGGGCACCATAACCAAGAGCAGCCGGAATGATCAGTGTGCGGCTACCGCCCACGCGCATGCCCGCCACGCCTTCGTCCCAACCCCGTATCACCATGCCCGCGCCCAGGCTGAAGACGAACGGGTCACTTCGATCTTTGCTTGAATCAAACTTGGCACCCTGTACGCCATCTTGATAAAGCCATCCGGTGTAGTGAACAGTCACGCTGTGACCCTTGGCAGCAAGGTCACCTGCGCCGGTGACGGTGTCTTCGAATTGGAGTCCTGAGGGGGATGTAGTCATGAAAAATTTGGTTTTATAAATGGATGGTTTGCAAGGTGATGCCGGTACGCCGCAACTTCAGGCCGCTTTTTTGGCTTGACTGCTGGCCCATTTGGTGGCGAAGGCCGAGAGATCGCCCATGCGCTTAAGCAGGTCAGCCCCCAGCGATGTGACGATATAGCCGTCACTGCCATGGTCCAGCAAGCCAGCCGCACGCAGCTCCTTGATGCGGGTATTGAGGGTGTTGGGGGTGATGCCACCTACACTGTCTTGCAGCAAGCGGAAGGTTTGCGCGTGCCCATCTTTGAGTGCCCACAAAACCCGGATGGCATAACGGGATTCCAGCAGACTCAGCAGTGGGCCGATGGCCGTATTTTCTTTTGTACTCATAAAACTTTTCTCCTTTGGACTTTGGGGGGCAAGCGCCGGTTGAAAACATCAGATTGAACAGAGTCCATGCGAAACCTGTTACTTTTCCGGTGCGCTTGGCCTAAACTATATCCCAGATTGCCGCTCTGCTACATGTTTCATAGCTGAAATTCATCAATGCGTTGTTGCGATATCAGCTTATGGTGGTCAATTTGAGGGTATGTGCGGATGCTTTTTTGTTTAACCTGTGAGGTTTTCTATGAACATCAATTTTGACCAAGTCCACAATTACTATGAGCGCCTGGTGTTCACGGAGGTGGTTCGCCGAACCGAGGCCAATCCGGAATTTTCCGCCAACATGCTGGTGGACGTGGCCTGTGTGGCTTTGAATCGCCTTCCTGCACGCTACCTTCGGCACGATGTTGACCTGATGTTTTACCTGACCGATCGTGAGCGCCATGCGATTGATGAGTCGCTCAACGAGGCGGTGACATTCGCCTTTGCGTATGTCGGGGACCGCGCTTCCGGGCGAACCGCGCTCGCCTAAACCGCCACGAGTGGTGTCAGACGGCTTTTAGGGCCTGCTCAAGGTCTGCCAGCAGATCATCAATATGCTCGATGCCGATGGACAGGCGCACCATGTCAGGCTTGACACCGGCCTTGGCCAACTCGGCCGGGTTGAGTTGGCGGTGCGTGGTGGAGGCAGGGTGGCATGCCAGTGATTTTGCATCGCCAATATTCACCAGCCGGGTAAAGAGTTTGAGCGCGTCCTGAAAACGGGCACCGGCTTGCAAGCTGTCATCGGACTTCAAGCCAAAACTGATGATGCCCGAGGCGCGCCCGGCCATGTATTTCTCAACCAGTGCCCGATCCGCGTGATCGGGCAAACCCGCGTAGTTGACCCAGCCGACCTGGCTGTGTGTTTGCAGGTAACTGGCAATTTTCAAAGCGTTGTCGCAAATCCGGTCCATGCGCAGCGCCAGTGTCTCAATGCCTTGCAGTATTTGAAAAGCTGCCAACGCGCTCAGGGCGGCACCCATGTTACGCAATGGCACCACGCGGGCGCGACCGATGTAGGCCGCAGCACCCAACGCTTCGGTGTACACCACGCCGTGGTAGCTCACATCGGGCTCGTTCAGGCGCTTGAAACGTGTTTTGTGTTCCGCCCAGGGGAATTTTCCGGAATCAACAATGATGCCGCCCAGCGTTGTGCCATGACCGCCCAAGTATTTGGTCAGCGAGTGCACCACGATGTCGGCACCGTGCTCAAACGGGCGGCACAAATAGGGGCTGGCAACGGTGTTGTCGACAATCAGTGGCACACCGTGGGCGCGGGCCACTGCAGCCAGGGCCGCCAGATCAGTGATGTTGCCCAGCGGGTTGCCGATGGTCTCGCAGAACACCGCTTTGGTGCGGCCATCGATCAGTTTGGCAAATGAGGCTGGGTCGCGGTAGTCGGCAAAGCGCACCTCAATGCCCATTTGCGGAAAAGTGTGGGCAAACAGGTTGTAGGTGCCGCCGTACAGGGTGGATGCAGACACAATGTTGTCGCCTGCCTCGGTGATGGTCTGAATGGCGTAGGCAATGGCCGCCATGCCAGAGGCCACCGCCAGCGCGCCAATGCCGCCTTCCATTGCCGCCACACGTGCTTCGAGCACGCCGCAAGTCGGGTTCATGATGCGGCTGTAGATGTTGCCCGCCACCTTCAGGTCAAACAGGTCCGCGCCGTGTTGGGTGTCGTCAAAGGCGTAGGCAACCGTTTGGTAGATGGGCACTGCCACAGCTTTGGTGGTGGGGTCTGGTGTGTAGCCGCCGTGGACGGCCAGAGTTTCAATTTTCATGCGATGCCCTTTGATTAAAGTTCGGCATCTTAGACGCAAAAAAGCCGTCATCTGACGGCTTTTTTGCTTTTGCTGACAGCGCACCCGTTACAAACGGCGCTTTTCTGATCCCTCAGAAAGGCGTGCGGTTTGCCTGAATATCAGGCAGTGACGGCCAGGGCTTTCACCTTGGCGGACAGACGGCTCTTGTCACGAGCAGCCTTGTTTTTGTGGAAGATACCCTTGTCGGCCACGGTGTCCACAACCGCTTGCATTTTTGCAAACAGTTCGGTCGCCTTGATCTTGTCGCCAGCGATCACGGCTTTTTCGACGTTCTTGACAGAGGTGCGGTATTGCGAGCGCAGCGAGGTGTTGGCTGCGTTGATTTTGATGTCCTGGCGGACGCGTTTACGTCCCGATGCCAGGCGCGGGTTCTTTTTCTTGGGTTTGGTAGATGCCATATAAGTAGTTCCTTGGGTCTGTGGATGTTGTCAGCAAAGCCTGCGATTCTAGCAGCTAGCCTTTTTGCATAGCCGGCACCCGTGCTGGCGAAGCTACACTGCGCGGCGTGAGCCTCTTTAAATCCGCCTCGATCGTCTCGTTATTGACGCTGCTGTCACGCATCACTGGCTTGGTGCGTGAGCTGCTGATTGCGGCCACCTTTGGCGCATCCGCCATGACGGATGCGTTCAACGTAGCTTTTCGCATTCCCAACCTGTTCCGGCGTTTTTTTGGCGAAGGGGCCTTCAGCCAGGCTTTTGTACCGGTGTTGGCGGCCAGCAAAGAGCAGCAGGGCGAGGCCGCCACCCGCGTCTTGATTGACAGGGTGGCGACGGTGCTGGCATGGGCGCTGCTGCTGATCAGTGTGCTGGGTGTCCTTGGTGCGGCGGGTCTGGTGTGGGCCATGGCCAGCGGTTTGAAGCAGGATCCGCGCGGCTTTGATGTGGCGGTGGTCATGACGCGCTGGATGTTTCCGTACATCGCCTTCATGTCACTGGTGGCGCTGGGTGCCGGGGTATTGAACACCTGGAGGCGCTTTGCCGTGCCGGCCGCGACACCCGTATTGCTCAACATTTGCATGATTGGCGCTGCCTGGCTGGGGGTGCCATGGTTCAAGTCCATCGGAGTCGAGCCGATTTACGCGTTGGCGGGTGGCGTGCTGTTGGGCGGCGTGATGCAGCTTGCCGTGCAGTGGCTGGCGCTCAAACGGCTGGATTTGCAGCCACGCCTGAGCTGGCGCTGGTCGGCCTTGCGCGCGGCGTGGGCCGATGCCGGCACGCAAAACATTCTGCGGCTGATGGGCCCGGCGCTGCTGGGGGTGAGCGTGGCGCACATTTCCATGCTCATCAACACCCAGATTGCCTCGCATTTGCGCACCGGCAGTGTGAGCTGGATCACCTATGCTGATCGACTGATGGAATTTCCCACCGCCATGCTCGGGGTTGCCATGGGCGTGGTGCTGATGCCGCAACTTGCCAGCGCACGCGCCAGTGGCGATGCGGCCAAATACTCAGGCATGCTTGATTGGGGCTTGCGCCTGGTGGCGGTCACTGCCGTGCCCTGCGCACTGGCCTTGCTGGTGATTCCGACCCCGCTGGTGGCGGTGCTGTACCACTACGGTGCCATGACCGACTTTGACGTGCAACAAGTCACTTATGCGCTGATGGGCTGGGGTGTCGGGCTAATCGGTATTGTGGCCATCAAGGTGCTGGCACCCGGCTACTACGCCAGCCAGGACACCAAAACCCCGGTGAAAATTGCCATTGGCGTGTTGGTGTTGACCCAAATTCTCAATGTTTTGCTGGTGCCCATTTTTGCCCATGCGGCGCTCACTTTGTCGATTGGCATTGGTGCCATGGTCAACGCCAGCTGGCTGCTGTTTGGTTTATTGAAGCGCGGCAGCTACAAGCCCGAACCGGGCTGGGGCATCTTCCTGTTGCAGGTGCTGGCGGGCTGCGCTTTGCTGGCAGTCTTTCTGATGTGGGCCAATGGCCACTTCAACTGGATCGCTTTGCGTGCTGAGAGTTTTAAGAGAATTTGGCTTCTAGCCCTTGTATTGATTGCGTCTGCAGCTATTTATTTCGTAGCACTGTGGGCGGCTGGCATGAAATTGCGACAGCTGGTGCGCCGCTAGTCTGGCGTTTTGACACAATGGTGATCATGAATCTTTCACTCAACGTCCCAACCCCGCTGGAATACTTTGCCGCGCTGGTCCACACCGATGCAGATTTTCCACTGCTGGAGGCCGCCATCAGCCTGGCGCAGGACGAGTACCCTGAAGTCAGCTCGCAACAGGTGCTGAGCGACATCGACCAACTGATGGTGCGTCTGCATCGGCGCCTGCCAGAAGATGCCGGACCGTTGCAAAAGTTGCGCCTGCTCAACCAGTTTATCTACGGCGACCTTAATTTTGCGGGCAACTTCAACCATTACACCGACCCCGACAACAGCTTTGTGCATGTAGTGTTGCGCACCCGGCTGGCCATACCGATTTCCATGGCGGTGATCTGGCTGGAAATGGCCCAAGGCATTGGTCTGAAGGCGCGCGGCGTGTCGTTTCCCGGTCACTTTATGGTCAAGGTCAACCTGAGCGAAGGCCAGGTCATCATCGACCCATTGACAGGCCAGTCGCTTAGCCGCGAAGAGCTAGCCGAACGGCTGGAGCCATTTCGGCGCATGGACAGTCTGATTGAGGAGCAGGAGGTGCCGCTGGGCCTGTACCTGCAGGCCGCGCCGCCGCGCGACATCATTGCCCGCATGCTGCGCAACCTGAAGGAAATTCATGCGGCACAAGAAGACTGGCCACGTCTGATTGCCGTGCAAGACCGTCTGGTGGTGTTGCTGCCGCAAGCCTGGCCTGAATACCGTGACCGCGGCCTCGCGCATGCCGAGGTGGGCCATCTGGGCCATGCGCTGGAAGACCTGGAAACTTATCTGGCCAATGCGACGGCTGCCGATGACCGGCCCGCCATTACCGCACGCGCCGCCGAGCTGCGGCGCGCAACGCATTAAAAAACTTCTTCAAATGCTCCTTATTTGATAGCTAATCGCGCTTTTTAATAAAGGGCTAGAAGGTGTTTTCTTATATAACTTGTGGAGTTGCCCGATGATTGACCTCTATACCGCAGCCACACCCAACGGGCACAAGGTGTCGATCGCGCTCGAAGAACTTGGTTTGCCTTACGCGCTCAAGGTGCTTGACTTGTCCAAAGGTGAACAGAAACTGCCGGCCTTTCTGGCCATTAACCCCAACGGCCGCATTCCGGCCATCGTTGACCACGAGGCCGATGACTTTGCCGTGTTCGAGTCCGGCGCTTGCCTGCTGTACCTGGCTGAGAAAACCGGTCGCCTGATGCCCACAGACGTCAAGGGTCGCTCGCGCGTGATCCAGTGGCTGATGTTTCAGATGGGCGGCATCGGCCCCATGATGGGCCAGGCCAACGTGTTCTACCGCTACTTTCCCGAAAAAATACAGAGCGTGATTGATCGCTACCAAGGCGAAAGCAAGCGCTTGTTTCGGGTGCTGGACGCGCACCTGGAAAACCATGAGTACCTGGCGGGTGACTATTCGATTGCCGACATTGCCAACTGGGCCTGGGTGCGCACGTACCGCTGGTCGGGCGTGGCGGTGGACGACTTGCCGCACTTGCAGCGCTGGTTGGCACAGATTCGCGCGCGCCCTGCGGTGCAAAAAGGCATCGAGATGCCGCCCTCGTCGCTGGATTCGCGCACCGACAATGCCGACAAGGCCGAAGAATTTGCCAGTCAAGCCCGCAAAATGCTGGAAACCGGCCAATCCAGCCAACCCCTACATCCTGCGGTACAGACCCCTGGTGCTGTCCCCCATCAAACAGGCACAACATGAAACTCTATATTTCCCCCGGTGCGCCCAATCCACGGCGCGTGATGATGTTCATGGTTGAAAAAAACATCACCAACATCGATCTGGTGCAGGTGAACCTCAACACGCTGGAGCACAAGGGCGAGGCCTACCGCGCCCTGAGCCCGCTGGCCAAAGTGCCGGCGCTCGAACTCGACGATGGCCGGGTGCTGACCGAGTCACGCGCCATTTGCACCTACCTTGAAGGCCTGTACCCCGAGCCCAATCTGATGGGCGTTGATGTGCAAGAACGCGCCTTTATCGAGATGGCCGATCGCCGCGCCGAGCTTGACCTGCTGGCGGCCATTGCCAACTGTGTGCGCCACACCCACCCTGGCCTGGCCGTGCTGGAGCAACCCCAGTTTGCCGATTTTGGCCAGACACAGGGCCAAAAAGTGCGCGTGATCGCCGGCTGGTTTGAGCAGCTGCTCTCGCGTCAACCCTGGATGGCCGGCGAGCGCTTTACTGTGGCTGACATCACCGCGTTTTGCGGCATCGAATTTGCCAAGCTGATGAAGTTCAATCCGGGCAAGGAAGGCTTTACCGCGCTGCAAGCCTGGCGTGACAGGGTGGCCGATCGGCCCAGCGCTGCGGCAAAATAGTCAAATGACAAATAGGGCTGTAGCCCTTATAAAACAAGCGTTAGCAGCTATATATTTAATATTTATTCGGGCTTGGAAGGTGTTCCGGCTGCATCCAGCTGGTGCCACGCACGGCGCAGTTGGGTGTCAGAATTGAAGCCCGCCAATGCCGCTGCCTGGGTGACGTTGCGGCCCGACTGCAGGGCAGTTTGCGCCAACGCCAACCGAATCCGGCGCAAATACTGAAGCGGTGCGATACCGGCGTGTGCGACAAAAATTCGGTTCAGATGCCGGGGCGAGGTACAGGCCAACTCGGCCATCGTGGCCAGGCTCCATGGCTCTGAAGGACGGCCGCTAACGGCATCCTGCACCCGGTGCAAAGCAGGGTGGATGTGGTTGCGGTAGGCCAAAAAGGGCGACAACTCGGGGTCATTCGGGCCACGGCGCATGGCCACAACAAGAATCTGCGCGACCTGGGCGGCCAAAGCGGCACCGCAAACGGCGCTGATGCGGTGCAAAAACAGGTCGATGCCGGTGGTCACGCCCGCACTGCTCCACACTGCGCCGTCATTGACAAATACACGATTAGCGACGACCTTGCATGCAGGGTCGGCACGGCGCAATTCATCCAGATGCTGGTGGTGCGTGGTGGCATGTCGCCCGGTGAGCAGCCCCGCATGTGCCGCCAACACCGCTCCCGCGCAGATGCTAAGCAGCTCCAATCGCCCCGTGGACAAGCGCAGTCCGCGCAACCAGTGCAGCACGGCTTGCGTCTCGGACAAGGATATGCTGATGCAGTCCCCGACTTGCCCCAGCAACACGATCCAGCAAGGCGTAGGCATAGTGGGGCTGTCGGTGTCTGGCAGCGGCTCTAGATTGCATAGCCGCATGTCGACGGAGGAGCTTGATGTGGGCGTTGGACTGACAAAGTGCATGCTGAAGCGCTCGGGCTGTCCTTGCGCTCGCAAGATGCGGTTCGCCACGCGCAGCGCCTCGGCCGGGCCGGCCCAATCCAGCACCAGACTGCCAGGCAGGAGGATGAAGTAGACGTGGATCAGGCTTGGGCGTTCCATGCGTAATCCATTTGCCGTGCGGTGCTGACCGCCAGTGCCGCTCCTGCCAGTCGTGCGAGCAAATGAAGACTCATGTCCAGACCGGCGCTGATGCCAGCCGAGGTGACGGTGTGCCCGTTGTCCACCCATCGCTGGTCGTCGCACACGGCAAGAAGCGGGAAGGCAGCGCGCAGATCGGCGACATCTTCCCAGTGCGTGGTCACGCGCTCGGTTGTGATGATGCCGCTGGCAGCCAGCAGGAAACTGCCCGTACAGACCGATGCGGTGATTTGTGTCTTGGCCGACAACTTGGCAATCCAAGCCAGCGTAGCCTGACACTGCATGACCGCAGTCACCACCCCGCCGGGGACGATCAACACTTGTGCGGTGGGGCAAGCAGCATAGTCGGTATCTGGCAACACCTGCAAGCCCGCACGGGCGCGAACGGACTGCATGGAAAGCGCCACGGTCTGCACCTCGAACAAGGATTGACCGTGCTCGCGCTGGTACACGCGGTTGGCAGTGGTGAAAACCTCGTAAGGTCCGGCAAAGTCCAGTACATCGACATCATCAAACACCAGAATGGCAACGTGCAGGGGCAGGTGTGGCGTTGTCATACAGCCCGCTCCAGTGCCTGCTCCACCGTGCAGACATGGGCAAAGCGGTCCTGCAGCACCGTGGCGGTGCGGGTACGGATGTCCTGTGCGGTGAGCACGCTGCCATCTAGGTTGCGCATATCCCAGGTCAGCGTGGCCTCCAGGCAGTAGTCCACCTGCCAACCCAGATCCGAGGCGTGACGGGCGGTGGTTTCGCAGCATTGTTCGGTACGGATGCCGCTGATAATGAGCCGCCCGATGCCATTTTGTGTAAGCCACACTTCCAGCCCGGTGCCCACCAGCGCGCTGTGGCGGCTTTTGATGAAGGTGGCGGCCGGTTCAAAGCTGCGTAATTCATCGAGGGGGCGAAGGTGCCCGGATTCCATGGCGAACGGGTTGTCACTTGCTTTGGGGCCATCCACATGAAAAACGCGCACCACTGGCACCGCCCCCAGTGCAACACAGCCGTCAATCAAGGCGTTTTGCGCGACCACATAAGCGGGCAAATCCGTGGTGGTGAAGTAGGGACGGTGGCGGAAAGATTCTTGCGCATCGATCACAACGAGACAGGTTTTCATGGGTAAGACTCCAATAAAAAAGAGTCTATATGATCCGCCTATAGCGCAGGTTGCGTCCGCTCAATTGACGACCAATACCAATCAAATCAGGACATCATTGAATCGTTTTCATGACGACCACTTATCGCGCAGTAACTCCAGCATGTCGTCAGCCGACATTTTGGCGGCCATGCCAGCGCCTTCAAGCAAACTGTCGGCTAATGCGCGTTTGGTTTTGTGCAGATCGACGATTTTTTCTTCGATGGTGTCTTTGGCTACCAACCGGTAACTGGTGACCGGGCGGGTTTGGCCGATACGGTGAAACATCTTGATGTGCCACAAGACCAACCTGCCAGCGAATGCGTAATAGCTAAGTTTTTGATAGCTGCTTGCGCATGTGCTGTAAGGGCTGGAGGCCAATTTCGTATCGAAGACTTGTACGACCATGAGTTTCTGCCATCCTGATGCCATTACCCAGCTCACCCATGGCGAGACGGAATATGGCCCGGCGTTGGCAGACTGACTACGCAGCCATGCAGGGTTGCTGCCTCCTACAATCCCGTCATGGCACACATCCACGACAGCGGCTACAAATACCTGTTCTCCCACGCCGAGCTGGTGCAGGAGTTGCTCGAAGTCTTTGCCCCGCCCGGCGTGTCCGAGTTGCTGGACTACACCACGCTGCGGCTGGAGAGTGGCAACTACGTCACCCCGGCCATGAAGCCGCGTTCGGACGACGTGGTGTGGTCGGTGGAACTGCAAGGCGAGCGCATTTACCTGTACATCTTGCTGGAGTTTCAGTCCACGCAAGACCCCACCATGCCGGCGCGCATGCTGCAATATGTGGCCGCCCTGTACGACCACCTGTTGCGCAGCAAGGCCGTCAATGCTCTTGAGGGGCTGCCGCCGGTGCTGCCCATCGTGCTCTACAACGGCGATGCCCGCTGGGAGCAAAGCACCGAACTCTTTGACCTGATTCGCACCCATCCGCAGGTGCTCAAAGCCTATCAGCCAAGGCTCAGATTTTGGCTGTTGGACGAAGGCGCCTTCGAGCCCGCCCAGCTCGAAGAAATGCGCCGGGTGGTTGCCGCCATATTTCGTTTCGAGCACACCCCGGACGTGCAAGCGGCCAAGCGGGCTATTCGCAACTTGGCCGCTGCGGTGGCACTGTCGCCGTTCAAGCAACGCATAGACCGGGTTGTGATGCGCTGGATAAAATACCGCTTGCAAAGCAAAATGCCCGGCCTGACGCTGCCCGAGGCCGAAGAACTACTGGAAGGAGTCACCATGCTAGAGACCAATATAGACCGCTGGAAAGCCCAGGCCTTGGCAGAGGGCATGCAGCAAGGCATGCAGCAAGGCGTGCTGCAGGGTGTGCTGCAAGGCATGCAGCAGGGTGTGCGGCAGGGCGTGCAGCAGGGCGAAGGTGCCATGTTGATGCGCCAGTTGATCCGCCGCTTTGGCGTGTTGCCTGAGTGGGTCAAACCCCGGCTAGAGCAGGCCAGCAC
>JBBQLQ010000024.1:0-28690 GCA_038328055.1 Burkholderiales bacterium
GTTTTTGACCTTGCCGTCTTCGCGGTAGCTGCGCCGCAGCAGGTGGGTGCAATAGACCTTGCCTTTGTACTCGCGCTTGGTTGTGACTACGTGAGCTGTGCCTGTTCTTGATGCCATAGCCAACATTATGACATAGAAAAACGTAATTAATAATTATTTAGTGACTACACTTGGAATTCAAAAAATGGCCGCGCATTGGCGGCCTTCACTGGGAGAAGTGCAGAAATCGAGGGGGTTTCTGGGTGGAAATCTTTAGAAACTTCAGGTTAGGAACTTCAGGCTAACGGCGTATTCGCTATTGATTAAATAGCTATCTACGCAATAGCCATAAGGGCTAGAGCCAATTTTGTCTATTATTTCCAGCGCAGGGGCTCAATGTCGATGTTGTGCTTGCCATCGCCCAGCATCAGTACACCCTCTTGCACCGTAGCCTGTAGGGCCATGCTCCGCTGCGCCAGTGGTGTCAGCGCCTGGGCGGTGGCGCTCGGAATGCGCCACACTTGCAGACTTTTTAACCGGGTAAGTTTGCTCTCAATGCCGCGCCACCAGACGTCGGCGGCTTGGCTAAAGGCGTACAAAATCACCGCATCAGCCTTGTTGCAGGCTTTTGCCAGCGGTTTGTCCTCAGGCTGGCCGACCTCGATCCATAGACGCGTCAAGCCGGTGAAGTCGCGCAGCCATACGTCGGGCTCATCCGGGTCGGAGAGTCCAGCGCCAAAGGCCAGCGTGCCATCGCCACCGCAGATACTTTGCAACTGGTGCGCCTGCAGTGCCAGCGCGCACAGTCGTACCATCATGCGTTCATCGGTCTCGCTTGGGTGGCGTGCCAAGGTCAAGGCATGGTCGGCGTAATAGCCATGGTCGATGTCGGCAATTTGCAGACTGGCTTTGAAAATGGTGGATTTGATGGCCATCAGACACGCCGCCAGACCGCCCGAAGGCGGGTCAGCCCCCTCGGGGGGCAGGGAGGACACGCAGTGCCGAACATGGGGGTCATACTCGCCGAGCAAGCTCGGCTGCCATGCCGACATAGCTGCTCGGTGTCAGGCTCAGCAGACGCTGCTTTTCAGCATCCGGTAACTCAAGCCCCTGGATAAAGCCCTGCATCAGCTCGCGCGTCATGGCAGCACCACGGGTGAAAGTTTTGAGCTGTTCATAAGGTTGTGGCAAGCCAAAGCGGCGCATCACGGTTTGAATCGGCTCAGCCAGCACTTCCCACGAGGTATCGAGGTCGTCGGCAATCGCGGTTTCGTTGATTTCGAGCTTGTTCAGGCCGGTGGCCAGCGACTGGTAGGCCAGTACGGCGTAGCCCAAGGCCACGCCCATGTTACGCAGCACCGTGCTGTCGGTCAGGTCGCGCTGCCAGCGTGAAATGGGCAGCTTCTCGGACAGGTGGCGCAGCATCGCGTTGGCCAGTCCCAGGTTGCCTTCGGCATTCTCGAAATCAATCGGGTTGACCTTGTGCGGCATGGTGCTGGAGCCGACTTCGCCGTCTTTCAGCCGCTGCTTGAAATAGCCCAGGCTCACATAGCCCCAGACATCGCGCGCCCAGTCGATCAGGATGGTGTTGGTGCGGGCCACCGCGTCAAACAGCTCGGCCATGTAGTCGTGCGGCTCGATCTGGATGCTGTAGGGCTGAAACGTCAGGCCCAGGCCTAAGGGCTCAGGGGTTTCGATGACCTTTTTGCTGAAGGCTTCCCAGTCAAAGTCGGGCCAGGCTGACAGGTGGGCGTTGTAGTTGCCCACCGCACCGTTCATCTTGGCCATGAGCTTGATGCTGGCAATGCGCTCGCGCGCGGCCACAAGGCGTACCACCACGTTGGCGATTTCCTTGCCCACGGTGGTGGGGCTGGCGGTTTGGCCGTGCGTGCGGCTAAGCATGGCGACGTCGGCAAAGGCATGGGCCATCTCGCGCAGTTTGCTGATGATGGTGTCGAGCGCCGGCAATAGCACCAGATCGCGCCCACTTTTGAGCTGCAGCGCGTGGCTGGTGTTGTTGATGTCTTCGCTGGTGCAGCCAAAGTGCACAAATTCTTGCGCGGCGACCAGTTCGGGGCGTGCTTCAAACTTCGACTTGACCCAATATTCGACGGCTTTCACGTCGTGGTTGGTGACCTTCTCGATGTCTTTGATGGCGAGGCCATCGGTTTCGGAGAAGTTTTTCACCAAACCCAGTAAGTAGGTGCGGGCACCAGGCGACAGTGGCTTGAATTCCTTGAAGCCGCAGTCGCTGAGTGCGATGAACCAGGCCACCTCGACCTGAACGCGGCGGTGCATGTAGCCCTGCTCACTCATGGCGGGGCGCAGTTTGGCCAGCTTGGCGGCGTAGCGGCCGTCCAGCGGAGATAGGGCAGAAATGGCGGAATTAGTCATGCGTGGGATTGTAGGGGTGGGTGTATAGAATCCAGCAAACCACAAACGAATCTGTCACATGCCCATGAAACTTATCGGATCCAATACCAGCCCTTACGTGCGCAAGGTGCGCGTTGTCATGGCCGAGAAAAAACTCGACTACGACTATGTGCTGGAAGATGTCTGGACCGCGACCACGACCATTGGCCTGTCCAATCCGCTGGCGAAGGTGCCTTGCCTGATCATGGAAGGTGGCGAGGCGATATTTGACTCGCGCGTGATTGTTGAGTATTTCGATACCCTGTCACCCGTGGGCAAGCTGATTCCGCCGGTGGGTCGCGAGCGCGCCGAAGTGAAGACCTGGGAAGCGCTGGCCGATGGTGTGCTGGATGCCGCCATATTGGCGCGGCTGGAGGCCACCTGGGCTGGGCGCACCGAGGCGCAGCGCAGCCAGGCCTGGATTGACCGCCAACTGGCCAAGGTGGAGGCAGCCTTGGTCGCCATGAGCCGCGGTTTGGGTGAAAAAGCGTTTTGCGTTGGCATTCACTTGAGCCTGGCCGACATTGCGATGGGGGTTGCACTGGGCTATCTGGATTTTCGTTTCCCGCAAATTGCCTGGCGTGAGCAGTATCCTAATCTGGTCAAACTGCAAGACAAACTGATGCAACGCGCCAGTTTTATGGACACCAAGCCGTTTTAACGGCCATGCGGCAGGCCTGATGCGCCGGACGATGGCAACAGGCGCGTGAAATAAGAAATAGCTGCCCCTACCAGGGCCGCTCAGCAGTGGTCTGACGTGTCAGCAGCAGCATGCGCTCAAGGTTGTGGGTGATCTTGACATCCCGGCTTGGCACGCTCGCCACGATGCGGAACTCAGTCTGGCTGGTGTCGCGCACGATGGGCTCTCCGGTAGCCATCCCCTGGCGGTTGATCAGTACCGCAACCTTCGGGGTCGTGGTATTGAGCCCGCGCTTGACGACCACGGCAATCTCACCGGTCAAGAGTTTGACAAAAGTGCCCGGCGTATAAATGCCCATGGTCTTGATCAAGGCCGCACCGGCTTCATCGATCTGCCGGTTTTCGTCAAAGTAGCAAGATTGCATGGCGGTGCTGGGTGATTCGGGCGCGCGGGTAGCCCGGGGTGACAGTCGCGCGGAAAACATGTCGGCGCGCTGAATCAACCGGGCCATGCGCTGGCCTTCGCTGCGTTGCGCCAACGGGCCGGGCACCTTGATCCGGTGATTCAATACCGCTTCCAGCCACAACGCATCGGTGACACCCATGTGCTGCAGCAAATCAACCGAACGGGGGGCGTGACTGTCGATGCGTCGCAATTGCTCAGGCGTTGGGGGCTCTTTTTGTGTGGCCAGCCGGTCTTGCAACTCGGTCATGCCAATGTTCATGGTGATAGCTGCGCTGCACAGCGAGGCATGGTGCTCGGCGGGCCACTTCAGGACATCGCGGGCAGCCAGGCTGCACATCACGCTGACCAGCATGGCGTGCGTGGCGCTGTAGTGGCGCAACTCGCTGCCGGCAAGGTGGATCAGCGCAAACAGCGTACCGTCCGGATTGCGCAGGGTGTGGCGCTCAAGCTCGCTTTGCAATTTGCTCAAGCGCGGCAAAAAAGTGTCGCCGTTGGTGTCGCGCAGCACAGCATGGGTTTGCAATTGCAAGCCTAGCCAATCGGGCTCGTCGCTGACTTCTGCAACGGTGTGCCGCTTGCCGTCGTAAGGCGAAATCTGAACTTCGGCGATTTGCCCGAGCACGCTGTCAGACATCACCAGGTTATTGAGCCGGTTGATGTAGGAGCGGCGAAAATTTTCCGACTGGTCGGCATCAATGTAGATTTGGCTGCGCCGCCCAACCATCACTTCGAGTTCCTGGCGGTTGTGCACCATAAACCCTGCGCTGGCCAGCAGCACGCCGCCTTCGTCGCGCAGCGCGCACGGTAGCGGATGTCCGATAAGGATGGAATCAATGTTGACGGGAACCAGGTTCATAGTGGGTTTGGATTATGCCAAGGGCGAAGGTGGCCAACAGGACGAGCGAACAGCTTACGCCATGCCGGCCTGCCTGATAGCATCAAGCACATGCATCAACCCCCCCTAATTTCTGCTTTTGCAGCACATAGCAACGCGCCAACCATCACCAACAAGCTGTGCGACCCTGCTGATTTGACAACCCACCTAGCGGCGTTGCCGCGCCCCCTGGTATTCACCAACGGTGTTTTTGATGTGTTGCACCGCGGCCATGTGATGTACCTGGCGCAAGCCCGCGCACTGGGTGCGAGCCTGCTGGTGGCGCTCAACACCGATGCCTCGGCACGCCGACTGGGCAAGGGAGCCGATCGGCCGCTGAACAACGAGATAGACCGTTCTTGCGTCATTGCTGCTCTGGCCAGCAGTTCGCTGGTGACCTGGTTTGATGAAGATACCCCACTGGAATTGATTGCGCTGGTGCGCCCGGACATTCTGGTCAAAGGCGGTGACTATGACATGGCCACACTGGCCGAGACGGCCGTGGTGCAGGCCTATGGCGGACGGGCGCTGGCGTTGCCGTTTGTCGCCGGCTACTCTACGACAGCGCTGCTTCGGAAAATCAGAAATTTATAGAAAATAGGGCTTTAGCCCTTATGGAATATGCGCATGTCGCTATTAATAATGTAGCTAAAAGGTTTGCTGTCAGGCAGTCGAGCCAAGCACCTAACTGGCCGGACGTTCATTGCGGAACTGGTCGTGGCAGGTTTTGCAGTGTTTTTGCACATCGTCAACGGCTGCGCGGATGGCGGGCATGTCGCCACTGCCTGAAACCTTGACGAGTTGGTCAACTGCACTCAGGTACTTGTCCTGTGCCTGCTTGAATTCAGTGGCCAAAAGCCAGACGGCGGGCTTGGCCCGGGTCGGCGGGTAATTGCCGTCAGCGGTGAAGAGTGACCAGGGTTGGGTTGACAGCTCTTGCAGCGCCAAGGCATTGGCCTGGAATTCACCTTTGCTGTAGTCTTTGCGGTCGCGCGCAACCAGCCCCATCGGCTCCATGGCTTTGGTGAATTTCTTGAAGATTTCCTGGCGCTTGCTGACCAACTTTTGCGGGTGTGTGTCCTGGATGCGGTCGCTGCAGGCACCCAGCAAGAAAGAAGCGGCTATGAGCGTGGCGGCGATGGGAAGGAATTTGGACATGGATAAAACGGGATCGGTCAGTGACATCAGGGATGGGTGACCGCATGTCACCCGTTCCTGATTATCGATTCAGGGATTGAAGACAGTTTGCCACAAGGCCAATACGGCATCGCGCTCAGCTTGCAGCGTGCCGGGGGCAACCTGCGTAGGCGCTTCATTGAGTCGCGCACGGTGCTGAACCTGGCGCATGGTTCGGTAGGCGCTGGCGGCGGCGTGCCCCACGTCGTGCGGCAACAGGCCCAGCAGTTCGGCCCGCTCCAGCAGGGCAATGTTGCCCGCGTTGGCCATCAGTTCAGGGTGTTTTGCAGATTGCGAAAGCACCAGAAACTGCATGACAAATTCGGCATCGATCATGCCACCCGGGCTGCGCTTGACATCAAATTTGTCACCTTTGACTGGCTGGGCCGTGGTCATGCGTTCGCGCATCGCGACGATTTCTTCACGCAAGCCGCAGGTGTCGCGCTCGGCGCTGATCACGGCAGTGCGCACGGCATCAAAGCGCGCATGCAGGTCGGCACTGCCCAGCACGCAACGGGCGCGTGTCATGGCCTGGTGCTCCCAGGTCCAGGCGGTGTTGCTGCCGCGTTGTTGCTGGTACTTGGCATAGGCCTCAAAACTGGTGATCAACAAGCCGGCATTGCCATTGGGGCGCAGGGCGGTGTCAATTTCGTACAGATCACCTTCGCCGGTTTTGACGGTCAGCCAGTTGATGAGCTTGCGCACCAGGCTGGCGTAGACCTCGGGGGCGCGTTCATCGTCGTCGTCATAGACGAACACAATGTCCAGATCACTGCCGTAGCCCAGCTCTTTGCCGCCCAACTTGCCGTAGGCAATGATGCCGAACTGCGGCTGCGCCCGGTGGGTTTTCTTCAGCCTGCTCCAGCACCAGCGGGTGGTGATGCGCAGCACGGCATCGGCCAGCGCACTCAGGTCGTCGGCCACCTGTTCTACCGTCAGATTGCCTTCCACATCGCGCGCCAGCGTGCGAAACACCTCGGCATGGTGGGCGCGGCGCAGCAGGTTCAGCAGCTCTTCATCATCTTCTTCTCCGGTGTCTTTGAGCGCGTTGCGGCGGTGATCAAGTTCATCCTCGAAAGCGGCTGCATCAAAGCGTTCGAGCAACATGTCAGAGGCCGCCAACTCGTCAATCACCCCGGGGTGCAACAACAGGTAGCGTGCTGGCCACTTGGCCGCGCCCAGCAGACGCAACAGGCGCTCGTGCACATTGGGGCGCTCCAGCAGCAGCGCCAGATAGCTCTCGCGGCGCAGCAGTGGCTCCATCCAGTCGACCAGGCCAACAGCGGAGGCCTCCAGCACGCGTCCTTCTGAAACCCATTGCGCGGTGCGCGCCAGCAGGCGCATCAGGCGTGCGCGGGCTTCATCACGCAAACCAAGAATGCGCGGATGTTCGCGCCAGGCTTCAAGACGATCCCGAAACTGCTCACCGAGCTTGGGCAGCAGCTCGTCTATTCCCGGGATGGCCATGGGCGACTTGCAGCCATTGCATTCTGGGTCGGCACCCCCAAGCAGCTTGTCAAACTCTTGTGCCACCAGTTCGCGGTGTGCGTCAAGTTGGTTCAGTAGCTGCTGGGCGCTGGCAAAACCCAGTGTGCTGGCAATCCAGGCCAAGTCCAGTTCGGCCGTCGGCAGAACATGGGTCTGCTGGTCATCCAGATACTGGATGCGGTGCTCAACCTGGCGCAAAAATGTATAGGCCTGTGCCAGCGCCTGGGCCGTCTCAGGCGGCATCAGACCCGCCTTGACGAGCTTGGGCAGGGCGTTCAGGGTGGGGCGGGTGCGCAGCTCGGGGAACTGGCCGCCACGCACCACCTGCAGCAGTTGGACGATGAACTCGATCTCACGAATGCCGCCGCGCGACAGTTTGACATCGTTGGCGCGTTCCGGGTGGCCCGCGCTGCGCTTGGCCGCGTGGTCGCGGATTTGCCGGTGCAGCAAACGCAGCGAGTCAAACACGCTGTAGTCCAAGTAACGCCGAAAGACAAAGGGCATCACAACCTTGCGCAAGCCCAGCGTCGCTCCGCTGACCACGCTGGCGCGGGGTGCCACCACACGGCTCTTGAGCCAGGCAAACCGTTCCCACTCGCGGCCCTGCACATGCAGGTATTCCTCCAGGGCATCAAGGGATACCGCCGCAGGCCCCGAGTTGCCGTTGGGACGCAAGGCCAGGTCAACCCGGAACACAAAGCCGAATTCAGTGGTGTCGCCGATCAGTCCATAGATGGCGCGCACGGCCTTGCCAAAATATTCGTGGTTGGAGATGCGCCCGCGCCCTTGCTCGTTACCAGCCGTGTCACCGTCTTCGTCGTAGACGTAGATCAGGTCAATGTCGCTTGACACGTTGAGCTCGCGCGCGCCGAGCTTGCCCATGCCGACAATCCACAGTTCGGCGCGTTGACCGCTCGGTGTCAGTGGTGTGCCGTGCGTCTGGTCAAGCGCGGTCAGCACATCGCCAAGCGCTTTTTCAAGGGCGAATTCGGCCAGATCGGTCATGGTCTGGGTGATGTCCTGCAGCGCTGCCTGCGCCTCGCAATCCAGGCACAGCAAGCGCTCCAGCACCAGCGCGCGGGTGATGCGCAGTGCGGCGGCCGTGTCGCGGCCGGCATGGCGCAGTGCATCAAACATGCTGTGCAGGTGCGCGGGCGTGGGCACGCCCGGTGGCAAAAGCGGCAGTTCGGCTTCAAAACGGCGACGAACGCGCTGCGCAAAGCGGGAGTGGGAAGCCAGGGATGTGCGGGTCATAATTCTGATCTGCTATTTTCTTTGAGTCGATGTGTTGCCCCTGCCCTCCACCCTGTTGAAAACCTGGTCTAACCTGACCCGCTGGCTTTTGGCCGCGGTGTTATTGGCCTGGCTGTTGCTTGGCGTGGCATGGAGTGCGCTTCATTGGGTGATTGTGCCGCGAATCAGCGAATTCCGCCCGCTGCTGGAGGCGCGCGCCACACAGGCACTGGGTGTACCGGTGCGCATTGGCGCAATGACTGCGCAATCCAATGGGGCGGTTCCCTCGTTTGAGTTGACCGATGTCGCGCTGATTGATGCGCTGGGCCGCGAGGCGCTGGTCTTGCCGCGCGTGCTGGTGGCCATCTCGCCCCGCTCGTTATGGCGCTTGGGTTTTGAGCAGCTCTATATTGACCAGCCCAGACTGGATATCCGTCGCGCACCGGATGGCCGCATCAGCATGGGGGGGCTGGATTTCTCCAATGCCAGCGGACGAAACATGGGGGCCTTGGACTGGTTTTTTTCACAGGTGGAATTTGCCATTCACGATGGAACCGTGCGCTGGACGGACGAGCAGCGTGGCGCTGAGCCTGTTGTGCTGCAAAAGGTGGATTTCGTGATGCGCAATGTAGGGCGGCACCACGACATGCGTCTGGATGCGACACCGCCGGCGGTGTGGGGTGAGCGCTTTGGCGTTCGCGGGCGGTTTCTGCAGCCGCGTCTGGCACGGCAAAACGGCCAGTGGGAGCGTTGGGATGGTCAAATCTATGCGGCTTTTGATCGGATTGACTTGTCAGCCTTGCGTCACTACGCTGATTTGGGGGTTGATTTGAGTCAGGGCACGGGGGCCGTGCGCGCCTGGGTAGATGTCGGCCAGGGCCAATTCACCGGTGTTTTGACCGATGTGGCCTTGTCCGAGGTGCGCGTGACCCTCGGGCCAGACTTGCAGGCACTGGATTTGCACCGGGTGCAAGGTCGAATCGGCGGGCGGCCGCTGGCGGGAGGCTTTGAATTTTTCACCCAGGCGCTGACCTTTGACGCCCCGGACGGGTTGCACTGGCCCGGCGGCAATGTGCGGGTGACATCCTTGGGGGCTGAGGGGAAAATTGCCGCGCGAGGAGAGATTGAGGCCGATCAACTGGACTTGGCGGCGCTGGTTCAAATTGCCAATCGTTTACCGCTGGATGCCGCATTGCGGGAGCAGCTGCTGCGTTACTCTCCTAAAGGGCGGGTCGATACGCTGGTGGCCAACTGGCAGGGGCCGATCACAGCACCGGACAAATACACCGCCCGGGGCCGTGCCAGTCAACTTGAGTGGGCCGCTGTAAGCGCGTTGCCCGGCGTGCGCGGGCTCGCTGTTGATTTTGATCTGGACCAGCAAGCGGGGCGGGCGACGCTGGCTCTCAATGAGGCCAGTGTGGACTTGCCAGAAATTTTTCAGGAGCGGGTGCTGGCGCTCGACCAGTTGTCAGCCGAGGCCAAGTGGCAAGTGTCAGGCCAGCAAATTGCGGTACAACTCGCCAACATCACCTTTCGCAATGCAGATGCACAAGGTGTGGCGCAAATCAAATGGCAAACCAGCGACCCGGTCAAGTCGGCCTCACGCAGCCGCTTCCCCGGTGTGCTGGATTTGCAGGCGACGCTGAGCCGGGCTGAGGGGCGGCGCGTGCATCGCTATCTGCCGCTGGTGATTGATCAGGACGCCCGCGACTATGTGCGTGATGCGGTGACGGCAGGCACCGCCAGCAACGTGCGTTTCCTGGTCAAGGGAGACATCAACCTGTTGCCGGAAATCGACCCCCGCCAGGGGAGTTTCCGGATCAGCGCAGACGTGCAAAACGCCAAGCTGCTTTATGTGCCGCCCAGTTTGCAACAGGCACAAGACGCGCCATGGCCTGCGCTGGTTGATCTCAGTGGCGAACTCGTCATCGACCGCATGCAATTGCAAGTCAAAAATGCCCGAGCGCGGTTGGGTGATGACCCGGCCATGCAGGTGATCAAGGCCGAGGCCCTGATTCCTGACCTGAACAAGACCCAGGTCAATGTGACGGCAGATATCAAGGGCCCCTTGCCTGGGGCGCTGCGCTTGGTCAATGGGTCGCCGCTGGGGTCGATCACCGGGCAGGCACTGGCCCAAACAGTAGCTACTGGCAATGCGGATTACAAGTTGAAACTGGTGTTGCCCGTGGCTAACATTGAGAAATCCACGGTGCAAGGCAGTGTGATTCTGGCTGGCAATGATCTGCAGATAACGGCTGATACACCCCGGTTGACGCGCGCCCGGGGTGCGGTCAACTTTACCCAGACCGGTTTTTCCCTGGCGGGTGTGCAGGCGCGCATGCTGGGTGGCGACGCAAAGATGGACGGCGGTCTGCTACTGGTTCCCGATACCAGCGTTACACGCGCGGTGCTGCCTGTTATTCGTGCTACAGGTACGGCCACTGCCGAAGGTCTGCGCCAGGCCACTGAACTGGGCTTTGTGTCACGGCTGGCGCACCAGCTCAGCGGCGCGGCTAGTTACAGCGCTACATTGGGCTTGCGCCGTGGGGTGCCTGAATTGCTGGTCAGTAGCGATCTGGCTGGCATGGCATCGAGTTTGCCGCAACCGCTGGCCAAGGACGCGCAAAGCGTTTTGCCCTTGCGACTGCAAACGGCGTTGCGCCTGGACTCGCCGGTCGCTGCCGGGGTTGCGGTCAAACCGTTGCAAGACCGGTTGACGCTGACGCTGGGACGCTTGGCCAGCGCGGTGTTTGAGCGTGATTTATCGGGTGCCCAGCCGCAGGTGGTGCGCGGCGCGATAGGGGTCGGTGCTGACACCCTTGAGTCGGTGGTTCTGCCTGAGCGGGGGGTGACGGCAAACCTCAATTTGTCCCAGTTCAATGTGGATGCCTGGAGCAATGTTCTCGTACATGCCGCCGGAACACCACTGTCCAGCGGACCCCCCAGCGCCAGCGACAGTCTGGTCATGGGTTTTCTGCCAACTTCGTTGGCAGTGCGCTCGGATTTACTGACATTTGGCGCTCGTCAGTTCAGTCGTGTGGTACTGGGCGGGAGTCGAGACGGCTTGTTGTGGCGCGCCAATCTGGATGCCAGGGAGCTCAATGGCTACCTGGAGTACCGCCTGCCGGCTGACTCAGCCAATGCCAGCGCTGGGCGTTTGTATGCCAGACTGGCGCGCTTGACCATCACGCCGACGGTCGAAAATGATGTTGAGGCGCTCCTCGATGCCCAGCCAACCAGCATCCCGGCGTTGGACATCGTGGTCGATGAACTTGAGCTGGCAGGAAAACGGCTGGGTTGGCTGGAAATTGAGGCGATCAACCGCACCACCGCAGTGGGTGTGGGTGCGGTTGGTGTGCGCGAGTGGCGGCTCAACAAGTTCAACCTGATCGTGCCGGAGGCTACCCTGACGGCAACCGGTAATTGGGCCCGGCTCAATGCGCAAAGCGCTACGGCGGGCCAGGCACCGGGAGGAGCGCCTGAGCGCCGTCGTACCGTGATGAATTTCAAGCTGGACATTCTTGATGGGGGTGCACTGCTGAGCCGCTTTGGCATGAAAGATGTGGTGCGTCAGGCCAGCGGCAGGATGGAGGGGCAGATCGCCTGGATGGGGTCGCCTCTCAGGCTTGACTATCCGACGCTGGGTGGGGCATTTACGGTGAATGTCGCCTCAGGTCAGTTCCTCAAAGCCGACCCCGGCATTGCCAAACTGTTGGGTGTGCTAAGTTTGCAGGCTTTGCCACGGCGGCTCACACTGGATTTTCGCGATGTCTTCAGTGACGGGTTTGCCTTTGATTTTTTGCGTGGTGAAGTCACGGTGGACAAGGGCATTGCCCGCACCAACAACCTGCAGATGAAAGGCATCAATGCGGCAGTCTTGATGGAGGGACAGGCTGATATTGCGCTGGAGACGCAAGATATCAAGGTGGTGGTGGTGCCGGAACTCAATGCGGGCACGGCATCGCTGATTGCAACGGTGATCAACCCGGCAGTCGGCCTGGGCACCTTTTTGGCCCAGATGTTTTTGCGTCGGCCGCTGTCGGAATCGGCTACGCAGGAATTTCACATCGATGGCAGTTGGGCTGATCCGCGCGTGACAAAGGTCAGCCGCAGCAAGGTGACAAACAAGGAGACCAGTCGATGAAAGTAGCTGTGATTCAAATGGTGTCAGGTTCCGATCTGTCCTCCAATCTCAAAGAGGCGCGTGCGCTGTTAAGCACTGCAGCCGAGGCCGGTGCAGAGCTGGCGGTACTGCCCGAGTACTTTTGCCTGATGGGTCAGCGCGATTCGGACAAGCTGGCCATTCAGGAGTCTTTTGGCGATGGGCCGATACAACACTTTCTGGCCGAATCAGCCAAAGAATTGGGTGTGTGGCTGGTGGGTGGCACGATTCCTCTTGCGGTGCAAGCTGCCACCAAGCGTGCAGCGCGGGTCAGCAACAGCAGTCTGGTGTTTTCGCCCGAAGGTCAGTGCGTGGCACGCTACGACAAGATTCATTTGTTTCGCTTTGACAATGGGGTGGAGCGCTATGACGAGTCGCAAGTGCTGCAAGCTGGCAATGAGGCGGTGACGTTTGATCTTGCGTCGCGCGACGGACACCGTTGGCGCGTCGGCTTGAGCGTGTGCTATGACCTGCGCTTTGCCGAGCTCTACCGTGCTTACGCCAGCACGGGAGCGCACTTGTTGCTGGTGCCCAGCGCGTTCACCTACACCACCGGGCAAGACCATTGGGAGGTGTTATTGCGCGCGCGGGCGATTGAAAACCTGGCCTTTGTGGCGGCCGCTGCACAAGGCGGCTTGCATGACAACCAGCGGCGTACCTGGGGTCATGCCATGCTGGTGGATCCCTGGGGCCAGGTGTTGGCACAGCGTGCACAAGGTGCAGGCGTGGTGACGGCCGACCTTGACTTTGATTTCCTGACCGCCTGCCGTACCCGCTTGCCCGCGCTGCAGCACCGGGTTTTATGAAAACTGCCATGAGTTTTTGCCGCTTGGCTTTGGCCCTGGCCATAGTGATCGTGCTGGTGGCCTGTGGGAGTGTGCCGGTCATGGTGCCGACAGCGCCTGTGGCTGTCGGGGTGCCGTTGGCAGCGCCGACCGGGCCCGGTTTACAGGGTGATGCGCTGACCATGCCGGCATTGTTGCGTGGCAAAAGTCTCTGGCAGCCGGTCGCCTGGCGTGAATTACCAGGCTTTGACAATGATGCACTTTTTGAGGCCTGGAATGCCTGGTTGAAGAGTTGTGAGCGTCCTGGGCCGGTGTTTGCGCCTTTATGTTCAGAGGTGCGCAGACTCAGTATTGGTGACGAATCTGCCAAGCGTGGCTGGCTTATTGATCGCCTTCAGCCTTACCGGGTTGAGAGCTTGCAAGGCAGCGCTGCACCCGGATTGCTGACGGCTTATTTTGAGCCCGAGTTTGAGGCGCGACGCCTGCCAAGCGAAGCTTATGCGGTGCCGCTATACCAAACGCCTGCCACCTTGATCCCGGGCACCCCTTGGTTCACCCGGCAGGAAATGGAAACCCAGCCGCAAGCCCTGGCGGCGTTGCGTGGCCGTGAAATTGTCTACCTTGCTGACCCGGTGCAGGCGATGATCTTGCAGATTCAAGGGTCGGGGCGCTTACGGGTCACCGAGCCCGATGGCCAGCGGCGCTTGTTGCGGCTGGCTTATGCTGGAAACAACGGCCAGCCCTACCAAAGCATTGGGCGCTGGCTGATCGACCAAGGCGAGTTGCGTGATGCCTCCTGGCCTGGCATCAACGCATGGATGGCGCAAAACCCCCAGCGTGTGCGTGAACTGTTGTGGCGCAATCCGCGGGTGATTTTTTTCAAGGAAGAGCTTCTGGGCGATTTTGATGCCGCCTTTGGTCCACGCGGTGCCCAGGGTGTGCCGCTGACCCCGGGTCGCTCCATTGCGGTCGATCCGCAAAGTATTCCTTATGGCACGCCGGTGTGGTTGGCATCCGAGGGTGCCAGTCAAACGCTGCAACGCCTGGTACTGGCACAAGACACTGGCAGCGCCATTGTGGGTGCTGTGCGGGCAGACTATTTTGTCGGCTGGGGCGATCAGGCCGGTGAACTGGCGGGCCGCCTCAAGCAACCCCTGCGGCTTTGGGTGCTGTGGCCGAAGCGGCTTCAATGACGCGTTACCATTGCAGCTGCCGGATAAGTTTTTGGCTTTAATTGAAAAAAATCACACCATGAATAATTCAACAATGCGCGATATTGATGAGCGGACCAACCTGGCTGGCAGCAGCATGTTTGAGCTGTTGCTATTTCGTTTGGGGGATGCTGCGAACCAGCCGGGCAAGCGTGAGCTTTTTGGCATCAACGTGTTCAAAGTTCGTGAAATCCTGGTGATGCCGGAAATCACCGCCATGGTCAACTCGCCCCCGGAGGTGATGGGCGTCGCCAATATTCGCGGACAGATGATCACGGTCATCGACTTGCCCAAGGTGGTTGGCTGTCATCCGTCCAAGGGCTTGGGAATTTTGTTGGTGACCGAATTTGCCCGCACGACGCAAGCCTTTGCGGTTGAAGAAGTCAATGAGATCGTCCGCCTGGAGTGGAAGCGCGTGTTGTCGGCAGAAGGCCGGGGTGGTGGTTTAGTCACCAGCATTGCGCGGCTCGATGGCGACGACGAGACCACCCGGCTAGCCCAGGTGCTTGATGTCGAGCAGATATTGCAAAATATTTTTCCCGAAAAGCACCAGGTAGAGATCGCCGTCGGAACCAAGCTGCATATTCCCCCGGGTACGGTGATATTGGCCGCTGACGATTCGGCAGTAGCGCGCATGATGATCGAACAAGGTCTCAAGGCGATGGGCCTGCCCTTCATCATGACCAAAAGCGGTCAGGAAGCCTGGGATCGTCTCAAGGCCATGGCTTCTGAAGCAGAGGCGCAAGGGCAAACCGTGCAGGACAAGGTCGCACTGGTATTGACGGATCTTGAAATGCCCGAGATGGATGGCTTTACCCTGACGCGCAACATCAAGCAAGACCCTCGCTTCAGTTCGATCCCAGTAGTGATTCACTCGTCTCTGACGGGTACTACCAATGAAGAGCATGTCCGAAAAGTGGGTGCCAATGCCTATGTGGCCAAATTTGTCGCAGAAGAATTGGCGGCCACGATTCGTAAAGTCTTGACAAAATAAGGGCTTGTTCTGTCGGGTTTGAGGCTGGCACCATCGGGGTGTGGGCACCCGCATACAATGGCAAATTGCCTGTTTTATGCATGCACTAGCGCATGCTTCAGGTCATTTGCCATTTTCTTTGCTCATTTTTTTGGAGTTTTCTGTGTTTATTTCCTCTGCTTTTGCCCAAACCGCTCCCGCTGCTGCCGCTGGTGGAGACATGCAGTCTTCATTGATGGGCATGTTGCCGCTGGTCTTGATGTTTGTGGTGCTGTACTTTGTCATGATTCGCCCGCAAATGAAAAAAGCCAAGGAACACAAGGCCATGGTGGAGGCCTTGGCCAAGGGCGATGAAATTGTGACGGCTGGTGGCATGCTGGGCCGGGTTGTTAAAGTGGGTGACGGCTTTCTGGGCATGGAAATCGCCAACGGGGTCGAAGTCCAGATTCAGCGCAGCGCCGTTGTTCAGGTGTTGCCCAAAGGCACCTTCAAATAAGCTGCTTAACGGCGGCAGCGTTGTCGCTGGGCAACGCTCAGTTGTCCGTAGCGGTGTCAGGTTGTTTGGTCAGAAGTTTTAAGGGCGGTCATGAATCGTTACCCGGTTTGGAAATACGTGGTCATTGCGATTGCGTTGGTGGTGGGGGCACTGTATGCATTGCCTAATTTTTTTGGTGAGTCGCCAGCGGTGCAGGTATCGGCGGCAAAACCTATGGTCAAGGTCGATGCCGCTACCTTGGTGCGGGTTCAGGACATACTGAAAACTGCCGGTATTGCGCCAGATTTGGTCACACTCGACGGCACGTCGATCAAGGTGCGTTTGAGTTCGACAGATGAACAACTCAAGGCCAAAGACGCGATCCAGAAAGCCCTGGTGCCCGACGCGGGTAGCGCCGGCTATGTAGTAGCGCTCAATTTGCTGACCCGCTCACCGGCCTGGTTGACATCGCTGCATGCCGCACCCATGTATCTGGGTCTGGACTTGCGGGGTGGTGTGCACTTCATGTTGCAGGTTGACATGCAGGCAGCGTTAACCAAGCGGGCCGAGTCACTGGCCGGCGATGTGCGCACCAGTCTGCGCGAGAAAAATATTCGCCACAGCGGCATTGCACGCAATGGCCAGGCGATTGAGGTGCGTTTTCGCGATGCTGTTACCCTGGCCGCTGCCCAAGCCGTTTTTCAGGATCAGTTTACTGACCTTTTGGTGACCGATGCCATGGACGGTACCGACTTCAAATTGACAGCATCCATCAAGCCTGACGCTGGCCGACGGATTCAGGATCAGGCGCTCAAGCAAAATATCACCACGCTGCACAACCGGATCAACGAGCTCGGCGTGGCTGAGCCGGTGATTCAGCAACAAGGACTTGATCGCATCGTAGTGCAGTTGCCTGGCGTGCAGGACACGGCCAAAGCCAAAGATATTTTGGGTCGCACCGCCACGCTGGAAGTCCGCATGGTCGATGAAAGCACCGAGGCACGCGGGGCCGAGTTGGGCACGGGCGTGGTGCCGTTTGGCTCCGAGCGCTATCTTGAGCGCAATGGTCAACCGGTGATTGTCAAAAAACAGGTCATTTTGACCGGTGAAAACCTGACCGATGCCCAACCAGGCTTTGACAGCCAGACCCAGGAGGCCACGGTCAACCTGAACCTCGATGCCAAGGGCACCCGGATTTTTCGGGATGTCACGCGTGAAAACGTGGGCAAGCGCATGGCCATTTTGCTGTTCGAAAAAGGCAAGGGCGAAGTGGTTACGGCACCGGTGATTCGTTCCGAGATTGGTGGCGGACGGGTGCAAATTTCTGGCCGCATGAGCACCATGGAAGCCCACGATACCGCTTTGTTGCTGCGCGCCGGCTTGCTGGCCGCACCAATGGAAATTATTGAAGAGACCACCATTGGCCCAAGCCTGGGTGCTGAAAACATTGCCAAAGGCTTCAACAGCGTCACCTGGGGCTTTTTGGCCGTGGCTATTTTCATGTGCTTGTACTACATGCTGTTTGGCGTATTTTCAAGCATTGCGCTGGCCTTCAATCTGCTGCTGCTGGTGGCCGTGTTGTCCATGTTGCAGGCCACCCTGACCTTGCCAGGCATGGCTGCCATGGCGCTGGTGCTGGGTATGGCGATTGACTCGAACGTGCTGATCAACGAGCGTATTCGTGAGGAGCTGCGGGGTGGGGCTTCAGCGCAAGCCGCTATCCACACCGGCTACGACCGCGCCTGGGCGACCATTTTTGACTCTAACATCACCACCCTGATTGCCGGGCTGGCGCTGCTGGCCTTTGGGTCAGGCCCGGTGCGAGGGTTTGCCGTGGTGCATTGCCTGGGCATCATGACCAGCATGTTTTCCGGGGTATTTTTCTCACGCGGGCTGGTCAACCTCTGGTATGGCCGGCAGAACCGGCTCAAGAGCGTGTCAATCGGCACCATCTGGCGGCCTGACACAGGCACCGCCGTCAAGGCCGAATAAGGAAGCAACATGGAGTTTTTCAGAATCAAGCGGGACATCCCGTTCATGCGCCATGCGCTGGTGTTCAATATTGTCTCGCTTGCGACGTTTTTGGCGGCCGTGTTTTTTCTGTTTTCGCGCGGCTTGCACCTGTCGGTGGAGTTCACCGGTGGCACCTTGCTGGAAGTCACCTATGCTAAGCCGGCCGATTTGACTGCAGTGCGCAATGCCGTGGCCAAGCTTGGGTTCCAGGATGTGCAGGTGCAAAACTTTGGCACTGCGCGTGACGTGCTGATACGCTTGCCGGCGCAAAAAGGAGTCAGTTCGGCGCAGCAAAGCAGTCAGGTCGTGGCGGCCTTGCAGGCGGTTGATGCCAGCGCCACCATGCGCCGCGCAGAGTTTGTCGGCCCCCAGGTGGGTGACGAACTGGCCACGGATGGGCTCAAGGCCCTGGCCTCGGTGGTGATTGGCATCATGATCTACCTAGCGTTGCGCTTTGAGTGGAAATTTGCCGTGGCAGCCATCATTGCCAACATGCACGATGTCATCATCATCTTGGGATTTTTTGCTTTTTTCCAGTGGGAGTTTTCGCTGCCGGTGCTGGCGGCGGTGCTGGCGGTGCTGGGTTATTCGGTCAACGAATCGGTGGTTATTTTTGACCGAATTCGTGAGAACTTTCGCCGCTACCGCAAGATGAACACGGTCGAGATCATCAACAACGCCATCACCTCCACCATCAGCCGCACCATCATCACCCATGGCTCGACCCAGATCATGGTGTTGTCGATGTTGCTGTTTGGTGGGGCCACGCTGCATTATTTTGCGCTGGCGCTGACCATCGGCATTTTGTTTGGAATTTACTCATCGGTGTTTGTGGCTGCGGCCATCGCCATGTGGCTGGGCATCGCCCGCGAGGATCTGGTCAAGGGTGGCCCTGCCAAAAAGGACATCGACCCCAACGATCCCAACGCCGGAGCCGCGGTTTAACTAGGATACAAGCCATGGTTACCGCATCTGCCCCGGCGCAACGTGCTCAGTTGGCAGCATGGGTTCGCCAGCGTCTTGTTTCGCTCGCTGCTGCGTCAATGGAGTCGCTGTTGCCGGCGGTGCAAGAGCACTTGAGCGCTTTGATGAATGAAGCCGCCTCCTCGCGTGACATGCAGTTGCGTCGTGATGCCTGGATGGGTTTTCAGCGTTCCAAGAGCATGTGGCTTGATGGCACCGTGAAAGCCTGGCAAGCGGCGCTATCGCCGGTAACCCGCCCCGCCCCGCTGTCGCCCGACAACGCGCTGGAGCTTGAGGGCACGCAGGCGGCTGAAAACAAGATATTTGCCTCACGTCTGGCGCTGGGCATCATGGAAAAAGCCGCGCAGGAAGTCAACGACATGCGCCGGCGACTCAGGTCACTCAACAACGACCAGGAGTTGAGCAATCGTGATGTCGCTCACCCCGAAATACTCATGCTGCCACTGGTCGAGCAGTGGGAAGAGAGCGGTTTGGCGCGCGATGCCTGGCATTTGGTCAGCGATGTGGCACAACGGCATTTCAACGAGCATTTGAAAAAGGCCTACGCGCTGTGCAATGCAGATATGGTCAAGCAGGGTGTGTTGCCAGTCATCGACTACAGTGCCCGCCAAAGTCCAAAAGCCCCCCCAACAGGCCGTCTGGCTGGTGCGCCGGATGTTGCCGATGCTGCGCCGGGCGAGTCGCAGTGGGGTGCGATGCCAGCGTCTGCGGTGCCGGGTTCCGCCATGGCCGCATCCGGGCGGCGCATGCAGGACTGGGCTGCTGCCGGGCAGGCGGGCGAAATGGCACCCGCAGCGGGTTGGCGCTTCGGTCGCGCTCAAGGCGGTGTGCTGGAGCATGTCGGGCGTGTGCTCAGTGGCGTGTTTCAGCAGGGTGGTGGTGGCGGCGTGGGGAATGGTGGCGTTGGGAATGGTGGTGGGGCACCCGTTGCCTACACCGGGCCATCGGCCCCCCTGATGGTTGCCATGGCGCAGCAGCCCCGGCTCAATGAAGTCTATTTTGTGGCTACGGGCATCGCTCCGCCGTCGGGTTACCCGGTGGTCATGGATCAGATCGCTACCGATTTGATGCAGCAGTCGACCGAGCTCAAGGACAAGGCGCAGACGGACAATGAAAAAGCCATCATCGAACTGGTGGCGCTGATGTTTCAGTCGATTTTGCAAGAGGATCGCATTCCAACCGGTGTGCGGGTCTGGTTCGCGCGCTTGCAGATGCCCGTGCTGCGGGTGGCGCTGGCCGAGCCGGATTTTTTCAATAAGCTTGACCACCCGGCGCGCCAGTTGATCGACCACATGGGTTCGTGCGTGATGGGCTTTGATTCAAGTGGCATCAGCAGCGCCGCGATGGAGACTGAAATCAAACGCGTGGTTCAGGTGATCGAGCAGTACCCTGAAACTGGCGACAAGGTGTACAAGCGGGTTTATGAAGAGTTTCAGATATTTCTGAAAAAGCACCTGACCCAAACACCAAAGACGCAAAAAGTACTGGGCGTTGCCCAACAAGTCGAACAAAAAGAAACGCTGGCCATCCAGTACACCATTGAACTGCGAAACCAGCTCAAAGACATGCCGGTGCGCGACGAAATCCGGGAATTTTTGTACAAGGTCTGGGCTGAAGTTCTGGCGGTTTCGGCCATTCGTCAGGGTGGCCAGCATGAAGAAACCCTGTTGCTCAAAAAGACGGCTACTGACCTGATCTGGTCGGCCAGCGCCAAGCCCAACCGCGGTGACCGTGCCCGGGTGATTGCCGATTTACCGGTACTTCTGCAAAATTTGCGTGTTGGCATGACGCTGTTGGGTCTGGTTCGTTCGGCCCAGGAGGCCCACGTCAAGATCATCAGTGACACGCTGGCCGATGCCTTCATGTCCAAAACGCAGGCCATCGCAGACGGACAGATCCAGGCGCTGGCCAAGCGGCTGGCCAACCTTGAAGACTACGCCACCGAAGACAGCACGGAAGACTTGCCGCTCGATGCCAAGAACATTGAAGACCTGCTGGGCATTGATGCCTCTGAACTTGACGTGGTGAATTCAGGGGGCGGCACCGCGAGCCCGGTCATGATGGAATGGGCGCGTGAACTGGCTTTGGGGAGCTGGTTTACGCTCAACTACACAGGACGGACCACCCAGGTGCAGTATGTCTGGCGCAGCCCCTTGGGTCACCTGCACCTGTTTGCCAACACAGTTGGGCACAAGTACTTGATTCAGTCGATCCGCTTGGCGGGTTACTTGCAAGTCGGCTTGCTGGAGCCGCAGGAAGAAGAAGCGCTGACGGTGCGCGCCACCCGCAATGCCTTGGGCAAGATCGAGGCCAACCCCCGGCGCTTGCTGGGATAATTTGCCATCCATAAGCGGCGTTCAGTGCGCCAGCTGCGTGCCTTGGTGGTCGCACAATTCGTCAAGCATCAGTGCATCGGGCTCTTCGCCCAGGCTCCAGAACATCATCAGTACGATCAGCTTGAGGTCAATGATGTTGACCGGATTGCCTGGGGCTGCCATGACGCGGTCCATGACCAGTTCGAGCCGCTGCGCCGGCAACACCCCGACAGACATTAAAAATAGAACAAAGCCCCAGGCGGCGCTGCCCATATGGGCTTGTTCCGCCAGTGTAAAGACCCGCATGGCATAGGCTGTGGACGCATTGGGGTACGCGCTGAGGGTGATGGGGCTGTCTGGCAGGCCATGGTGGGGTGCCGTGAGGGCGGGCCCGGCCTGCAGGCAGCGGGTGGCGCTCTTCAGATCGTCCAGCCAGAGCAGGGCATCCTGAACCTCTCCGTCATGAAAACCGACGGCATTAAGTTTGCGCTGCAAGGCGGGTAGTTCCGGGCAGGAATCGCCGCCCCAATAGTTCTCGTAGACATAGGCAAGGACTTCAAACATGGCCTCAATATACCGCCAAGTTGACCCCTCAAACCGATGAACAGGCCGGGAAATCCATCCCTTTGACTTTAGGCCTGGCGTTGAAACAAGCCGCCTGGCAAACGGGCTACAGCACCATCGAGTTCCAGCCCCATCAGGCCGGCTTGCAACTCGGCAGCCGTCAGGCCGGTGCGGGCTTGGAGGGCATCAAGTCCAACCGGGTCAAAGCCAAGGGCGCTGAGCAAGCCGTCGTTGCCCGCTGGCCCGCCAGCATCGGTTTGTGCTTCATCTGTGCCACCAGTTGCCAGGCTTGCCGCGGTCAATGAAGTCTGGGGCCATTTCAGTTCTTCGAGCACATCCTGCGCCGACTCAACCAGTTTGGCGCCCTGCTTGATCAGCGCATGGCAGCCGCGTGACTGCGCTGCGTGAATCGAGCCGGGAATGGCAAACACGTCCTTGCCTTGCTCCGAGGTCAAGCGGGCGGTGATCAGCGAGCCTGATTTCAGCGCAGCTTCGACCACCAGTGTGCCTTGTGCCAAGCCCGCAATCAATCGGTTGCGCTTGGGGAAATTGGCCGTCAGCGGGGGCGTGCCCAACGGGTATTCACTGATCAACAGACCATGCTGGGCAATGCGGTGTGCCAAGTCGCGGTGCGCCTTCGGGTAGACCCGGTCCAAGCCGGTTCCCACCACAGCAACCGTCACCCCTTGCAGTGTGGCGGGGCCGGCGCTGTCGAGCGCGCCTTCATGCGCTGCACCATCGACACCGAGGGCCAGCCCACTGACCACGGTCAGTCCGGCCTGCGCCATGGCTTTGGAAAACTGCCGTGCGTTGGCGCTGCCTTGGGGTGTCGGGTTGCGGCTGCCGACCACCGCCAGGCTTTTGGCAGGATCGATCTGCAAACGATTTGCTACAATTTTTGTAGCTGTAAGCGCATTATTTATAAGGGCTAGAGGCCTGTTTTCTATAAATTTTGCGGCACCCAGCAGGTACAGCATCAGCGGCGGGTCATCCAGCTCAAGCAGCGCCTGTGGGTACAGCGCGTCGCCCAGCACGGCGACCTGACGGCGGATGCCTTCTGGCTCATCTTGCTGCAGCCAGGCCCAGGTAGTGGCCACTAACGCGTCGAGTTCTGTTGGGGCTGTGCGCAGCGCCTGTGTCTGCGTGCTGTTTACCACCTGTTGCAAGGCCGTGGCGGACTGTTCGAAAATGGCTTGCGGCAAGCCGAATGCAGCCAGCAGTTTGCGTGCCGAGGTGTTGCCAATACCGGGGGTAAGCGTCAGGCGCAGCCAGGCTGCCAGTTCATCATGTTCCACCGCAGTTAACGCGGGTTGACCAGTCGGTCACCGACCTTGACACCGCTGGTGATTTCCAAAATCAAGCCGTAAGATAATTTTTCAAAAGTGCGAAACACCATCAGCAAGCCGTTGCGCTCATCGGGCAGCTTGATGGGCGTCAGGTCTGCATCGGTTTTGTCAACCATCCGTGCCCCATCTTTCAGGATCGCCAGCACCAGGCCACTTTCCATGCCGTCTCGCGTGCCCTTGTTGATCACCACCACCTGGTTTTGCGCTGCGTTGACCACAGCGCTGCCGTAAACTGACACAATGCGCGCGTCCACCGGGCTTTGCGGGGCGTGGGGCACATAGCTCAACAACTGCCGGGGTGGCTCGGGCAACAGCCGGTCGCCCACGCGCATTTCTTCCTTGGCATCGGTGATGTCAATCGTGGCGGGCACGATGTCGGTGCGAGTCTTGCCATCCTTGTCGACGCTTTCCTGGCTGGTTTCACTGCGCACCAGCAATGCCCGTCCAACGTATTGCGCCTCATAGCCCAGCACCTCAGCCGTCAGCGGGTCTTTCAGCGGGGTAGCGTTGCGAAACACGCGGTAGACCATTTGTTTCTGGCTGGGATCGTCGACCAGTTCTGCGCCGGCCTTGCCACGGGCATAGGCGCGGTCGCCACGGGTCAGCAGCACGCGGCTGTCTTGTGCCGCCACAATGCGTGGCGCTGCGCTCAGGCCCTGTTCGTCCACAATCACCGGCTCGGCCAGAAAAGGCTCGATCAGATGGCTTTTCAAGGTGGACAGTGCGCTTTGGCCGAGACTTTCAAAACGGGTACGTGGCGACAGCCGCACCGTGGGCGGCGCGGTCTGGTCGTCGGCTTTGCCCATGCGCAGCCGGGCGCGGCCGTTTGCGGTGTCCAGAAACAATGTTTGGCCGGGGTAAATCAGGTGCGGGTTTTTGATGTCAGCCAGGTTCATACCCCACAGCTCGGGCCAGCGCCAGGCTGACGTGAGGTACAGGCCGGAAATCGCCCACAGCGTGTCGCCGGACTTGATGGTGTAGCTGGCAGGTGCATCGGCTTTGAGTTCGCTCAACGCCACGCCGCTGCTGGCGACCTGGCTGGCGGTGGCGCGTTGCTGCGCGGTGATGGGGTAGTTTTGTGCCATCGCCGGTGCGCCCAGCAAGCTGCCCGCCACGGCTGCCAGAGCCACCAGTGGGGTGATTGCGTCATATGAATGTTTTGCCATGGTGTTTCTTGTCCTGTTGAATCACATGAGATTTTGCGCCCAAGCCCTTGATTGGACAACGATTGTCACCCGAGTCCTGGGAGAGAAGCCTGAAAAATAGCGAAAATACCACCCTATCTGAAAACCAGCTTTGCCACCAACCGTATGCGACACCATGGCTTTACTCCCAATTCTTTGCTATCCCGACCCCAAATTACACACGCTCGCCAAACCGGTGCAGGCCGTGGATGCCCGCATCAAAACGCTGATTGCCGACATGCTGGAGACCATGTACGAGGCCAAGGGCATCGGCCTGGCTGCCACCCAGGTCGATGTGCATGAGCGGGTGATTGTGATGGATATCTCCGAGGGGCGCGATGACCCGGTGGTGCTGATCAACCCCAGCATCATCTGGTCTAGCCCCGAGTCGCACATCAACGAAGAAGGCTGCCTGTCGGTGCCGGGCATCTACGACGGTGTGCAGCGTTTTGATGCCGTCAAGGCGCAGGCGCTGGACGGCCATGGTGTGCTGCGCCTGGTCGAGGCCGAGGGCCTGCTGGCGGTATGCATTCAGCATGAAATGGACCATTTGATGGGCCGGGTGTTTGTCGAATACCTGTCCCCACTCAAGCGCAACCGCATCAAGACCAAAATGCTCAAGGCCCAGCGCGAGGCGCGCGAGTGAGGCTGATTTTTGCCGGCACGCCCGAGTTTGCCGCCGTAGCGCTGGCGCAGTTGCTGGCTGCCGGGCATGACGTGGCGCTGGTGTTGACCCAGCCAGACCGGCCTGCCGGGCGTGGCCTGAAGCTGCAGCCCTCGGCGGTCAAGCAGCTGGCGCTGCAACATGGCATTGCCGTAGCCCAGCCGCGCAGTCTGCGTTTTGATGGCAAATACCCGGATGAGGCACAAACGGCCCAAGCGGCGCTGCGGGCCGCTCAGGCCGATGCCATGGTGGTGGCCGCCTATGGGCTGATCCTGCCGCAGTGGGTGCTGGATGTGCCCCGGTATGGCTGTTTCAACATTCATGCCTCGTTGCTGCCGCGCTGGCGCGGTGCGGCACCGATCCACCGCGCCATTGAGGCCGGCGATGCCAATACAGGTGTCACCATCATGCAGATGGATGCAGGTCTGGACACCGGTGACATGTTGCGGGCGCAAGCCCTGCCTGTTCTCGACACGGACACCACTGGCACCTTGCATGACAAGCTGGCCGAACTGGGTGGCGCGCTGATGGTGCAAACGCTGAATTTGTGCCAACAGGGCGCGTTGATGCCCATGTCGCAGCCATTGGATGGCATCACGTATGCCAGCAAAATTGACAAGCACGAGGCCGGCATGGACTGGTCGCAAACTGCGCTGGCGATCAGCCGGCGCGTGCGGGCTTTTAACCCGTTTCCCGGTGCCAGTACCACGCTGAACGGTGAAGTGATCAAGGTCTGGGCCGCGCACGCCGGTACCGAACTGCCTGGTATTTCTGAAAATATTGGGTCAATTAGGGCTGTAGCCCTTACGGGTATTGTGGTAGTAGCTATTAATTCAGTAGTAATCATCACCGAACTGCAGCGCCCTGGTGGCAAGCGGCTGCCGGTCGCTGACTTTTTGCGTGGCTTTGCGGTGCAACCCGGCATGCTGCTGGGGCAATAAGCCACGCACACGGCCATGTTTTTCAAACCAGCCCACTTCCGCCACCCCGAGTTCCGGGTGGGTGCGCTCGACTCCCTGGGGGCCGCGCCGGGCCTGGCGGCCTGGGGGCTGATGATGGGCGTGGCCATGGTGAACTCGGGCCTGAGCACGATGGAGTCGCTGTTGATGGGCGTGGTCGTGTTTGCTGGCAGCTCGCAGCTGGCCGCGTTGCCCTTGATCAGCGTGGGCGCACCCCTGTGGGTGGTGCTGGCCACCGGGTTTTGCGTCAATTTGCGTTTTGTGGTGTTCAGTGCCCACTTGCGCCCCTACATGATGCACTTGCCCTTGTGGCAGCGGCTGCTGTCGGGCTACCTGACCACCGACTTGAGCTACGTGCTGTTCACGCGGCGCTTTCCCCATCATGGCGGCACACCAGAGCAGTTGCTTGGTCAGCAAGCCTACCTGGCGGGCAATTGCGGGGTGAACTGGATCGCCTGGGTGGGTGCCAGCGTGCTGGGCATCGTGCTGGCGGGGGCGATTCCGGTGGCCTGGGGGCTGGGTTTTGCCGGTACGCTGGCGCTGCTGGGCATCTTGTTTTCGCTGGCATCAAGCCCGCTGCGTTGGGTCAGTGCGGGTGTGGCCGGTGCCGCCGCGGTGGGGGCGTTTGCATTGCCGTTCAAGCTCAACATTTTGTTGGCCATTGCCGTGGCTGTGGCGGTGTGTCTGATGGCCGAGTCAGCGCGCCGTGCAACACCCTCGGGCGCCTGAAGTCCGCCCATGAAAATGCCCCCTTATGCCTGCTGAAACCGACTTCTTGACTGTGGGGGTCATCCTTGGCCTGGCGCTGATTACCGTACTCACACGCTCGCTATTTTTCATTTCCAGCAAACCCTGGCATTTGCCGCAATGGGCCCAGCGCGGCCTGCAATATGCGCCAATAGCCGCACTCTCGGCGGTGATCGTGCCAGAGCTGGTCATGACCCAGGGCGAGTTCATTCAGGTCTGGCAGGATGCCCGTTTGTTTGCGGTGCTGGCCGGTGCCGGGTGGTTTTTCTGGCGCAAGGGCCAAGGCCAGGCGGTGTTGGGCACCATCGTGGCGGGCATGCTGGTGTACTTGCCATTGCACCTGGGGCTGGGGTGGTAAATTCCGATGTCGTTCCTTTTTTTTCGAACAGTCTTTTTTATGGATGGAGTAAGCCATGAGCGCCAATCACTTTTCTGACCTGGGCGCGCAAGCATCGGGCACGCTCGACAACACCGCAGCGCCCCTGTTTGCCCTGGCCAAGGGCGTTGACATGATGGGCTCCGAAGCCTCGTTGCGCAAAATTCTCAAGACTGTCAATGACAGCATGACGGCCAGCCTGCCGCAGATTGCAGCCGCCCTGCAAGCCGGTGACGTGCCAACCGCCAACAATTTGTTGCACGCCATCAAGGGCTATCTGCCGATATTTGCCAGTGATGCGCTGGCGGAGCAAGTTGCGCAGGTCGAGAAAATCAGCAAAACAGAAGCTGCCACCGTGGTTGCCCCGCTGTACGCTGAGCTCGGGCCGCAGCTGGAAAGCCTGTTGCAAGAGGTTCGCCAGTTTCTGGCAAAGATTTGACGATGACGGTGGGGGATCGCTGCCAATTGGTGATAAGCTTTCAGAGACGCACCCTGGTCACGGTGCCTAGCCAGACCTTGGTGGCCAAGGGCTACATTACAAATACCAGATCAACCCTATGCAACTCAATCTCGCACGTATTTTGGTAGTCGATGACGATGAGGTCATGCGCACCTTTGTCGTCAACAGCCTGCGCCGCCTCGGCATCCAATCCATTGAAACAGCCGTCGACGGTGCCAGCGCACTGCGCACCATGGTGACCTTCAAGCCCGATCTGGTGCTGACCGACATCCATATGGAACCCATGAACGGATTGGACTTTGTACAGCAGCTGCGCAGCCACAGCAACTCGCTGATCAAAAACATGAAAGTTATTTTCATGAGTGCTGATGCCAGCACCGCCACGCTGAGCGAAGCCATGCCGCTGGGCACTTTTGGCTATATCGTCAAGCCGCCGCGGCTGGATACCCTCGAAGCAAAAATCGAGTTGGCGCTGAAATAACGCCGGCAACGCACTCCATTTTAATAAGGCAAGCACCGCCATGAACATTTTTTCGCCGGGCGTTGCCCTGCTAAAGCCCTTGTCAGGGGAACTCCGGTTTTGGGTTTTGCAGTTACCGCTGGTTCTGTCCTTGGGGGTCATTTTGGTGATGCACTTGGTTGATGGCAGCGCTTCTGCGGTGACCGATGGGCTGTCAATTGTTGTGGTATCGGCCATTGGATTGCTGTTGTGGTGGTACCTGCAGATGAGCTTTTTCGGCATCACCCGAACCGAACGCGATCGCACTGAGGAGGCCATGAAAGCCGCCTCCAATGGTGATTTGACCCAGAGCGGCAACGGTGGTGTCAAGACGCTGGGCAATTTTGGCCTCCACCTCGATGCCATGGTCACCCACATGTCCAGCATGGTGGCCAACATCCGCACAGCGGCGGTGCTGCTGGGCGATACCGGCAAAAAACTGGTGGATGACACCCGTTCGCTGGCCGACCGAGCCGAGACACAAGGGCAGCATTTGCAGCAGACCTCGATGCACGTCAAGCATGTCAGTGAAACGGTGGCTCGCAATGCCTCTGCGGCGCAAGAGGTCAGCATGATGACCAGCAGCCTGCACAGCGAGGCCGATGCTGCCGGCAAGATGATGCATGAAGCCATGAAAACCATGGGTCCACTGGAAGCGACATCCAAGCGCATGTCGGAAATCATCGGGGTGATTGACGGCATTGCC
>JBBQLQ010000025.1:0-28247 GCA_038328055.1 Burkholderiales bacterium
TCACGGGTGCGTTTGCGCGTCATCTCCACCAGCCCCAGTTGCGAAAAGCCACCGCACATGGTCTTGACGTGATCGCGTGCCAGCTGCTTGCGGATTTCAGCCAACACTGCCTCGCGGTGGTCTTCGCGCACCATGTCGATGAAGTCCACAATGATGATGCCACCCAGGTTGCGCAGCCGTAGCTGGCGGGCAATGGCTTGCGCAGCTTCCAGGTTGGTCTTGAAAATGGTGTCGTCAAAATTGCGGGCACCAACATAGCCGCCAGTATTGACATCCACCGTAGTCAGCGCTTCGGTCTGATCGACGATCAAATAACCGCCTGATTTCAGTTCAACCCGGCGACCCAGCGCTTTGGCGATTTCGTCATCAATCGAATACAAATCAAAAATCGGCCGTTCACCTTTGTAATGCAGCAGCTTTTGCGCTGCAGCGGGCATGAACTCCAGACCAAAAGCCTTCAGCGTGGCAAATTGCTCCAATGAGTCGACCTTGATCGACTGGGTACTTTCGCTCACCAGATCACGCAGCACACGCTGCAGCAAGCTCAAGTCCTGATGCAGCAGCGAACCCGCGGGCAGCCGCGTCGATGCCTCACGAATGCGCTGCCAGGCTTTGCGCAAGTAAGCAATGTCATCTGACAGCTCTTGCTGCGAAGCGTCTTCGCCGTTGGTACGCAAAATAAAGCCTCCGCCTGCGTCGCCTGCGAGTTGCTGCATGCGCTTGCGCAACTCGTCACGCTGGGCGGCCGGGATTTTTTGCGACACGCCAATATGATCATCCTGCGGCAAAAAAACCAGCATGCGCCCTGCAATGCTGATCTGGGTGGAAAGCCGCGCCCCCTTGGTGCCAATCGGGTCCTTGATGACTTGCACCATCAGGCTCTGGCCTTCAAACACCTGCTTTTCAATCGGTATTTGCGCGGCCAAACTGCGGGCTGTGGACAGCGTCTCGCCCTCGGCTGGCGGGTGCCAGACATCGGCTACATGCAAGAAGGCGGCCCGCTCCAGCCCGATGTCAATAAAGGCCGACTGCATGCCCGGCAACACGCGTGCAACTTTGCCCAGATAAACATTGCTGACCAGGCCACGCTCTAGACTGCGTTCGACGTGCAGCTCTTGCAGCGTGCCGCTCTCCACCACGGCCACACGGGTTTCCTGCGGCGACCAGTTGATCAAAATATCTTCTTGCATAGACGGCTACTTTAACGCCTCAGACCTTGAAACCGAAGCCACGTGGGTATCAGTTGCTGTTTTTGTATTTATCGCCAGTTATGACACTAAATATAGTATCATTTAAGTTTGCGAGCACTGCACAAAAACTCCTCAAATCCATGGCCAACAACCCTCGTGACTGGAAAATTGAGCATGTCATCACTGTCGCCAAGGCCAACGGATTGACGGTGCATTGCCCTGGTGGCAGTCATAACATCGTGCGCAGCCCAAGTGGCGCAAAGATCAGCGTGCCAGCACACCGCCCCATTAACCCTGCCTACATTAAGCAACTTGTGCGACTGATCGAAACTGGAAAAGGAGATAACGAATGATTGATCCGAAGACATATTCCGTTGAGATTCGTCCCCTCGATGAGGGTGATGGATGGCTTGCCACGTTTCCCGACCTGCCCGGCTGCATGGGCGATGGTGCAACGCCTGAAGCTGCGATTGCTGATGGGTATGAGGCTGCAACAGCATGGTTAAGCGTTGCACAGGAGTGCGGCGACCCGGTACCCAAGCCCGGCATGGGCGGCGAGTCTGGCAGGTTTGTGACCCGCGTACCCAAGAGCTTGCACACCCGACTGGTAGCGCGTGCCGTTCAGGAAGGTGTCAGTATGAACACGCTGGTGGTATCCATCATTGCCGAGGGTGTTGGGGCTCGTAGTCACGCCTGACTCCATAAAAACCCCACGTTGACGCTCTTGCTTTTTTGGGGGGCAAATCCACGCCTCGTCATTGCGAAAATGCTAAATTCTGAAGCCCATCACTTGGAGAAGTTGCGCTGTTTCAAACATCGGCAGCCCCATGATGCCGGAATAGCTGCCGTTAATTTGCGAGATGTGTGCCGCTGCCCTGCCCTGCACCGCGTAGGCACCAGCTTTGCCCACAGGCTCGCCAGTGGCCACATAAGCTTGAATCTGTGCGGTACTCAGAGGCGCAAAAGTGACCCTGGATTGAGACAGTGCGTGCACACGCTTGCGCGTGGTGCCAACCGCCACAGCCGTTAACACCGTATGCGTCTTGCCAGACAGCCTTTGCAAAATGCGCGCTGCATCGGCGCTGTCCTGTGGCTTTCCCAAAATGCTGCGACCCAGCGCCACGCTGGTGTCCGAACACAGAATAGGGGCTGCTGGTAAGCCCCGGTGCTTGCGCCGTGCCAAGGCAGCATCCAGCTTGAGCTGCGTCACACGCTGCACATAGTTAAGCGGCAACTCATGCGGCAGCACCATCTCCAGGCTTTCGGCATCTTCATCCGGGTCGGGCAGCAGCAGTTCATAGGCGATGTCCAACTGCTCCAGCAGTTGCCTGCGGCGTGGGCTTTGCGAGGCGAGGTAAACAAACTTGGTCATGGCAACCCGCTATTCTCGGTGGTAGGGATGGTTGGCATTGATGGACCAGGCGCGGTAGAGTTGCTCAATCAGCAACACCCTCACAAAAGCGTGTGGCAGCGTCAAATCAGACAAACGAATGCGCTCATGCGCGGCCTGGCGAAAAGCTGGCTCCAGACCATCCGGGCCACCAATGACCAGCGCTACATCACCGCCGGAAAGCTGCCAGTCTGTTAGTTTGCTGGCGAGTGCCAGGGTGGTAAGCGAAGTGCCACGCTCATCTAGCGCCACCACCCGGCAACCCTTGGGAATGGCGGCCTCAATGCGGCTGCGCTCTGCGGCAAAAATGGTTTCCAGCGATTTGGAGGCACGCGCCTCGGTTTTGACGGCCTTGAGCTCTACCTTGATTTCAAAAGGAAAGCGCTTGGCGTAATCAATCCAGGCGGTTTGCGCCCAATCGGGCACACGCTGACCGACGGCAACAATCAGCAGCCGCACCGGGTTTAGACTTTACGTGGGGTCTTTTTGGCAGCCGGCTTGGCGGCCGGCTTTTTAAACGCTGCATTTTTGGCAGCTGGTTTTTTGGCGGAAGGCTTGCCCGGTGCATTCACCACCAGCGTTTTGATCTTTGGCTTGACCACCGGGGCAGCACCAAACGTGCTTGTAGCCCTTTTGGCTGCTGGCTTGGCTGCTACTTTTTTAGCAGCAGCTGCCTTGGCATCGGCCGCCTTCTTGGCTTGTGCTCTGGAGGGAAACGCTTCCTCAACACCCTTTTTAGCGGCGCTGGACCGGCGCAGGCTGGCGGCCGGTTTGGCAGCTTCCTGCGCCGCTTTGCTCGGCGCAAGCTCGGCCGTAGTCACCGGTTTGGCAGCCCCAAGTTTCAAACGAACCGGTTTGTCGCCCCAGAGTTCTTCCAGGTTGTAGTAGGTTCGGAAATTGGGTTGCATCACATGCACCACGGCTGCCCCACAATCCACAATGATCCATTCGCCGTTACTTTCACCTTCCATACGGGGCTTGTCAAAACCGGCCTCACGCACCGCATCCATCACGCTGGAGGCCAGCGCCTTGGTTTGCCGGTTGGAGGTGCCAGAGGCAATGATGACCCGCTCAAACAAGGGTGACAGGTGCTCGGTGTCAAACACCACAATGTCTTGTGCCTTGACATCTTCCAGGCCATCCACAATGGCGCGCTGGAGTTTCTGGATGTCTTTTTTGCCAACAGTTTTTAGGGTGGCTTTGGCAATGATCTTGACAGGTGTCTTGGCGGCGGTTTTGGCGGCGGCTTTTGGGGTTGTTTTGGTAGTCATCAAACAGTTTGGTAAAGGTGGTGGTCGGCAATATACCGTGCAACGGCTTCGCACACCAGCGTGTTGGCACTTTGGTGGGCAGAAATTCTGGCTCGAATATCGGTGGCACTGATGGCCATGGACGGCAAAACAAGATGCCGGAAACGCGTTGGATTGTCTCTTTCTGCATCAAATGGGGTGCTAGCCCTGATGGAATTTGCGCGATCAGCTACGCAAATTATAGCAATTTGAAGAATCTCCTGCCACGCCCGCCAAGTGGTCAGTGCGCGGGCCTGGTCTGCACCCATGATCAGGAACAATTCTGCAGGCCCAATTTCAACGCTGATCTCGCGCAGGGTGTCAATGGTGTAACTCGGGCCGCTGCGTGCCATTTCACGCGCATCCACACTGACTTTGGGTCGGTCACCGAACGCCAGTTGTGCCATCGCCAGCCGATGCTCGGCAGGCGTTAATGCTCTGGGCTTGTGCCAGGCCTGGCCGGTTGGGATAACCCTGATCTCATCGAGTTGCAATTGATCCCGGGCCGCCTCCAGCACGGCCAGGTGCGCCAGGTGTGGCGGGTCAAAAGCACCGCCCATGATGCCAACCCGACGCGCCTTGACCGCACCCTGCATCAGAGCCAGTCCTTGCGCACCAAAAATTGGCTGTACAAAGCGGCTTCAGGCGTGCCCGACTCGGGAATCCGCTGATAGGCCCAGCTGACTAGCGGTGGCATTGACAACAAGATTGACTCGCTGCGCCCGCCCGACTGCAAGCCAAAGTGCGTACCACGGTCCCACACCAGGTTGAACTCCACATAGCGGCCACGCCGGTAGAGTTGAAAATCACGTTCGCGCTGACCGTACGGGGTGTCTTTGCGGCGTTCGACAATGGGCAAGTAGGCACCCAAAAACGCATTGCCCACCGCTTGCATCATGGACCGGCTTTGTTCAAAACCCAGTTCAGAAAAATCATCAAAAAACACGCCGCCGACACCGCGCTGCTCATTGCGGTGCTTCAAAAAGAAATATTCATCGCACCAGGTTTTGAAACGCGGGTATTTGTCCTCGCCAAACGGTTCTAGCGCCGCTCTGCAGGCGCGGTGAAAGTGCACCGCATCTTCTTCAAAACCATAGTACGGAGTTAAGTCCATGCCGCCGCCAAACCAGCAGACCGGCGCGCCGTCTTTGGTCTTGGCCGAGATCATGCGCACATTCATGTGCACCGTGGGCACATAGGGGTTGCGCGGGTGAAACACCAGCGACACGCCCATCGCCTCAAACGGCGCGCCCGACAATTCCGGCCGGTGCTGCGTAGCCGAGGGTGGCAGCTTGGGGCCGGTCACATGCGAAAAACCGCAACCGGCGCGCTCAAACACCGCTCCGCCCTCCAAAATTTGGGTAATGCCCTGGCCTTGCAACATGTCGCCTGCAGGCTTGTGCCACGCATCGGTCAAAAACGCGGTGCCATCCAGATCAGCAATTGCACCGGTAATGCTGGCTTGCAAACCGCGCAAATAACTGCTGACCAAAGCCACCGTCGTCATTTCAGAGGCCACTGGATTGCCGCATCGCGGAGCACCTCGCAATGACGAGTCCAAACGCCCATCATGCTGCGCCTTTGATAGCGCGGTGCCCAATGTCGGTGCGGCATTGCATGCCATCAAAGTGAATGCCAGAGGCCACTTCGTAGGCGCGCTGCTGCGCCAGACGCACGTTGTCTGCCAGCACCGTGACACACAGCACACGTCCACCCGAGGTGTGCAGATCAGCGCCTGCCAGCGTGGTGCCGGCATGGAACACGCAGGCATCTTCAACCTCTTTGGGAATGCCGGTGATGACATCACCCTTGCGCGGGCTCATGGGGTAGCCATGCGCGGCTAACACCACACCCAGCGCGGTGCGGCGATCCCACTGCAACTCAACTTGATCGAGCTTGCCGTGCGGGCCCGGTTCGGTAGCGGCCAGCATCACGTCGACCAGATCGGTTTTCAAGCGCATCATGATCGGCTGGGTTTCAGGGTCGCCCATGCGGCAATTAAATTCGAGGGTTTTGGGCTTCCCCTGCGCATCGATCATCAGCCCGGCGTACAAAAAACCAGAGAACGGAATGCCGTCTTTTTCCATGCCCCGAATGGTCGGCAAGATGATGTCGCGCATGGCGCGGGCGTGCACATCGGGGGTCACCACCGATGCCGGTGAATAGGCACCCATGCCGCCCGTGTTCGGGCCCAGATCGCCATTGAGCAGGCGCTTGTGATCTTGGCTGGTGGCCAGGGGCAGTACATTTTTGCCATCCACCATCACGATAAAACTGGCTTCTTCACCACTCAAAAATTCTTCAATCACGACGCGCGCACCGCCCGCGTTGTGGCTCACACCCAGGGTGTTGTCGATCAGCATGAAGTCCACCGCCTCATGCGCCTCGGCCAGGTTCATCGCCACCACCACGCCCTTGCCAGCCGCCAGGCCATCGGCCTTGACCACAATCGGCGCGCCTTTTTTGTCGATGTAGGCGTGGGCCTGCGCGGCATCCGAAAAGGTCTCGAACTCGGCAGTGGGAATGCCGTGGCGTTTCATAAAGGCTTTGGAAAACGCCTTGGAGCTTTCCAACTGCGCGGCAGCTTGCGTTGGGCCGAAGATACGCAGGCCGTGCTTGCGAAATTCATCGACCACACCCGCAGCCAATGGCACCTCCGGCCCGACCACCGTCAGCATGATCTTGTTGGCAACCGCCCACGCACACAGCGCCAGCACATCGGTGATGTTGACGTTTTCAAACTGCGGATCAAGTGCCGTGCCACCATTGCCGGGTGCAATGTAGATTTTGTGGGTTTTGGGGGACTGCGCCAATTTCCAGGCCAGTGCATGTTCACGGCCACCGCCGCCAATCACGAGTATTTTCATAGGGTGTCGATGTCGATTTCAGCGTTGTGATAAACCTCTTGGGCATCGTCAAGGTCTTCCAGGGCATCGAGCAGCTTTTGCATGCGGGCGGCATCGTCGCCAGTCAACTCGATCGGATTTTCGGCCCGCATCGTCACCTGGGCATCGTCCGGGGTCAAACCTGCGGCCACCAATGCGTTTTTAACCGTCTCAAAATCAGCCACTGGGGTGATCACTTCAATGGCACCGTCGTCATCGGTGAGCACATCATCGGCACCGGCCTCAAGGGCTACTTCCATCACTTTGTCTTCACTCATGCCCGGGGCAAAAATAATTTGGCCGCAATGCTTGAATTGGAACGCCACCGAGCCTTCAGTGCCCATGTTGCCACCGTGTTTGGCAAAGGCGTGGCGCACTTCAGCCACCGTGCGCACCTTGTTGTCGGTCATGGTGTCGATGATGATGGCGGCCCCCCCAATGCCATAACCCTCGTAGCGGATTTCTTCATATACGATGCCTTCAACGCTGCCGGTGGCCTTGTCGATGTTGTACTTGATGCGGTCAGCCGGCATGTTGGCCGCCTTGGCCCGGTCAATGGCCAAACGCAGGCGCGGATTGGTGCCCAGATCGCCGCCGCCAGCGCGCGCCGCCACCGTGATTTCACGGATGATGCGCGTCCATATCTTGCCGCGCTTTTCGTCCTGGCGGCCTTTGCGGTGCTGAATATTGGCCCATTTACTGTGTCCTGCCACGAGAAATCCTTCAAAAGTTCGTTAACCTATCGCTCTGATTGTACTTTTTGAGGCCGCCATGTCCGAACCCATCCTGATTGCCCAGCACGGACAGACGCAGTGTTTTCTGCGTCCCGACAAAGCCAACCGCCACGGCTTGATCACTGGCGCCACCGGCACCGGCAAAACCATCACGCTGCAAACCATGGCCGAAGGCTTCTCTCGGCTGGGTGTGCCGGTCTTCTTGGCTGATATCAAAGGCGACCTGACAGGTATCGCCAGGACTGGGGTTGCGACACCAAAACTGACCAAGATCATTGCTGAGCGTGCCCTGCCTGCACCTGAATATGCTGCATTTCCCACCACCCTGTGGGATGTATTTGGTGAACAGGGCCACCCAGTACGCGCCACCGTCAGTGATCTGGGGCCACTGCTGCTGGCGCGCATGCTGAACTTGAACGACACGCAAGCAGGCGTGCTGCAACTGGTGTTCAAAATAGCCGATGACAGTGGCCTGCTGCTGCTCGACATGAAAGACCTGCGCGCTATGTGCCAGCAGGTGGGCGACAACGCATCAAGCTTCACCACCGAATACGGCAACATTAGCGCAGCCAGCATCGGTGCCATCCAGCGCGGCCTGATGCAGATCGAGCAACAGGGTGGCGACAAGTTTTTTGGCGAGCCGATGCTCAACATTGATGATTTCATGCAAACCGATCCACAGGGCCGGGGTCTGATCAACATTCTGGCCGCTGACAAGCTAATGAACTCGCCGCGCCTGTACAGCACGTTTTTGCTCTGGCTGCTGAGCGAATTGTTTGAAAACCTGCCCGAGGTGGGCGACCTGGATCAGCCCAAGCTGGTGTTTTTCTTTGATGAAGCGCACCTGCTGTTTGCTGATGCGCCCAAGGTGTTGGTCGAGCGCATCGAGTTGGTGGTGCGCCTGGTGCGCAGCAAGGGCGTAGGGGTGTTTTTTGTCACACAAAACCCGCTAGACATTCCAGATTCGGTACTGGCGCAACTGGGTAACCGGGTGCAGCACGCCCTGCGCGCCTTTACTCCGCGCGACCAGAAAGCCGTCAAGGCCACCGCCGACACCATGCGACCCAACCCGGGTCTGGACATTGGCGCGGCCATTACCGAGCTGGCCGTGGGTGAGGCGCTGGTGAGTTTTCTGGACGAAAAAGGCCGCCCCGGTATCACCGAACGCGTGTTTGTATTGCCGCCAGCCAGCCAGATCGGGCCGATTTCGACTGAACAGCGCAGCGCCTTGATGGCCGAATCCATCGTGGCCGGGGTTTATGAGAAAACCCTTGACCGCGCATCAGCCTTTGAAAAAATCAAAGGCCGCGTCGACACCCGTGCCGCCGATGCAGCGAGCCAGCCTGCGGGAGCCGCTGGGTCACCGGCGGGCGGCGGCCTGCTGGACGGCCTCGGCGCCAGCTTGGGATCGATTTTTGGCGGCAGCGGCAGCCGACGCACCTCGGCTGGGGAGCAGTTGGTTAGAAGTGCGGCGAGTTCCATTGGCCGCGAAGTTGGCCGCCAGATCATTCGCGGCGTATTGGGTGGTATTTTTGGCGGCAAGCGCTGAAGACAAAATCACATCCCTAACGATGACTTCTTGCGGGACAGTCCATAATTTGCACGAGCAAATTTGCCCTGTTCCCAACTGATCCAAAGCAACACCATGACATTCTCATCAGACCCGTTCGTCCACCTTATTGACCACCCGCTGGTGCAGCACAAGCTGACGCTGATGCGCCGCAAAGATGCCAGCACCACCAGTTTTCGCACCCTGCTCAATGAGCTGTCGATGCTGATGGCCTATGAAGTCACGCGTGACATGCCCACCCACGACGTGGAAATTGAAACCCCGCTGGAGACCATGACCGCCAAAGAAATTGATGGCAAAAAGTTGGTGCTGGCGTCCATCTTGCGCGCTGGCACCGGCATTCTGGACGGCATGCTCAGCGTGGTGCCGGGGGCGCGCGTGGGGCATATTGGCCTGTACCGCGACCCGCAAACCCTGCAAGCCGTGGAGTATTACTTCAAGATGCCCAAAGACATGCAGGAGCGCGACGTGGTGGTGGTCGACCCGATGCTGGCGACCGGCCACTCAGCCATTGCCGCCATCACCCGCATCAAGGTGCTGAACCCCAAGTCGATCAAGTTTGTCTGCCTGCTGACCTGCCCCGAAGGTGTCTCGGCGCTGCGCGCAGCCCACCCGGACGTGCATATCTTCACTGCAGCCATTGACCGCCAGCTCAACGAGCACGGTTACATCCTGCCCGGCTTGGGTGATGCGGGCGACCGGATTTTTGGGACTCAATGACAAATAGGGCTATAGCCCTTGTATTCATTGCGTAGATAACTATCAATTTGATAGTAAATTAATTGCAAGCATGGTTTGAAATACACAGGTGACAAGTTCAGACTTCCTGATCTGCACGGAATCCATTTGGCATGGTGAAAGCCTGGTTGTGACTTTGTGGGAGGGCTGGCAAGCCCGAATTCGCGGCTGCCGCCGCTCCTACAGGCCCGGATTTGCGGCTGCCGCCGTTCCTACAAGCCCGGATTTGCGGCTGCCGCCGCTCCTACAAGCCCGAATTCGCGGCTGCCGCCGCTCCTACAGGTGCCAGTCCTATTACTGAAAAAAGCAAATTGTGCCTACACGCATCAGGAAGTCTGAAATTCTAGAGTTTTTCCCCACTCTCTCCCCCCGCCCTCTCTCGCCCCGCCGGGCGAGAAAGGGAGCCAACAGCCCTATTTGGCCGGGTATTCAAATAGGCCAAGTTCATAGCGTTTGGCTAACTTCAGACTTCCTGATCCGCCCGGAATCCATTTGGCATGGTGAAAGCCTGGTTGTGAGAAAGCATGGTTGTGAATTTGTGGGAGGGCTGGCAAGCCCGAATTCGCGGCTGCCGCCGCTCCTACAAGCCCGAATTCGCGGCTGCCGCCGCTCCTACAAGCCCGAATTCGCGGCTTCCGCCGCTCCTACAAGTGCCAGTCCTGTTCCTGAAAAAAGCAAACTGTGCTTAGACGCATCAGGAAGTCTGAGCCTATCCTTCATCCAAGTTCACCTATGCTCTGCCGTCCGGCGCTCCGAACCCCGTCGTTAGAAAGGAGCAGGTCCAATACGGCTTCATCGGCTAACTTCAAAGCCTCAAAATGTGCCGGTTTGCACGGGGCTTGCAGGGCGGAATTCCCGGATGAATTCCCCCGCCTGATCTGCTGCGAGAGGCTTGCTGAAAAAGTAGCCTTGAATCAACTCGCAGCCAATGCCTGACAGAAAGGCCAGCTGACCATGTGTTTCAACACCCTCAGCAACCACCTGCATGCCGAGTTTTTGGGCCAGCAACATGGTCATTTCGCAAATGGCCGCGTCGTTTTCGTCGGTCTCGATATCCTTCACGAAGGACCGGTCGATCTTGATGATGTCAAGAGGAAAGAGCTTGAGATAAGCGAGTGATGAGTAGCCGGTACCGAAATCGTCCAAGGCAAGTTTGACACCGATGGCTGTCAACGCCTTCATCATGACGATGTTTTTCTCGGGGCTCTGCATGGCCATCGACTCGGTAATTTCGAGGTGGAGGTGGCAGGGCTGCAGCCCGGTTTGCAGCAGGGTCTGCCTGACCAGGTCGGGCAATCCCTCATCCTGAAACTGCACCGCACTCAGGTTGACTGCCATGTGCAGGTCAGAAAGCCCCGCATCATGCCAGCGTTTGAGTTGCTGACAGGCTTCTGCCAAAACCCACTTTCCCAAGGGAATGATCAATCGGGTTTGTTCGGCAATGGAGATGAAATCATTGGGGAAAATCAGTCCACGCACGGGATGCTGCCAGCGCACCAGGGCTTCCAGGCCCACCACACGCGCGATGCCAGGCTCAATCTGCGGCTGGTAATGCAGTACGAACTGACCCTGAGCCAACGCCACCTCCAACTCATGTTCAACCGTCACGCGCTGCGTCATTTCGGTGCGCAGTTTTTCCGTGTAGAGCTGGTAGTTTCCCCGGCCCATCGCCTTGGCATGGTACATGGCGATATCGGCATTCTTGATGAGGTCGCCAATCTCGGTGGCATCTTCCGGGTAGAAGCAGATGCCAATGCTGGGTGTGGTGTGCAACTGCTTGGTCGCCAGCGTGTAAGGCTCGGCAACATTGGCCACGATTTTGCCGGCAATGTCGACCGCGTCGGCTGTGCCTTCAATGCCGGACAGCACCACCACGAATTCATCACCTCCTAGCCGTGACACGATGTCGCTGTCTCGAACGCAGCGCTGCAGGCGCGTTGCCACCTGGATCAGCAATTGATCGCCAACATTGTGGCCGAGGGTGTCGTTGATGGCCTTGAAATGGTCCAGGTCGATCAGCATGACGGCCAGACGCTTGTCAAAACGCCGTGCGAAGGCAATGGCCTGATCCAGGCGCTCGTGCAAGCTGAAGCGGTTGGGCAGGCCGGTCAATGGGTCATGGTGAGCCAGGTGACGAATCTTGTCTTCTGCCGTCTTGCGCGCCGTGATGTCTTCAAAGCTGCCGATGTAGTTGACGATCTTGCCTTGTGCGTCCCGCACGACCGAAATGGACAACCGTTTTGGATACGGCGAGCCACTTTTGCGCCGGTCCCAGAGCTCGCCCTGCCAGTAATCCTTCTCGGCCAGCGCGGCCCACATGTCCTGATAGACCTCTTTGGGTGTGTCGCCGGCAGACAGAAGGCGTGGGTTCTTGCCGATGACTTCATCCTGGCTGTACCCCGTCAGCTTGGTGAACTCCGGATTGACGGCCAGAATTCGGTTGGCGGCATCAGAGATCAGGATGGCTTCACCGCTGTTGGAGAACACCTTTGACATCAGGTGAAGCGATTCTTCGGCCCGCTTGCGCGCGGTGATGTCGCGGGCTATCGCCAGCACGCCGACCGGCTCGCCCGCCAGGCCGGGCAAGGACGTTTTGATCGTCTCCATGAAGACGGCCGGTTGGCCGTCGTCGCGGGTGATCCATTCCTCATTGATCCGCGGCTCGCTGGCACGGATGGCTTCCAGATCCTTGCTGCGAAAAAAGTCGGCCAACTCAGCATTGAAAAAGTGGTGATCGGTCTTGCCCAGGATGTCGACGGCGGGTGCGCCGAGCATGCGTTCGAAGGCGCGGTTACAGCCCAGAAAAATGCCTTCGGAATCCTTCAACCAGACCGGGTCTGGCAGGGTATTGAGCAAAGTTTCCATCAGCCCCCGGCTTTCGCTCAAACGCAGGTTGGTCAGCGAAAGATCGGACACGTACACGGCCAGCTTGACGATCAAGCCCATGACGCGTCGAACGAAGTCCCGGCTGAAACGCGGCAGCTCATGAATGGCGGCCAGGTAGGCGGGTTTATCGTAGCCAAAGCGCTCGGCCTGCGCGATGAAGAAGTTGTCGTCGACCACGTCATCATCGTAAAAAAACTGGCCGCAATAGAGATTGCCGAGATGTAGTTTGTCGACGAATACCGGCGTGACAACATCCCATAAGCCATTTTTGCATTTGTAATCGACGAACTCCCCCTCCTGAAGATGGCTCGCAAGAAAGTTATCGCTGGCAGTGCAGTTGGCGCATGAACTGGCAACGGCCCGATGAAAGCCCGTGCAGGCCTTTTGCCAGCCAGCGCCAAGAAGAATGTTGCCTTGGAGATCCAGAAGTGCCGTGGGCATGCTGGTCAGGGCGGTCAAGTGGTCCAGTAAGGACCTTAGCGTCTGGAGATCAATCAGCGAGGCCACCGGCGCTTGCGACACCGGGTTCGCTGGTCTGGCCCGGACTGCTTCGAAGGCAAAGCCGGATGCGGACCGGTCGGCAGGCACCGTGACGGGGTCGCCCTTGCGCGCTTTTTCATCGACTGTTTTCATTGATACTGCTCCTGTAGGGACAAGGCCGGTTGTCGCTAATCACCTCAGGCCATTTCCGCGAAGTATATCGGCTACGTCCGCGCCCCCGGCATGGCCTTCGCCACCCAGTGGTTTGCAGCGGCTGTTCAAATACTTGGGCAATATTGTCGAATAGGGGCACTAAAAACACGCACCAATGCAAGGCATGGTCGTCAATTCATGCACCAAATTGGGAATGACTTAAAGTCGACGGCTACCCAGATGGCGCAACGCCATTAATTCCTCATTTTTGCTTCAACTTTGGTCCCCCACATGCCCCAACTTTCACCCACCGGCGTCAAGTGCGTCCAAGACATAGCCCAGCGCCACGGCTTCAGCTTTGAGGCTGTGCAGTCGATGCTGGATTCTGTCATCAACGGCAATGGCAGCATGGCGCAGTTCAGCCACCCCGAGTTCGGTGGCTCCGGACAATGGATGCAAGGCGGCATGACCATGATTGGCGACATGTTCAACAACTACCTCAAAGGTCGCGTCGACAACCTTTGCGCTGAATTGTCCCGCCTGATCGCCAGCCAATCCGACCTGATTCGCACCGGCAGTTTTCAGAGCCAGAGCCAAGGTGGCAACACCGCGTACAACGGCTTTGGCGGCGGCGATTCGGATGCAAGCAACCCAAACAGCCTGTTTGCACCCGCACCACCCAACTGGTGGGGGCCGAATTTGAAGTTTCCCAACAGCTCGGGCGGGCAAAACGGCACGCGTTACGCCTGGTTTTCCCAGGCGCATCGGCTGGCAGTCGAGTCCAACGGCCAGGTCATCATCTATGACACGCTGGAGCACCAGATTGGCGGCGTGTCGCAGCAGCAAAGCGGCGGCTACTCGGTGACCTTTTCCAGCCAGTATGGCTATGTCGATTTGTCCCGTCTGCCTGTGATCAGCATCAATGGTCAGCCGCAAATGGCCCCACCAGCTCCACCAGCTCCACCAGCTCCACCAGCCCCACCAGCCCCACCAGCCCCACCAGCCCCGACCTTCACGCCAAGCTACAACAACAACAGCAGTAACAACAACTTTGCGCCGCTCGCCCCGCAGGTAATGTCGTCCAATGCATCGACCTACGCAGGCGGTGACAGCGACATTTTTTCCAGTATCGAGAAGCTTGCAGCATTGCAAAGCCGAGGTATTTTGAGCGAACAGGAATACGCTGCCAAAAAAGCGGAGCTATTGAGTCGGCTGTAAAAATTTCGCGCGAACCGATAGGGATGAGGGGCATCCAGCCCGATAGTCAGACGCATGCCTTTAAATCAGAGTCGGCCAGTTTGGCAGAGCTCGGGTTGATCGGGGTTCGATGGAATGGGTCTTTCAGCTGCGCTGAAGCACAATATTGGCGCACAAACCGCTGTCAATCGGGGCGCTGAGCTCAAACCTGCCACCCATGCGGGCGACGGTTTTTTCAACAATAGCCAGCCCAAGGCCGGTGCCTTTGGCGGCGGTGCGGGCCGCTTCGCCCCGATAAAACGGGGTGGTAAGTTGCTTCATCTGTTCGGGCGCGACACCCACACCGTGATCGCGCAGCCGCAGCACCACCGACTTGCTTTGATTGCGGGCCGTAATGTCAACCATGGCGATGCCGGTATTGACCGATTTGCCGTAGCGCCCGGCGTTTTCCAGCAGGTTGTCAATGACCCGCTGCAATTCCACCGGGTCGGCCAGCACCATCAGGTCATCTTGCATGGCCACCTTGAATTGCATGTCGGTGCGCTTGTACAGTTTGGCTACGCAGTCTGCCACCGTCTGGTTGAGCGACACCGGGGTGAGTTTCATGTTGCCTGGTCGGGCGTAGTCCAAAAACTTGTCAATGATGGCATCAAGCTGCGCAATGTCGTTGGCCATGTTCTCACGCGCGTCAACATCGCTCACACTGAGTTCGGTTTCCAGACGCAAGCGAGCCAGTGGCGTGCGCAAGTCATGCGAGATACCGGCCAGCATGACAGCCCGGTTTTGCTCGATTTTGGCGAGCTTTTGGGTCATTTGGTTAAAGCCTATGTTGACCGCTCTGATTTCCCGGGTGTTGACCGACTCGTCAAGCTCACTGGCGGCAAAGTCGCCTTCTTGCACGCGGCTGGCGGCAAACGACAGGTCTTTGAGCGGGCGGTTGATCAGGCGCGCAATCCAGGCGGCACCGGCCAGCGACAAACTGGCGGCTGTCAGTAGCCAGACCAGCCAGGTTTTCCCGGCGGGTTCATCAAAACGCGAGCGATCGGTTTTTAGCCAGTAGTTATCTTTTTCGATGTTAAAGCCAACCCAGAAGCCTTCATCATTGTTGACACTTCGGGCAATGACCGTACCCGGGCCCAGTCGGGTTTTGATCTCTTTGACAACGTATTGGCCCAGGTAATCTTCTTCATAAAGCTCAAACGTGTCCTTGGGCTCACGCGGGCTGATGGCCACATGCTCCACATCCTTCATGGTCTTGAACAGCGACACCCGGTTGATGGCATCCACATGCATGACTGCTGCACGGCTGATATTCACCACCGAGGCGATTTGCTGCGCCGCCTGGATGGCGCGCGGCTCGGACTCCAGCTCGCGCAGGGTGTAGGTCCAGGCCAGCACGTTGCCAAAGAGCAGCAGCGCCAGCAGGAAAAAAGTTCGCCAAAAAAGGCTCAGGCCAGGCTTATGGGTTGCCATCAGGTACAAAAACGTAGCCCACGCCCCACACGGTCTGGATGAAGCGCGGCGCGCTTGCATCCACCTCAATGAGTTTGCGCAGGCGCGACACCTGAACATCCAGACTGCGGTCAAACGGCTCGAAGTCGCGCCCACGCGCGAGTTGTGCCAGCTTTTCACGCGACAACGGTTGGCGCGGGTGGCGCACCAGCGCCTTGAGCATGGCAAATTCACCGGTGGTCAGGGACAGTTCCTCATTGCCCCGGCGCAGCGTGCGCGCGCCCATGTCAAAACTGAAGGGGCCAAAGCTTATGGTTTCGTTGTCGCCAGAGGGCGCACCCGGCGCTTCGACTGGCGGGCGCCTGCGCAACACAGCATGAATGCGGGCTAGCAACTCGCGCGGATTGAAGGGTTTGGACAGGTAGTCATCAGCACCCACTTCCAGGCCCACAATGCGGTCGATGTCCTCGCCCTTGGCGGTCAGCATGATGATCGGGGTGCGGTCACTGGCAGCACGCAGGCGCCGGCACACTGACAGGCCGTCTTCGCCGGGCATCATCAGGTCCAGCACGATCAGGTCGACCGGTTCGCGCAACAAAACCCGCGTCAGGGCACGGCCGTCTTCGGCCTGCAGCACCTCAAAACCTTCTTGGGTCAGGTAGCGGCGCAACAGGTCGCGGATGCGCGCATCGTCATCAACGACCAAAATTCTGTCAACACGCTCAGCGTTTGCGGCCATACTTACCCCACTCAAATTTGTAACAAGCGTGATTTTGCGTTTGTTGACCCGCTTTTGGCGGGTTTATTTGTCATCATTGACACACTGTTACACATTACTTAGACCTTGGTTCAGCCGCGTTGGCTGTATTGAAATAGGAGAATATGCTTTGAAAAATGCTAGATTATTGATAGCGGGTTCCGCTTTAATGGTATGGGCTAGCGCCTGTTTTTCTCAAAATATTTTGCAACCGCTACCGCAACAGCGGGTGACGCTGGCCGCCAGTGCCCAGGTGCAGGTGGCGCAGGACTGGCTCACCATGTCACTGAGCACCACGCGCGAAGGCGCTGAGCCGCAGGTGGTGCAAAGCCAGCTCAAGGCCGCGCTGGAGGCGGCCTTGGCCCTGGCTAAAAAACAGGCGCAAGTCGGCCAAATGGACGTGCGCACCGGTCGCTTTGGGCTGTCGCCACGCTACGGGCGCGATGGCAAGCTGACTGGGTGGCAGGGCAGCGCTGAACTGGTGCTGGAAGGCCGTGATTTCGCCCGCATCAGTGAAACCGCAGGCAAAGTACAAACACTGACCGTTGCTGGCAGCAGTTTTGGTTTGAGTCCCGAACAGCGCCGAGGTGCGTTGGCGCAGGCACAAAGCCAGGCCATTGCGCAGTTTCGCCAGCGTGCCACTGAGATCGCCAAAGATTTTGATTTCAGCGCTTACACGCTGGGCGAGATCAATGTGAGCTCTGATGATCCGGGCTTGCAAGTGCGCCCCATGATGATGATGGCCGGGCGGGCGGTGGCCTCGGATGCCCCCGTGCCGGTAGAGGCCGGTCTGGGCACGGTGACGGTGACCGTGTCGGGTTCGGTGCAGTTGAAATAGACAATAGGAGAACGCATGGTTGATTTTTCTCCACTTTCTACCCTGAAACGTATGGCCACTGGGGGCAGTGCGGGCGCAGCGCCAGCGCCTGCACCCGCAAACGTGGGGCGTTTTGAACTCAGAGGTTTACTGGGGCAGGGCGCGCAGGCGCAAGTCTGGCTGGCGTTTGATCCGCGGCTGGAGCGCCAGGTGGCCATCAAACTGATGAAGCCGGCCGACGGCCAGGACACGGGTGCATTGGCGCAGTGGTTGCAAGAGGCGCGTAGTGTCGGCCGCGTGACCCACGCCAACATCGTGCCGGTGTATGAGGCCGATGTGCATGGCCAGCAGGCCTATCTGGTGTTTGAATACGTGCCCGGCCAAACCTTGGCGCAAACACTGGTAGAACAGGGTGCGCGGCCCGCGCTGCAGGCGGCGGCCTTGATGCAGGAAGTGCTGGGTGCCCTGGTGGCAGCGCACGGCGCTGGCGTGGTGCATCGCGACCTCAAGCCCTCCAATGTGCTGATGGATAGTCATGGTCGCGCCCGGGTGACAGACTTTGGTATTGCCGCACGCCTCAATGCTGTCACAGCAGCCGATGCGGGTGAGATTGCCGGTTCACCCGCTTACATGGCCCCCGAGGCCATTCGGGGTGAGGCGGTGTCGCCGCTGATGGATGTGTATTCGGCTGGCCTGATGCTCGCAGAATTGCTGTGGGGCAAGCCGGTGCGCCAGGGGCGTGATCTGAAACGCGCGCTCGAACAGGCCGCCCGCGAACCCCTGCAGTGGCCTTCTGAATTGCTGGCGCGCCTGGACGACCCGCTGCGGGCCATTGTGTTGCGCGCCACCGCGTTTGAGGCCAATCAGCGCTACCCCGACGCCCAGGGCTTTCTGGATGCGCTGCGCCAGTGGTCTGACAACAACCAGATGGTGCAACCAGTGGGCGATGCGGGCAAGGCGGGCAGCCAAAGCGGCACGCTTGAATTTTTGTTGCGGCGCATGCGCAACAAGAGCGACTTTCCGGCACTTTCGGAGTCCATTGGGCGCATCCAAAGCATGGCCTCCAGCGACACGGAGAGCGTCAGCAGCGTTACCAACGAAATATTGAAAGATGTCGCGCTGACCAACAAGTTGCTTCGCATCGTCAACAGCGCGCACTATGCCCGGGTTGACAGCATTGGCACGGTGTCGCGCGCGGTAAGCCTGGTCGGCTTCAATGGCATTCGCAATATGGCGCTGAGCCTGGTGCTGCTGGAGCACATGCAAGACAAAGGCAATGCGCAACTGCTCAAAGAGGAATTCTTGCGGGCGTTGATGGCCGGCTCAATTGCGGCTGAACTGGGCGACACCACGGTCGAGGGAGAAGAAGCTTTCATAGGTGCGCTGTTTCAGAACCTGGGGCGCATGTTAAGCCAGTTCTATTTTCCGGAAGAAGCGGCCAGCGTGCGCGCACTGGTAACAGACCCACGCGCGCCGGTGTCTGAAGAAGCGGCAGCAACCCGTGCTTTGGGCCTGAGCTATGAATCACTGGGTCTGGGCGTGGCCAAAATCTGGGGCCTGCCCGAGAGCATTCAGCGCTGCATTGTGAAACCGTCCGGCGACCCACCCACCCGTGTACCAGTCGATGCGCAGAGCCGCTTGCGCTGGAGCGCACGCGCCGCCAATGAAATGGCCGATGCCATGTTGCACGACGACCCGAACGCGGTGGGCGCGCACTTGGTGCAGACCGCCAAGCGTTACAGCAAGGCGCTGGGCGTGAGCACCGAGCATATTCAGGCCGCCACCGCGACGGCGCGTAAAAAGCTCGTTGAGCTCGCCAATGCCATGGAAATCAGTGTGCGGCCTGATTCGCGGGCATCACGCCTGCTCAGCAGTGCCGGCGACACCACAGGACGCCATACCCAGACGGTCGCTGATGCGAATGACTTTCAGGACACGCTGGCCCGCACCGAGTTGCAGGCCACCCAGGTGATGCCAGTCTCATTAGCGACATTAGCCGCAACGCCAGAGAACGCCAGGCAGGCTGTGCCGTCAGCGCATGTCGCGCAAACCCTGACGGCGGGCATACAGGACATTACCAACGCGATGGTCGAAGACTTCAAACTCAGCGACGTGCTGCGCATGATACTGGAGGCGATGTTTCGGGCGTTCGAATTTCATCGCATCATTTTTTGCATGCGCGATGTCAAAACCGACACCCTGACCGGGCGTTTTGGCCTGGGTGCTGGCGTGGAAGGCGTGGTGAAGTCGTTTTGCGTGCCCTTGAACCAGTCTGGCAAGCCTGACCTGTTTGCCACCATTTGCCACAAAGGTGCCGACACGCTGATCACCGACACGCAAGATCCCCGCATTGCCGAGCGCTTGCCTGACTGGTACAAAAAAAGCTATCACGCGCCAACGTTTTTGATTTTGCCGCTGCAGCTTAAAGGCAAGCCGTTTGGCATGATCTACGCCGACAAGGCTGAGTTTGGCGGGCTGGTCGTCGATGAAAAAGAGCTGGCCATGCTGCGCACCCTGCGCAATCAGGCGGTAATGGCGTTTCGGCAGTCGATCTGATTTACTGCGCCACCCAGCCGCCGTCCATGTTCCAGGCGACGCCGCGCACATTGTTGCCCGCAGCCGAGCAGAAAAACACCGCCAGCGCGCCCAACTCTTCGGGCGTGGTGAACTGCATGGACGGCTCTTTTTCGCCCAGGATCACTTTGATGGCGGCATCGTTAGAGACACCTAAGCTGGCGGCTTTGGCATCAACTTGCTTTTGCACCAGTGGTGTCAGCACCCAGCCGGGGCAAATCGCGTTGCAGGTGACTCCCGTGGTGGCGTTTTCCAGCGCAGTGACCTTGGTCAGGCCGATCACGCCATGCTTGGCCGCCACGTAGGCAGATTTTTCTGCCGAGCCAACCAGCCCATGCACCGAGGCCACGTTGATGATGCGGCCCCAGCCTGCGCTCAGCATGTTGGGTAGCGCCAGCCGGGTGGCGTGAAACGCGCTGGACAGGTTGATGGCAATGATGGCATCCCAGCGCTCGGGCGGGAAGTTTTCAACCCGTGCCACATGCTGAATGCCGGCGTTGTTGACCAGAATATCGACCCGACCAAATTGGGCTGCCGCATAGTTGAGCATGTCGGCAATCTCATTGGGGCGACTCATGTCGGCACCGTGGTAGGCCACTTGGACACCAAGTGCGGCAATTTCAGCCTTGGGGCCATCGACATCGCCAAAACCATTGAGCACGATGTTGGCCCCCTGGGTGGCCAGGGCCTTGGCAATGCCCAGACCAATACCGCTGGTGGAACCTGTGACGAGTGCTGTTTTGCCTTTAAGCATGGGTAATCTCCAAAAAATTGATGGCTGTTTCAGTCAATCTGAAATCAGTCGCCTGAGTTTGAATTAGGATGCTGCCATGCGCCTGACAAGGCCTCACTCAGGGCAGCAAGCCCGCCATTATCAAGCCCCGCACACCATGTCTGAACCTACCCTGAATTTTGTCACTTGCCCAGATGCCGTCAACAGCCACCGCATGGCTTACTGGCAGTGGGGCAACCCGGCCAGCCGCCATGTGGTGATGTGTGTGCATGGCCTGACGCGCCAGGGTCGCGACTTTGACACGCTGGCCCAGGCGCTGTGTAACGCGCTCGGCGGTGATATCAGGGTGATTTGCCCGGACGTGGTGGGGCGGGGTCAAAGCGACTGGCTGGTCGACCCGCAGGGCTATCAGCTGATGGCTTACGCGCTGGACATGGTGACCCTGCTGGAGCAACTCCAACCCACCACGCTGGATTGGGTGGGCACCAGCATGGGTGGCCTGATTGGCATGGTGGTGGCCGGCCAACCCTTGTTTCCCGAGTTCGCGAAAATTCGCCGCCTGGTGCTCAACGATGTCGGCCCCACCATCGAGTGGCAAGCCTTACAGCGCATTGGCCAGTACCTGGGCAAGATACCGGTGTTTGATTCGGAGCAACAGGCCGCAGACGCACTGTGGACGATTGCCAGCAGCTTTGGCCCGCACACACCGCAGCAGTGGCTGGCCTTGACGCGCCCCCAGCTTAGGGTGCTAGATGATGGGTCAGGCCGTTTGACGCTGCGCTACGACCCGGCGCTGGCCGAGTCGTTCAAGGCCGTTACGCCCGAGTCGGCGGCCCAGGGCGAAGCGCTGCTGTGGCAAACCTATGACCAGATCACGGCCGACACCTTGCTGGTGCGTGGGGCTGATTCAGACTTGCTGTCGACGGCTACAGCGCTGGCCATGACGCAGCGGGGCCCGAAAGCCCGGCTGATCGAATTTGTCGGTGTTGGCCATGCGCCGACTTTTGTCGCACCGGATCAGCTGCAGGCTGTGTTATCTTTTTTGCTGCGCTAATGTTGCGCTAATGTTGCGTTAATGCCATTTTGAATTGCTGATGAAAAGTCATACCCTTGCCAGCGCATCATCTGCGCAGACCACCAAACTTGTGTTGCCCGTGGTGCTGGCCACGGCCCACAGTCTGCCCGACCAGGTCAACGCACTGGCCCGGGCCCGCGCTTTTGCCGAGCCGCTGCTGGCAAGTGAAACCCTCGACACCGGTGAAAACATTCTGACCCATGCGGATGCGGTCGCCAATATTCTGAAAGGCATTGGCGGCTCAGAGGCCATGCAGGCAGCCAGCTACCTGGTGTACGCCTGCGACCACTTGAACAAGCCGCAGGAAGTCATCACCAAAGCCTTTGGCGAAAACTTTGCCGCCTTGGCCATGGAAACCAACAAGCTGGTGCGGGTGCAACGCCATGCCCGCCAAGCGCGCCTGATCGTCAACGCGGCGGCCACGCCCACCGCGCAAACAGCGGCGGTGCAGACTGAAAACGTGCGCAAAATGCTGCTGGCCTTCTCGCGCGACCTGCGGGTGGTCATGCTGCGGCTGGCCTCACGCCTGCAAACCTTGCGTTTCTTCGCGGCCAGCAAATTGCCCGTGTCTGACGGCCTGGCCACCGAGGCCTTGCAGGTGTTCGCGCCGCTGGCCAACCGGCTGGGCATCTGGGAAATCAAATGGGAAATGGAAGACCTGGCGTTTCGCTTCCTGGAGCCCGACACCTACCGTGAGGTGGCGCGGCTGCTCGATGAAAAGCGCGTTGAGCGTGAAGCCAACGTAGAGCGCATGCGCCAGCAGCTTGAGCTCGATTTGAAGGCCAATGGCATGAGCGCCGAAGTGTCTGGCCGGCCCAAGCACATCTACAGCATCGTCAAAAAAATGCGCGGCAAGTCATTGGGCTTTGCCAAGGTGTATGACGTGCGCGCTTTGCGCGTGATTGTGGCGAGCGTGCCCGAGTGTTATGGTGCCTTGAGTTGGGTGCACAGCCATTTCACACCCATTGCCGAAGAATTTGACGATTACATCGCCAAACCCAAGGTCAACGGCTACCAGTCGCTGCACACGGTGGTGCGTGACGCGCGCGGTCAGCCAACCGAAATTCAAATCCGCACCCAGGCCATGCACGACCACGCTGAAAACGGCGTAGCCGCCCATTGGGCTTACAAAGAGGCGGGCACCAAGGGCTATGCCGGGGTGTCGGCCACCGGCGAATACGATGTAAAAATTGCTGTGCTGCGCCAGCTGCTGGCGTGGGAGCGCGACTTGTCGGGCCCGCAAGCGCACGGCCCGGTGTTTGATGACCGCATTTATGTGCTGACACCTGAGGCGGCGATTGTTGAGCTACCGCAAGGCTCAACGGCGGTGGACTTTGCCTACACCGTGCACACCAGTTTGGGCCATCGCTGCCGTGGTGCGCGCCTAGACGGTGTCATGGTGCCGCTCAACACGCCCTTGAAGAACGGCCAGACGGTCGAAGTCACAACGATCAAAGAGGGCGGCCCCTCGCGCGACTGGCTCAACCCCGAGCTGGGCTACATCGCGAGCCACCGGGCCAAAACCAAGGTGCGCGCCTGGTTTAACGCCCTGGCCATGAGCGAAACCATTGGCAAAGGCCGCGAGGCGGTTGAAAAACTGCTGCAGCGTGAAGGCAAGACCGCCCTCAAGCTTGATGACCTGGCCTCGCAGCTCGGCTTTGACAATGCAGAGGCGTTGTTCGAGCGCGTCGGCAAAGACGAGTTTTCACTGCACAGCATTGAAGTGCTGCTGCACCCGCCAACACCATCCTCTGATGACGAGGCACCGCTGTTGCGCAAACCCCGGGCTGACAGCAACCCCAGCAAAGGCGGCTTGCTGGTGGTGGGTGTGGATTCGCTCATGACGCAGTTGGCCAAGTGCTGCAAGCCCGCCCCGCCCGATGCCATTTGTGGTTTTGTCACCCGCGGCAGGGGGGTTAGCGTGCACCGCACCGATTGCACCAACTTGGGCGAGATGGTGGCCAGAAATGGTGAGCGCCTGATTGATGTGGAGTGGGGTGTCACACAAGCCGTCAACGGGTCGGTCTATCCGGTCGATGTGGCGGTGCAGGCACAAGACCGCCAAGGCTTGTTACGCGATATTTCCGAGGTGTTTACCAAAGAAAAAATGAATGTTATTGGCGTGCAAACCCAGTCCATCAAAGGCGTAGCCTGGATGACCTTTACCGTGGAGGTGTCTGATTCGGGCCGGCTGAACAAGGTGCTTGTTTTGGTCGCTGAATTGTCTGGTGTGCGCTCGGCCCGGCGCAAATGACTTTGACCCAAACACGGGCAATGACTTGATGATGACAATAATTACATTATTGCGTCATTGCGAGCGCGCCGCGGCAATCTATGGCCCCGTACTTGGTGGATTGCCGCGTCGCTGCCCGCCACGTCGCTGCGCTCCTCGCGGCTAAAAGCGTTTGCCTCGCAACGACGGTACATGAATACACACTATGACGCACACTTTTCTCTGGCACGACTACGAAACCTTTGGCACCAACACCCGGCGCGACCGCCCGGCGCAGTTTGCCGCCATCCGCACCGATGCTGATTTGAATCAGTTGGGCGAACCGATCATGCTGTACTGCCAGCCGGCCAATGACTTTTTGCCGGATCCGCAGTCTTGCCTGATCACCGGCATTACGCCCCAAGAGTGTCTGGAAAAAGGCCTGCCAGAAGTCCAGTTTGCCGCGCAAATTGAGCAGGCGCTGAGCTTTCCCGGCACGGTGGGCGTGGGCTACAACACCATCCGCTTTGACGACGAAATCACCCGCTTCATGTTCTGGCGCAACCTGATCGACCCGTATGCGCGCGAATGGCAAAACGACTGTGGCCGCTGGGATTTGCTCGATGTAGTGCGCACCGCCTATGCCTTGCGGCCCGAAGGCATCCACTGGCCGCTCAACGCGCAAGGCAAGCCCAGCTTCAAGCTGACCGACCTGACCGCTGCCAATGGCTTGGTGCACGAGTCTGCCCACGATGCCTTGAGCGACGTGCATGCCACCATTGCGCTGGCGCGCCTCCTCAAAACCGCGCAGCCCAAGCTGTTTGACTTCTGCTTTGGTTTGCACAAAAAAGACCGCGTCATGACCGAACTCGGCATGCCGCTGCGTCCGGTGGACGCCAAACCGTTTTGGCACATCTCGGGCATGTTTGCGCCCGAACGCGGTTGCCTGGCGCTGATGTGGCCGCTGGCCATGCACCCTGGCAATAAAAACGAATTGCTAGCCTGGGATTTGGCACATGACCCCAGCGAATTGCGCGATTTGAACGCCGAGCAGATTCGTCTGCGTCTGTTCACCAAAACCGCTGATTTGCCGCCAGGCATGAGCCGCTTGCCGGTGAAGTCAGTCCACCTGAACAAGTCCCCGATGGTGATGCGCAACCTGAAGGTCTTGAGTGAGCCGATGGCGCAGCGTTGGGGCATTCATGTGCCGGCCCAACTGCAGCACGCCGCTTGGGCGCGTGATTTGCCCGACATGAGCGCCATTTGGGCGGCGGTGTTCAAGCGCGATGCTGGGGTGACTGTGGATGTGGATGAAGATTTGTATGGTGGTTTTGTTGGCAACGCTGATCGCCGGCGTTTGAACGATCTGCGCCAGGCCACCCCTGAGCAGCTGGCCGCGGCCCGGCCAGCGTTTGACGATGCTCGCCTGGGGGAGTTACTGTGGCGCTACCGGGCGCGCAATTTTCCGCAAAGCCTGTCTACGCCGGAACAGCAACGCTGGGAGGCGCACCGCGCCGCCTTGCTGCTCAATGGTGAAGGCGGGGCCCGCACCATCGCCGGCTTGTTTGACGAAATGGACAAGCTGGCCGAGACCGCCGATGAGAATGGCGAAGCCATTTTGGGCGCGCTGTACGACTACGCGGAGATGATTGCACCGGATGCTTGATGACCTATCGCGCCGGTGGTCATGGGAACCACAATCACCGTGCGCCAATAATCGTGCAATTCGGGCGGCGACACCACGATGCAAGGAAGCGTTCTCTGAATTTCACTCCCTACAGTGGGTTCAAGCTTGGCCAGCCAGACTTCGCCCGTGACGACCTCATGACGGCCTACCACTTCAACTCCGAATCTCCCGTGTTACCGAACTTCAAAAGAATTTTTTCGATCGGCCACACCTTCAGACTTCCTGATGCATATAGGCACAGATTGCTTTTTTCAGGAACAGGACTGGCACTTGTAGGAGCGGCGGCAGCCGCGAATCCGGGCCTGTAGGAGTGGCGGAAGCCGCGAATTCGGGCCTGTAGGAGTGGCGGCAGCCGCGAATTCGGGCCTGTAGGAGTGGCGGAAGCCGCGAATTCGGGCTTGCCAGCCCTCCCACAAAGTCACAACCAGGCTTTCACCATGCCAAATGTGATTCCGTGCGGATCAGAAAGTCTGAAGTTAGCCAAACGCGATGAACTTGGCCGGTACCCCGACAAGCGGTCCAGCAGGTCAGGCAAGGGAAGTCTGAAGTTAGCCAAACGCTATGAACTTGGCCTGTTTGAAAACCCGGCCAAATAGGGCTGTTAGCTCCCTTTCTCGCCCGGCGGGGCGAGAAAGGGCGGGGGGAGAGAGTGGGGAAAAACTCTAGAATTTCAGACTTCCTGATGCGTTTAGGCACAATTTGCTTTTTTCAGGAACAGGACTGGCGCTTGTAGGAGCGGCGGCAGCCGCGAATTCGGGCTTGTAGGAGCGGCGGCAGCCGCGAATTCGGGCTTGCCAGCCCTCCCACAAAGTCACAACCAAGCCTTCACCATGCCAAATGGATTCCGTGCGGATCAGGAAGTCTGAAGTTAGCCAAACGCTATGAACTTGACCGGTACCCCGACAAGCGATCCAGCAGGTCAGGCAAGGGAAGTCTGAAGTTAGCCAAACGCTATGAACTTGGCCTGTTTGAATACCCGGCCAAATAGGGCTGTTGGCTCCCTTTCTCGCCCGGCGGGGCGAGAAAGGGCGGGGGGAGAGAGTGGGGAAAAACTCTAGAACTTCAGAATTCCTGATGCGTATAGGCACAATTTGCTTTTTTCAGGAATAGAACTGGCACCTGTAGGAGCGGCGGCAGCCGCGAATTCGGGCTTGCCAGCCCTCCCACAAAGTCACAACCAGGCTTTCTCACAACCAGGCTTTCACCATGCCAAATGTGATTCCGTGCTGATCAGGAAGTCTGAAATTAGCCAAACGCTATGAACTTGGCCGGTACCCCGACAAGCGGTTCAGCAGGTCAGGCAAGGGAAGTCTGAAGTTAGCCAAACGCTATGAACTTGGCCTATTTGAATACCCGGCCAAATAGGGCTGTTAGCTCCCTTTCTCGCCCGGCGGGGCGAGAGAGGGCGGGGGGAGAGAGTGGGGAAAAACTCTAGAACTTCAAACTTCCTGATGCGTGTAGGCACAATTTGCTTTTTTCAGGAACAGGACTGGCACCTGTAGGAGCGGCGGCAGCCGCGAATTCGGGCTTGCCAGCCCTCCCACAAAGTCACAACCAGGCTTTCACCATGCCAAATGGATTCCGGGCGGATCAGGAAGTCTGAGATTAATCAAAATGAATAGCAACTCATGCACTGTTTATAGGGGATAGAGGCTAATTTGTTATAAATTCAAACTTCCTGATGCGTATAGGCATAGTTTGCTTTTTCAGGAACAGGACTGGCACCTGTAGGAGCGGCGGCAGCCGCGAATTCGGGCTTGCCAGCCCTCCTACAAAGTCACAACCAAGCTTTCACCATGTCAAATGGATTCCGTGCAGATCAGGAAGTCTGAAGTTAGCCAAACGCTATGAACTTGGCCTATTTGAATACCCGGCCAAATAGGGCTGTTAGCTCCCTTTCTCGCCCGGCGGGGCGAGAGAGGGCGGGGGGAGAGAGTGGGGAAAAACTCTAGAACTTCAGACTTCCTGATGCGTGTAGGCACAATTTGCTTTTTTCAGAAATAGAACTGGCACCTGTAGGAGCGGCGGCAGCCGCGAATTCGGGCTTGTAGGAACGGCGGCAGCCGCGAATTCGGGCTTGCCAGCCCTCCCACAAATTCACAACCAAGCTTTCTCACAACCAAGCTTTCTCACAACCAAGCTTTCTCACAACCATGCTTTCTCACAACCAGGCTTTCTCACAACCATGCTTTCTCACAACCAGGCTTTCACCATGCCAAATGGATTCCGTGCTGATCAGGAAGTCTGAAATTAGCCAAACGCTATGAACTTGGCCGGTACCCCGACAAGCGGTCCAGCAGGTCAGGCAAGGGAAGTCTGAAGTTAGCCAAACGCTATGAACTTGGCCTGTTTGAATACCCGGCCAAATAGGGCTGTTGGCTCCCTTTCTCGCCCGGCGGGGCGAGAGAGGGCGGGGGGAGAGAGTGGG
>JBBQLQ010000026.1:0-28243 GCA_038328055.1 Burkholderiales bacterium
CGTTGCGGATGCCGGGTTTGGCAAGCAGTTCCAGATAAAAAGCATCCGATCCGTCTGCGGCCGCGGCATCAATCAGGGCGGTGATGGTGGCAAAGTGCACCGTCTGGGCCAACTCAGGGCTGGCGCCAAATTTGCAATCAAAGTCCCAAAAATCCACACCTTCAGGCAGCGCCTTGCGGCGTTCACGCTGAACGTACTGTCGAATTTCGTGTTTGGTGGCTTCCACAACGCGGTCGCGCTGCTTGCCTTCGATGTTGAGCTTGAATGTTTTTTTCACAATGTCCTTTGAATTGAGCCGAACCAGACCAAGTATGGGCGGTTTCACAGGGTAGCGATTATGCTGCCACGGCTTGCTGATGCCAGCCAGCGGCGCGGCTTTCGCCACACCACGTAAACTGCACCCTGCCCGATGCGCACACCGGCTCATATCAACGGCATCCACTACCCACTCAGTTCCACCATGACTTTTTCCACCCTGGGCTTGTCGCCTGCCCTGCTTGCCGCCATTGATGCCCTGGGCTATACCGACCCAACACCAATTCAGCGCGACGCGATTGCCCCCGCGCTGGAAGGGCATGACCTGCTGGGCTCAGCCCAAACCGGCTCCGGCAAAACCCTCGCCTTTGCACTGCCCTTGCTGCAACGCCTTCAAGCACACACCGGTCGGGTCAGGCACGTGCAAGCGCTGGTGCTGGTGCCCACGCGCGAACTGGCGACACAGGTGGGCGATGTGATCAAGGCGTTGGCGCAGCACTTGCCACAAACCATCAAAGTTTCGACATTTTTTGGCGGCGTGTCGATCAACCCGCAAATGATGGGCCTGCGCGGCGGCACCGACGTGGTGGTGGCTACACCCGGACGTCTGCTCGATTTGGTGGCGCACAACGCGCTCAAGCTCGATCACGTCGGCACCCTGGTGCTCGACGAAGCCGACCGCATGCTCGACCTGGGTTTTGCCGAAGAGTTGGCGCAGGTGCTGGCGCTGCTGCCAGCGCAACGACAAAACCTGTTTTTCTCGGCCACCTTCAGCCCGGCCGTGCAAGCCCTGGCACACACCCTGCTGCATGACGCGGTGCGGGTTGAAGTGCAAGGCCCCACCCAGCAGCCGGTCGAGATCGTGCAGCGGGCCATCGCCGTGGACGCGCCGCGGCGCACACAACTGCTGCGCCACCTGATCGCCCTGCACGCCTGGCCTCGTGTGCTGGTGTTTGTGGCGACCAAATTTGCGGCTGAGATCGTGGCTGACAAACTGCGCAAGGGTGGCCTGACAGCTGAGCCATTTCACGGCGAGCTGAGCCAGGGTAAGCGCAGCCAGGTGCTGACCGATTTCAAGGCCTCTCGTCTGGGTGTGGTGGTGGCCACCGACGTGGCGGCACGCGGGCTTGATATTGAAGGCTTGCCGGTGGTGGTGAATTTTGATTTGCCACGCTCTACACAAGACTATACACACCGCATTGGCCGCACCGGGCGCGCCAACGAGGCCGGCTTGGCCGTGAGCTTTGTCGGCGCCGCCACCCAGGCACATTGGCGGCTGATTGAAAAGCGCCAAAGTGTCAAGCTGGCGCTGGAAACCGTTGAAGGCTTTGAGCCACAGGAAGTTGCCCCGCCGCCCTCCTCTTCGCCCGATGCGCCTGGCAATGGTGGCATCAAAGGCAAACGCCCCAGCAAAAAGGACAAGTTGCGCGCGCAGCAATCCTCAGAGCCACCGGTTGGCTTGCCCTAAAATTGCCAGCTTCTTCAACAGCCTCTGGATGAACACCATGAACCGCTGCACCCTCGCATCACCCCGCCATGTGCCCCCTTTGCGTGCCCTGCCCGCACCCTCAACCAGCCGACGGACGTTACTGACAACGGCCCTGTTACTGGGCCTGTGCAGCTTGAGCGCTCTGTGGCCCGGCCCGGCCGTTGCGCAAGATATGTTGCGCCAATTTCCAAAGGCCGCTAAACGCGCCACCCTGGAAGTGACGGCACCGCCGCAAATTCTGCTCAACGGGCAACCCGAGCGCTTGTCGCCCGGTGCCCGCATCAAAGCCCCCAACAATCTGCTGGTGATGTCAGCCAGCCTGGTCGGCCAGCGCGTGCTGGTGAACTACCTGCGCGACCCGCAGGGCTTGGTGCATGAAGTCTGGATTTTGGGTGAAGCCGAGGCCCGCGAAAAGCGGCCCGGCATGGAACCCGTCACCAATTTTTCCTTTGGTTCGGACAGTGACAAACCCAAAACTGACGACGGCAAAACGCCTTTCAATCAGCTGCCCAAGTTTCCCAGCCAGTAAGCCACGCCGTTCCGGCTTGGGGCCAGTCAAGCCAACCTTGACTGTGCCATTGCCGCGAGGGCGCGCTTTCGTGGCAATGCCGACGGTACCCAGCACGTCTCTAATATATGCATCAAATTGGCCTCTAGCCCTTATGTAATAAGCGCAAACAGCTACACAAATAATAGCAAACAAGAATCACCCCCATGAGCAAAAAAGTCTTTATCAAAACCTATGGCTGCCAGATGAACGAGTACGACTCGGACAAGATGAGCGATGTGCTGGGTGCCGCCCAGGGCTACGAGCCGACCGACAACATCGAGGAAGCCGACCTGATTTTGTTCAACACCTGCTCAGTGCGCGAGAAGGCACAAGAAAAGGTTTTCTCCGACCTGGGCCGCGTCAAGCACCTGAAAAAGCGCGGTGCGCTGATCGGTGTCGGCGGCTGCGTGGCCAGCCAGGAAGGCGCGGCCATCATTGAGCGCGCGCCTTATGTGGACCTGGTGTTTGGGCCGCAAACCCTGCACCGGCTACCGCAAATGCTGGCCGAGCGCGAGCGGCTGAACCGCTCACAAGTGGACATCAGCTTTCCCGAAATCGAAAAGTTCGATCACCTGCCGCCAGCGCGGGTGGACGGTGCCAGCGCGTTTGTGAGCATCATGGAAGGCTGCTCCAAGTACTGCAGCTACTGTGTGGTGCCCTACACCCGGGGCGAAGAAGTGCACCGCCCATTTGAAGACGTGCTGGTCGAAGTGGCCGGCTTAGCCGACCAGGGTGTGAAAGAAATCACCCTGCTGGGGCAAAACGTCAACGCCTGGCGTGCCCCCATGGGTAGCACTTCGGAGGTCGCCGACTTTGCCACCTTGCTGGAGTACGTGGCCGATATTCCCGGTATTGAGCGCATTCGCTACGTGACGAGTCACCCCAACGAATTCACGCCGGCGCTGATTGCTGCCTACGACAAAATCCCCAAGCTGGTCAGTCACCTGCACTTGCCGGTGCAACACGGCTCAGACCGCATTTTGATGGCCATGAAACGCGGTTACACCGCCATGGAATACAAAAGCACGGTGCGCAAGTTGCGCGCCATTCGACCCGACATGGCCTTGAGCTCTGATTTCATCGTCGGCTTTCCTGGCGAAACCGAAGACGACCACACCCGTCTGATGAAGCTGATGGATGACGTGGGTTTTGACAACAGTTTCAGCTTCATCTTCAGCCCGCGCCCCGGCACGCCCGCGGCCAACCTGGCAGACGACACCCCGTACGCGGTCAAACTGCGCCGCCTGCAGGAAGTGCAGGCCAACATCAATGGCAACATCGCTCGCATCAGCGCCAGCCGCCTTGGCACAGTGCAGCGCATTCTGGTCGAAGGCACCTCCAAGCGCGATACCACCGAGCTGATGGGGCGCACCGAATGCAACCGGGTGGTCAACTTTGTCGGCCAGCCACGGCTGATCGGGCAGATGGTGGATGTAACCATCACCGAGACGCGCACGTTTACCCTGCGCGGTGAGGTGCTCACCCAAGAAGCCTTGGCCAGAGCCCTTTGATGGATGCCCGCATCCGCGACCTGCTGCAGCAAATCAGCACACTCGAAGAAGACTTGCGAGCGGCCCTGCATGAGCACGAGTCGCAAGTCAGCTTCACCATTCAAGGCAAGCGTGTCGAGTTTGAACGCAGCATTCGTCAAGCGCACCAACAACTCAAACGCAACTTTTTTCAATGGTTGATCAAGGATCGGCCGCAAAACCTGATCACCGGGCCGATCATTTACGCCATGATCGTCCCGATGATGGCACTGGACTTGTTCGTCACGTTTTACCAGGCCACCTGCTTTCCGATTTACGGCATTGCCAAGGCCAAACGCAGCGACTACATCGTGTTTGACCGTCACCAGTTGGGCTACCTGAACCTGATCGAGCGCTTCCACTGCGAATACTGCGCCTACGCCAACGGGCTGATGGCCTACCTGACCGAGGTCATTGCCCGCACCGAACTGTACTTCTGCCCAATCAAACACGCACGCAAGGTGCTGGGCAAACACGCCCATTACGCACAATTTCTGGAATACGGCGACTCGGTCGACTTTCACGCCAAACTGGAAGCGTTTCGCGTTTCAAGTGGCAGTCTGCCAGATGCGCCGAAGCCTCCTGTGTCAACCCAAAAACTGTAAGTCACGCCTTGCTGAAATCAGCAAAACGGGGGCCTCGCCCAAGGTTTTTACCTGTCGATTTACTTTACAACGCCTCGCCATGAGTGCACTTTCGCGGTCCGCCCACCCCTGATTCCATTGGGTATTTACCAAGCTCTGTGCGACTGGCGTGATTCCTGCTTAACCAAAGTTAAGCCCGATTCCGGGCAATTCTGAAGACTCTCCCAAGGCAAATTGACATGACGCAAGCAGGTATCGAGGTGGTAGAAGGAAACGACGACACCGATTGGGCGCAATGGGAAGATTCGGTGGCGTTTCACGAAAGCCAGTTTCCGGTTGAATGCGAAATGGATCGACTCGCAACTGTCATCCAGACCTCGCAAGAGGCAGATGCGTTGGACCCTTTTAACTCAGTGACAAAGAATTCTGGCTAACTTCATCGTTGGGGAAGGTGAGCCTCCAACACCAATTGAACAGTTGGGGACAGCGCAAGTTCACTGCGTGTAACTTCAGACTTCCTGATCTGCGCGGAATCAATTCGGCATAGTGAAAGCCTGGTTGTGACTCTGTGGGAGGGCTGGCAAGCCCGAATTCGCGGCTGCCGCCGCTCCTACAAGTGACAGTCCTATTCCTGAAAAAAGCAAATTTTGCCTACATGCATCAGAAAGTCTGAACTTGGTCTTTCCCACAAGGCGGACATCCAACACCAATTGAAGGATTGGGGACAGAGCAAGTTCACTGCGTGTAACTTGGTCTTTCCCACAAGGCGGACATCCAACATCAATTGAACAGTTGGGGACAGAGCAAGTTCACTGCGTGTAACTTGGTCTTTCCCACAAGGTCTCAGAAAGGCATTTTCGGCATGCCTTTCATGCCACCGAGGCGTTTCATCATTTTCATCATGCCGCCGCCCGTCATCTTTTTCATCATGTCCTGCATTTTCTCAAATTCCTTGAGCATGCGGTTGACCTCCTGCACTTGCACGCCAGCCCCCATGGCGATGCGGCGCTTGCGGGTCGCCTTGATGAGTTCGGGCTTGCGCCGCTCCAGCGGTGTCATGCTCTGGATGATGCCTTCCTTGCGCTTGACATCCTTTTCAACCCGGCCCATGTCCACCTGACCGGCTTTGGCGGCCATGGCGGCGGGCAATTTGTCCATCAGGCTGCTCAACCCACCCATTTGCTTCATTTGCTGGATCTGGGACAAAAAGTCATTCAAATCAAAGGCCGCGCCGCTCTTGACCTTGGCGGCAAGCCGTTGCGCTGAGGCAATGTCGACCCCGGCTGTCACCTGCTCAACCAGCGCCAGAATGTCGCCCATGCCGAGCACCCGCCCGGCATGTCGCTCGGCATCAAAGACTTCCAGCCCGTCAAGTTTTTCACTGGTGCCGGCAAACTTGATGGGCGCGCCGGTGATCTGCCGCACCGACAGCGCCGCACCACCGCGAGAGTCGCCGTCAAGCTTGGTCAGGATGATGCCGGTCAGCGGCAGCGCCTCCTTGAAGGCTTTGGCCGTGTTGACCGCGTCCTGGCCCTGCATGGCATCGACCACAAACAGGGTTTCCACCGGGTGAATGGCGGCGTGCAACTCGGTGATTTCACGCATCAGCACGTCATCAATGGCCAGTCGGCCAGCGGTGTCGACCAGCAACACGTCAAAGTAATGTTTTTTGGCGTAGTCCAGCGCCGCCAGCGCAATGTCTACCGGTTTTTGGTCTGGCGTGCTGGGAAACCATTCGGCACCGGCTTGCTTGGTAACGGTCTTGAGCTGCTCGATAGCCGCTGGGCGGTACACGTCGCCTGACACCGTCAGCACTTTCTTGTTGCGCTTCTCGATCAGGTGTTTGGCCAGCTTGGCTGTGGTGGTGGTTTTACCGGCACCTTGCAAGCCGGCCATCAAAATCACCGCCGGTGGCTGCGCAGCCAGGTTGATGTCGGCTACACCATCGCCCATGGTGGCAGCCAGCTCTTTGTTGACAATGCTGACCAGCGCCTGCCCCGGCGAGAGCGAGCCCAGCACGTCCTGCCCAAGTGCTTTTTCTTTCACACGGGCAATAAAGTCGCGCACCACGGGCAGCGCCACGTCGGCCTCCAGCAAGGCCATTCGCACTTCACGCAGCATGTCGGCCACGTTGGTCTCGGTGATGCGGGCCTGGCCACGGATTTCCTTGACAAGGCGGGAGAGTTTGTCGGTAAGAGCGGATGCCATAAAGGGGGTGTCCCGGCGGGCGGAACCTGGGTTGAAGCCACGGTAAAGATGGCTGGGTGCAAAACGCTAAACTGTGGCCATGATTTTAGCCAGTCCAACACCTTTGACTTTGACCTTGGCCTTCGGTGCATCAGCGGCGTATGCCGCATCGGCTTTTGGTTCAATACGATCCAGCAAAACCTTGTCCCGGGTGATGGTTTGGCTGGCCTGGTCGATGCACGGCATTTTGCTGGCCTGGGGCCTGTGGGGCGCGGAGCCCCGCTTTGGCTTTGCTCCGGCTTTGTCCATCACGGCGTGGCTGGTCGGTCTGGTGTATGCCATCGAAAACTACCTGTTTCCCCAGCTCAGAACGCCGTGGCTGCTGTCCGGCTTTGGGGCTGCGGCAATTCTTCTGGCGCTGTTTTTTCCGGGCACCTATTTACATGCCAATGCGTCAGCGTGGCTGCCGCTGCACTGGGCACTGGGCATTGCGTCTTACGGTCTTTTTGCCATCGCCGTGATCCACGCCTGGCTGATGAGCCGTGCTGAAGGTCGTATCCGCAACGCCACCGATGCACACACCGGCATGCCACTGCTGACCATGGAGCGCTTGACCTTCCGCTTTGTCAGCGTTGGGTTTGCCCTGCTTTCAGCGACCTTGCTGGCGGGGTTTTTCTTTGGCAGCCAGCTCTACGGAGCCAGCCAGCCCATCAAGTGGGATCACAAGACCGTCTTTTCGATTTTGTCGTGGCTTACCTTTGCCATTCTGCTAATTGGGCGCGCCCGGTTCGGCTGGCGCGGCCGTCATGCGGTTCGCGTGCTTTATGCTGGCACGGGTTTACTGCTGTTGGCTTATGTGGGCTCGCGCTTTGTCATTGAGGTTGTTTTAGGGCGGGTGCTGTGAAAGGATTGCTGATTCTTTTGGTGGTACTGGCCGGGGTTTGGCTCTGGCGCAACAGGGCAGCCGCCAGCGACAAGATGGCTACACCCAAGCCACCGCCCGCCACAGAACCGCAAGACATGGTGCGCTGCTTGCGGTGCGGCACGCATGTTCCAGGCAATGAGGCCGTTGCTGGCAAAAATGGGGTTTACTGCAGTGCAGATCATCTGCAGCAAGCGGAATCCTGAATGAACCCTCCGCCCGCGGACTCTGCCTGGTCGACAGCTGCACGACCGGTACTCGACAAGGAGCAGGAAGACCAGCCCCGCGCGTTTCAGCGTCTTTGGCTTGGATTCATGACCGCCAGAGTCATGCTGGGCTTGCTGTTGCTGCTGCTGCAAGGCAGCTTTTCTTTCCTGTCACCGTCGCAAAATCGCACAGCACTGCTGGTCTGCGCGGCCTATTTCGGTGCCGCCCTGGCGGTGCGACTGATGACCCGGCCCCAACAATTGGGCAACACATTTGACGCACAGTGGGTGCGCACGGTGGGGGTTGACGTGGTGGCATTTGCCACGCTGCAGCTTTTGCAGAGCAGCGCCATCAACTACGCACCCCTGTTTGCGATGCCCGTATTGATGGTGTCTATCCTCGGGTCAATGATGCTGGCCATGGGGGCAGCAGCCGCAGTGACCCTGCTGTTGTTTTCCTACGCAGCTTGGCAGTCCATCCTGAGCCCCTGGGATGCCAATACACATTTTTTACAGGCAGCCCTTACTGGCGCTGGTTGTTTTGCTATTTCTTTCATAGCAAGTCAATTTGCCAGCCGACTGGCCAGCGTGGAACTGCGGGCCAAGCACAGCCAATTGGCGGCGGCCGTGCAGCGCCAGGTCAATGCTTTGGTGATCGAGTCGCTCACCGACGGCATCGTGGTGGTTGATGAGCAGAGCCTGGTGCGCTCAGCCAATCCGGCAGCCCACTTGCTACTAGGCCCCCAGAACCACACACCGCTCATTGAGCTGAGCCTGGCGACGCAACCCGAATGGCAAGACTTGTGGAATGTCATTGACGCAAGCTTTGTCACGCAGCGCAGCCAGCAATCAGACATCAACCTGCGCCACAAAGGCGAGGGGCTGCGCCGTCTTCTGGTGCGCACCCAACTGACCGAGCCGCTGAACAACGAAACACTGCGGCTGTGTGTGGTCTTCATACAGGATCAACGTGAAATGCAGGCACGCATCCGCACTGAAAAGCTGGCCAGCATGGGACGCATGTCGGCCGCTGTTGCCCATGAAATCCGCAACCCGCTGGCAGCAATAACGCAAGCCAACGCGCTGCTAACCGAAAACCTGACTGACCCAGCCCAGCAACGACTGGCCAACATGGTGCAACAAAATGCCCAGCGTCTTGAAAAAATTGTCCGCAGTGTGCTGAACCTGACCCATGCTCCCTCGCCTGACAGCGCGCAGTCGGGTCAGCTACTGAATCTGACAGAGGCCTCCAACCGGTTCAGTCGCGATTGGAAAAACCAGCATGCCATCACCCACGAGTTGCTGCTGGACTTGCCCGCCAACCCCACCGAGGTCTGGTTTGACCCCGACCATCTGCAACGGACATTGATCAACCTGCTCGACAATGCCCAGCGCTACACCAGCCACAAGCCGGATTGCATTCAGGTCAGTGTAGATTTTTCGCGCGCCGGCGCACCACATTTTGAAGCCACCCTGCATGTCTGGAGTGACGGTGAGCCGCTGGAACCCTCCGTAGAGCAGCATTTGTTTGAACCATTTTTTTCGTCGGAAAGCCGCTCCAGCGGGCTTGGCCTGTATATTTGCCGTGAACTCTGCGAAAACCATGGCGCGTCCATGTCTTATGGGCGCAGCGCCCAGGTACGTCAGGGCGAGTTTGTTCACGGCAATGTCTTTGGCGTTAGCTTCAAAACCTTGTCCATGAATTTTTCGTCCCAAACCGCACCTCAATCCAACTAGCTTCATGAGCACCTCTACCAGCCAAAACCGCATTCTGGTGGTCGACGATGAACCCGACTTGCGCACGCTTTACGAGTTGACGCTGTTGCGTGAAGGCTACCAGGTTGATGCCGCAGAGAATCTGCAACAAGCGCAAAGTCTGTTGGCGGCTCATCGTTACGATGTGGTGATCACAGACATGCGCTTGCCCGATGGGCTGGGCATGGCACTCATCACAGATATCCAGGCCAGCCAACGCGCTGAGCGCTGTTTGGTCATTACGGCTTATGGCTCGGCGCAAAACGCGGTTGAGGCCTTGAAGGCCGGTGCCTTTGACTACCTGACCAAGCCGGTTGACCTGAAACAGTTTCGCGCCGTCATTGCCTCTGCTGTACGCAGTCCGCCTGCACCGCTGGCTTTGGCGCAAGGGGCCCCAGTGAAAGATCATGCCCTGGCAAGCACCGGCGCGCTGGGCCAACGCGCGCTGGGGCGGCTGGTAGGGCAATCTGGCTGTATGCGCCAAGTCAAAGAACGCATTCTGAAAGTAGCCACCAGCATGGCACCGGTGATGGTGACCGGCGAATCGGGCACCGGCAAAGAACTGGTGGCCTATGCGATCCACGCCAACAGCCACCGTGCCAAAGGGCCCTGGGTCGCCGTCAACTGCAGTGCCATTCCCGAGAACCTGCTGGAAGCCGAATTTTTTGGCGCCAAAAAAGGAGCCTACACCGGCGCTCAGCAAGACCGTGAAGGATTCTTCCAGGCGGCCCATGGCGGCACACTTTTCCTGGATGAAATCGGCGACCTTCCGCTGGCCATGCAGTCCAAGCTGCTGCGCGCCATTCAGGAACGACGGATACGCCCATTAGGGTCTTCTCTGGAGGAGTCGGTGGATGTGCGCATTGTCAGTGCCACACACAAAAATCTGGCCGACGAAGTGCATTGCGGACGCTTTCGACAAGACCTGTTTTATCGGCTCAATGTCATTGACCTGATCATTGCCCCGTTACGCGAACGCTCCGAAGACCTGCCCGACCTTTGCAAAGCACTGTTAACACATATTGCAGAAGAATCAGCCATGCCGGTGCCGACGCTGTCTGCCGACTTTCTCAATGAATTGGCCCGCATGCCCATGCCTGGCAACGTGCGTGAGCTTGAAAATTTGCTGTACCGGGCGATGGCCCTAGGTGACGGGCATAACCTGCTGCTTGATCCACCAACCTCGTTCAGTGCAAGCTCGCCGGCGCCGTTGGATGCGGCTGGCTTGACACGTCAAGCGGAGGCAGCGCCTGTCATCCCTGACAATTTACAGAGTTACCTTGACGGGATCGAACGCAGCATTCTGAGCCGAACGCTGCAGGTAACCAGCTTTAACCGCACCGCTGCCGCAGCGCAGCTTGGCCTGAGCCTGCGCCAAATGCGCTACCGCATTGCACGCCTGCAAATTGAAGAACCGCACCTGCCTGACGACCACCATGAAGCCGACTGAGCAGAACACGCCAGCGCCCGACGCAGCCCTGTGGCAGTATGGCTGGTACCGGTTAGCTGCCCACTGCCAGTCACCCAACTTTGGGCCACGCCCAGCCCTGGCACAAGTTGACCTGATCGTGCTGCATTCCATCAGCTTGCCGCCCGGCAAGTATGGCGGCAACCAGGTTGCGCAGCTTTTTACCAACCAGTTGGACTGGCAGGCGCATCCGTACTTCAAGTCCATTGAAGGCATCACGGTGTCGTCCCACTTTTATATCCGGCGCAATGGTGAACTTTGGCAATTTGTCAGTTGCGACGACCGTGCGTGGCACGCCGGAGCCTCAAGCTACCGGGGCCGATCCAACTGCAATGACGACAGCATCGGCATTGAACTTGAAGGACTGGAAGGCGACAAGTTTGAAGATGCCCAGTATGAGTCGCTCACCCGACTGTGCGCCGCGATCCTGCAGCGCCATGCCATTGCCAGCATTGCGGGTCATGAACACATCGCGCCCGGTCGCAAGGCTGACCCCGGTGCCGGCTTTGATTGGCTGCGACTGCAAAAAAATCTGGCTCTTTCGCCTCAGTGTTTTCCCGTAGAAGTCCAAACTGGCACCATCCGCTAGGGCGTTCTGCACCACAGCCAACGCAGTGGGCATGACCCGCCAATGCCCGCCAAACATCAATGCGTCGCTATCAAGTTTCAACTCCAGCCGCCAAACTCTCATGTTTGCCTGACTGCAACCAAAACACTACTGGTAGCGTAAGTTGCCTGCATTAACCCCACATCTAGTGGTAATCTTGTAAACTTCGCGGCCGGCGCACAACACGTTTGTCAGACTTGTTTAGCCCGCCCAATCCAATCCGGTTTCAAAAGAGGAAAACATGCAGACTGCTTTAAGCACCCCAACGCCACCACCCGCCAACATGCTGTCGGGCGTGCCTGCAAACACGGCCCCCCTGAGCACCTTGAGTCAGTACCAGATCATTCGTCGCAATGGTGCAGTGGTGGCTTTCGAGCCCAACAAGATTGCCGTAGCCATGATGAAGGCTTTTTTGGCGGTGCATGGCACCCAGGGGGCGGCCTCTGCCAGTGTCCGGGAAACCGTTGAAGAACTGACGCAGGGCGTGATTCGGGCACTGGTACGGTCGCGCCCGGGGGGCGGCACCTTTCACATCGAAGATGTGCAAGATCAGGTAGAACTAGGTTTGATGCGCAGCAGTCACCACGAAATAGCCCGAGCCTACGTGCTGTACCGCGAAAAGCGCTCACAGGAGCGCGCTCAAAAAAGTATCGCAGCAGCACCGGCTGCCCCGGCCATGCACGCGATGGACAATGGCCAGCGCGTTGTACTCGACTTGCCGCGCCTCAAGGGCATCATCAACGCAGCCTGCAGCGGACTGGGCGCTGATGTCAAACCCGACCCCATCATGGCGGAAACCATGCGCAACCTGTATGACGGTGTGCCGATGGACGAGGTCTACAAGGCCTCGGTACTGGCGGCGCGCACGCTGATCGAAAAAGACCCTGACTACACCTTTGCCACGGCGCGACTGCTTTTTCACACGATTGCCAAAGAGGTGCTGGGGCAAGATGTTGCGCAGGCTGACATGGCGCGCGCCTATGTGGACTACTTTCCCCAGTTCATCCAGCGCGGTGTCGACAACGAACTGCTGGACGCGAAGCTGCTTCAGTTTGACCTGCCAAGGCTGGCCCGCGCGCTCCAAGCCGATCGTGACTTGAAATTTGATTACCTGGGCTTGCAAACCTTGTACGACCGCTACTTTTTGCACATTGGCAAGACCCGCATTGAGCTGCCTCAGGCTTTTTTCATGCGCGTGGCAATGGGCCTGTCACTTAACGAGATTGACCGCGAAGCCCGTGCCATCGAGTTCTATGAAGTGCTGTCGAGCTTTGACTTCATGTCCAGCACGCCAACGCTGTTCAACAGTGGCACCTTGCGCTCACAGTTGTCAAGCTGCTACCTGTCCACGGTGCCCGATGATCTGGACGGCATTTACGAGGCCATCAAGGAAAACGCCCTGCTCTCCAAGTACGCAGGCGGCCTGGGCAACGACTGGACACCGGTGCGTGCTTTGGGCTCGCACATCAAAGGCACCAACGGCGAGTCGCAGGGCGTGGTGCCCTTCCTCAAGGTGGTCAACGACACCGCAGTGGCCGTGAACCAGGGCGGCAAGCGCAAGGGCGCAGTCTGCACCTATCTGGAAACCTGGCATCTGGACATTGAAGAGTTTCTGGAACTGCGCAAGAACACCGGTGATGACCGCCGCCGCACGCACGACATGAACACCGCCAACTGGATTCCTGATCTGTTCATGCGCCGGGTCATGGAAAAAGGCCAATGGACGCTGTTCTCGCCCAACAACGTGCCCGACCTGCACGACAAATTCGGCAAAGCCTTTGAGTCAGCCTACGTGGCCTACGAAGAAAAAGCAGCACGTGGCGAAATTACGCCATCCCGCACCGTGCAAGCCACCGACCTATGGCGCAAGATGCTGACTATGCTGTTTGAGACCGGCCATCCCTGGATCACGTTCAAAGATGCTTGCAACATCCGCTCACCCCAGCAGCACGCGGGCGTGGTGCATTCGAGCAACCTGTGCACCGAGATCACTCTAAATACCAGCAAAACCGAAACAGCCGTGTGCAACCTCGGCTCTGTCAATTTGCTGCAGCACCTCAAGGACGGCACCCTGGACCACGCCAAGCTGCAAAAGACCATCACCACCGCGATGCGCATGCTCGACAACGTCATCGACATCAACTACTACGCGGTCAAGAAAGCGCGCGACTCCAATATGCGGCATCGCCCCGTTGGCTTGGGTCTGATGGGGTTTCAGGACAGCTTGTATGAACTGCGCGTGCCATATGCCAGCGATGCGGCGGTGGCCTTTGCCGATGAATCGATGGAAGCCATCTGCTATTACGCTTACTGGGCATCGACCGAATTGGCGCGTGAGCGCGGCCAGTATTCCACCTTCAAGGGGTCGCTGTGGGACCAGGGCATCTTGCCAATTGACACACTGGACATGCTAGCCAACCAACGCGGTGGCTATCTCGAAGTCGATCGCACGGCCACGCTCAACTGGGATGCGCTGCGCCAAAAAATAGCCAAGGACGGCATGCGCAATTCCAACTGCGTGGCAATTGCACCGACCGCAACAATTTCCAACATCATCGGGGTTGACGCGTCCATTGAACCCTGCTTTGGAAACCTGTCCGTCAAGTCCAATTTGTCAGGGGAGTTCACCATCATCAACAGCTATCTGGTGCGCGACCTCAAACGCCTGGGGCTGTGGGACGATGTGATGGTCATGGACCTGAAGCACTTTGACGGGTCACTCGCCCCTATCGACCGTGTTCCTGCTGAAATCAAGTCGCTTTATGCAACCGCTTTTGAAGTCGAAACCAGCTGGCTGGTAGAAGCGGCCGCGCGCCGTCAGAAGTGGATCGACCAGGCCCAGTCGCTCAACATCTACATGGCGGGGGCATCCGGCAAAAAACTCGATGAGGCCTACAAATTGGCCTGGGTTCGCGGCTTGAAAACTACCTACTACCTGCGCACCCTGTCGGCCACACATGCAGAGAAATCCACCGTCACTGCAGGCCGCATGAATGCAGTTTCATCAGGCAATGACAGCATGAGCCAAAGCACCATGAGCGCACTTGACATGGCTGCTGTGGCAGCTCGTCAACAGATGACTGCAGGCCCTGCAACCGACATCAAGTTTTGTGGCATTGACGACCCCACATGTGAGTCTTGTCAGTAAATTGGATTGCCTTGATCTTGAGTCGATGCTGATGTGCAACATTACGCATCGCATCATGATAAATACATGTGCGCGGGCTTTCAATTTTCTGCGCGCACTCTCATAATTCAGCGATTGGAAATTACTATGTTGACCTGGGACGAAGAAGTTATACCCACTGCCAGTTTGCCCTCATCACTCGGCTCTTCAAATTTACTTTTGGCCGAGCGTGAAGCCACCCCCAATGTTGCGTCGCAAGTTGCCTCCAGCGGTTCGGTCGTCCATCCCCAAAACACATCCTCACCGCGGCGTGTCAACGCTGCCGACAAGCGCATCATCAACGGCAAGACCGATGTCAACCAACTGGTGCCCTTCAAATACAAGTGGGCGTGGGAGAAATATCTTTCAAGCTGCGCCAACCACTGGATGCCCCAAGAAGTCAATATGACGCGTGACATCGCGCTGTGGAAAAACCCCAATGGCTTGACCGAAGACGAGCGCCGCATCATCAAACGCAACCTCGGTTTTTTTGTCACCGCTGATTCCCTGGCGGCCAACAATATCGTGCTGGGCACCTATCGCCATATCACCGCGCCTGAATGCCGTCAGTTCCTGTTGCGTCAAGCGTTTGAGGAAGCAATTCACACCCACGCCTATCAGTACATTGTTGAGTCCCTGGGGCTTGATGAGAGCGAGATTTTTAACGCCTACAACGAGATCAAATCCATCCGCGACAAGGATGAATTTTTGATCCCATTCATTGAAGCCATCATGGACCCGGCCTTCAAAACCGGCACGGCAGAAGCGGATCAGACACTGCTGAAGTCACTGATAGTTTTCGCCTGCCTGATGGAAGGCCTGTTTTTCTACGTCGGCTTCACGCAGATTCTGGCACTGGGTCGGCAAAACAAGATGACCGGTGCAGCTGAGCAATACCAATACATCTTGCGCGACGAGTCGATGCATTGCAATTTTGGTATCGACCTGATCAACCAGCTCAAGCTGGAAAACCCGCAACTCTGGACCCCTGAATTCAAGGCCGAAATCAAAGCCCTGTTCGAAGAAGCCGTTGAGTTGGAATACCGCTACGCGGAAGACACCATGCCGCGCGGCGTGCTGGGCATGAACGCGTCCATGTTCAAGGGCTATCTGCGCTACATCGCCAACCGTCGCGCAACGCAAATTGGGCTCGACACTTTGTTCCCCAATGAAGAAAACCCTTTCCCCTGGATGAGTGAAATGATCGACCTCAAAAAAGAGCGTAATTTTTTTGAGACCCGCGTCATCGAATACCAGTCCGGCGGCGCGCTGTCCTGGGAATAAACCTCTTTTGATGACAAAACCCAATTCCACAATCCTGCGCACGGCATTTGCTCGGCCAGGAATTGTGTACCCGAGTTCATGGTGCTGGGAAGCGCCCAACACCATGCATCGCTTTGTGCAAACTTATTTGCGTGAAGTGCTCTTTGTAAATCGATCAAGGAGAATTTAATGGCAACTGCAAAAAAACCGGCTCCCGCAAAAAAGGCGGCCCCTGTGAAGGCTGCACCTGCGCCTGCGAAGAAAGCAGCACCCGCGCCTGCGAAGAAGGCAGCACCCGCACCTGCGAAGAAGGCAGCACCCGCACCTGCGAAGAAGGCAGCACCTGCGCCTGCGAAGAAAGCAGCACCCGCGCCTGCCAAGAAGGCAGCACCTGCACCTGCGAAGAAGGCAGCACCTGCACCTGCGAAGAAGGCAGCACCTGCGCCTGCGAAGAAAGCAGCACCTGCACCTGCGAAGAAAGCAGCACCTGCGCCTGCGAAGAAAGCAGCACCCGCGCCTGCGAAGAAGGCCGTACCTGCAAAAAAGGCAGCCAAGGCTCCGGCGGCCAAGCCTGCGCCCGCAGCACAAACCAAGCTCAATCCGCAAGCGGCCTGGCCGTTCCCGACTGGCTCAAAGCCCTGAAGCTTGGGCATTCCCAAAATCAAGTCCGTTGCAGTGCTGTAACGGACTTTTTTTCATTTCCTCAAGGGTAAAACGTCAGCAGACGATAGCCCACGATCCGGGACATGGACGGATCAGACAACACGCCCAGTGCCACCGATACCTGCCACTGCGCACCGCCCGCCAAGGTATCCGATGCTGCACCCAGTTCCTGATGCGACAACACACGCCGCAAGACAACCTGATCTGCCGAATCCGTTAACGTCAACTCAATATCAGGAATCGCCACAGTCAGCCGGGCCAGATTCCTCACCACAAAGCTCAAGCGGTAACTGTCCTTGCTGGATGTATTGAATGCGGCTGAATCAATTACAACGGAATCAATCCGACGCAAGGCCCCAACCGTGCAATTCAAGGGGACGCAAAAAACCTGCAGCACGGGCAACAACTCGGGGCGCGCCGATGCCAATTCATCGCGCGACTGATAAATCCACTGTGCTGCCAGTCCCAAGGCCGACACAACACTGGCAAGCACCAACGCGGCACGCATCCAGGATTTTCTTCGGGACGTGAGCGGAGCACGGTTCTGCAAAAATGAAACTTTGTCGAGTTCAACCTCCGCCGGTGTCATTGTGGACAGATCGAGATCAAGGGCCGTCTCTGGCATCAGGCTCTGATCGGCAGGTGCATCAGGTGAATCGGCTACATCGGCTACATCGGCTACATCGGCTACATCGGCTACATCGGCTACATCAGTTGCATCAGTTGCATCGGCAGGCACAGGGTCGGCGGCAAACGCCACATTCTCCAGCGCCTCCTCTGCAACTTCTGGCTCTGGCTCTGGCTCTGGCTCTGGCTCTGGCTCTGGCTCTGGCTCTGGCTCTGGCTCTGGCTCTGCAATGATTTCCTCGTATCTACCAACGGATGGCTCAGTAAAAAGGACATCGTCAGTATCACTGTGAAGTTTTTCAACCGAGTTCACCGGCGGCTCGGGTTGGCTAACGGCATCGGCCTCCAGCGGGCCTGCAGATATGTCGATCAAATGCTGCGACGCATCAAAAATGTCACCGCATTGACCGCACTTAACCCAACCCTGGGAAATGCGCAACTGATCAGGCACCACCTTGTACAAGGTAGCGCAAGCAGGACAACGGGTTAAAAGGCTCATGAGACTATTGTTTCTCCAGCCAAGCAACCCATGCCGATCAGCGCGAAGCACTCATCAATATCCAGCCTTCTTCGCTGTCTGCCACCTCCAGGCGGCAATAGGGCGCGTAGGCGGCTTTGAGTTCATCCGCCTGGCGCTCCAAAATACCAGCCAGCACCAAAGACCCGCCGGGGGCTACGCGCGACCACAGCAACGGTGCCAGCACCTTGAGCGGTGTCGCCAGAATATTGGCCAGCACGGTGTCATAAACACCCGATACAGCCTCTGGCAAGCCAGCCCGCAAGTTCACCTGGTTGGCTTGTGCATTGAGCACGGTGGATTCAACCGCAGCAGTATCAATGTCCACAGCATCAATGTCCGTGGCACCAAACTTGGCAGCAGCAATAGCCAAAATGCCCGAACCACACCCGTAATCCAGCACGCGGGTCAGCTTTGTGGTTTGTGTTCCGATGGGCGAGCCTTGTCTGGCGATCCAGCGCAGGCACATCCGTGTGGTCGGATGGGTGCCGGTGCCAAAGGCCAGACCGGGATCAAGGCGGATCAACACGCGCGCCTGCGAAGGGGGCTCATGCCAGGTCGGGACAATCCAGAAATCTGGCGTGATGTCGACCGGCGCAAACTGTGACTGGGTCAAGCGAACCCAATCCTGCTCGGGTACATCGGCCAAGCCCAGTACCTCGCAGTCGGCAAAAAAATCCTGCGCTTGGAGCAGTTCCAACGCCTCCTGCGCCAGTTCACGCGTGTCATAGAGCGCCAGCACACGCGAGCGCAGCCAACCGTCTTTGGGTGGCGGCATACCAGGCTCGCCAAACAGGGCTTGCTCGGCATCGGTTTGGGCATCTGCGTCTTCAACGCTAACGCTCAAGGCATCCAGCGCATCCAGGGCATCGCTGAGGGTTTCAACCCGGTTTTCCGGGCACATCAATCTCAGTTCAAGCATGACAGGGAACGCTCAGCGCGCATGATTGGCCAACCAGCCTTCGAGGTAATGGATGTTGGTGCCACCCTCCATGAACTTGGCATCCACCATCAGTTCACGGTGTAGCGCAATATTGGTACTGATGCCCTCAACCACCGTCTCACCCAAGGCGGTGCGCATGCGGGCCAAGGCCTGCTCGCGGGTATCGCCATGCACGATGATCTTGCCAATCATCGAGTCGTAATTGGGCGGCACAAAGTAGTTGGTATACACATGTGAATCCACCCGCACGCCCGGCCCGCCCGGTGGGTGCCACATGGTGATGCGCCCAGGCGACGGCGTACATTTATAGGCGTCCTCGGCATTCATGCGGCATTCAATCGCGTGACCACGAACCTGAATCTGCCGCTGCGTGAACGGCAAGCGCTCACCAGCAGCCACCATGATCTGGGTTCTGACAATGTCAATGCCGGTGGTCATCTCTGTCACCGTGTGCTCCACCTGCACGCGGGTGTTCATCTCGATGAAATAAAACTCGCCGTCTTCGTACAAAAACTCAAACGTGCCAGCACCGCGATAGCCTATTTTTTTGCAGGCCGCCACACAACGATCCCCCAGACGCTCGATGAGTTTGCGGGGAATACCGGTTGCAGGCGCTTCTTCAATGATTTTTTGGTGGCGTCGCTGCATGGAGCAGTCGCGCTCGCCCAGATAGACGGCGTTTTTGTACTTGTCCGCCATGATCTGGATTTCGATATGGCGCGGGTTCTGCAGGAATTTTTCCAGGTAGACCGCCGGGTTCCCAAACGCAGCACCGGCTTCGTTTTTGGTCATAGCCACCGCATTGATCAGCGCAGCCTCGGTGTGCACCACGCGCATGCCTCGGCCGCCGCCGCCGCCGGCCGCCTTGATGATGACCGGATAGCCGACCGCCTTGGCAATGCGCCTGATCTGAATCGGGTCGTCTGGCAACTCGCCCTCGGAGCCTGGCACACAAGGCACCCCGGCCTTGATCATGGCCTGCTTGGCCGACACCTTGTCGCCCATGATGCGGATCGACTCGGGCGTTGGCCCAATAAATTGAAAGCCACTGCGTTCAACCCGCTCGGCAAAGTCGGCGTTTTCACTCAAAAAACCGTAGCCAGGGTGAATCGCCTCGGAATCGGTCACTTCGGCAGCCGAAATGATGGCCGGCATATTGAGATAGCTCAGTGCCGAGGATGCCGGGCCAATGCACACCGCCTCTTCGGCCAACTTGACGTACTTGGCATCGCGGTCGGCCTCCGAGTACACCATGACCGCCTTGATGCCGAGTTCCCGGCAGGCACGCTGAACACGCAAGGCGATTTCGCCGCGATTGGCAACCAGAATTTTTTTAAACATGTAATAAGCCTGACATCACTCAATGATGAACAGCGGCTGTCCGTATTCCACGGCCTGGCCATTTTCAGCAAGAATACGCTTGACGGTGCCTGATTTGTCCGCCTCAATTTCATTGAGGATTTTCATGGCCTCAATGATGCAGATGGTGTCGCCCTCTTTGACCGCATCGCCGATTTCGACAAACGATTTGGCACCAGGAGATGCCGAGCGGTAAAACGTGCCCACCATCGGCGACTTGACCGTATGACCAACTTCGACCGGCGCAGCTGGTGCCGCCACATCCACGGCAACCGGCGCGCCCACTGGAGTCGCAGCCATCGACGCACTGGCCTGCACGTACTGCTGAACCATCGCGCCGCCGCCTTTAACGATCCGAATCTTGCCTTCAGCTTCTGTGATTTCAAGCTCCGAGACATTTGACTCGGATACCAGGTCAATCAGTGTTTTGAGTTTTCTTAAATCCATGATATCTCCAACGAAAAATAAGTTAAAGCCAAATTAAATTCACTTAACTTTCGACAAAACGCTTTGAATTTAACCCAAAAAGGCTTAATGCACGGTATTTTACAACGCAACTCAATCGCGGCCGTCAACCCTTCAGAAGCGTCCAAGCCAGCAAATCTTCAGAAGTCAGCTTGCCCATTTTACGGTGCAGCACATTCCCGGCAGAACCAAACACCACCGAAAATGGCAAACCCCGACTCAAATTACCCAGCGACTGGCTCAGCTCCATACCCGCAAAACCCGCCAGAGCAACCGGAAAAGACAAGGGCGACTGCAGCAGAAAACGCTTGACTGGCACCAACTGATCCACCGCCAAGCCAACAACTTGCCAGCTTTTAGCTTTATTTTTATCAAAGAAAGCGTTTAATAACGGCAATTCCTCCACGCAAGGTGGGCACCAGGTAGCCCAAAAATTGAGCACCAACGGACGACCCTTGAAGCTCGCCATCGCCAATGCCGCACCGTCTACCTGCGCAAACTGCTGCTGCCAGAAACCCGCCTCAGCCGTCGAGAGCGCCTGCGACTGCCGCTGCGCGCTGCGCCAAGCCAGGCCCGCACCACCAACGGCGGCACCCGCACCGACAGCGGCCGCCAACCAGCCACGTCGCGATACCTTTGAGTCACTCATGTGACCGCCTGCGCCAACAGTTGACGCAAGGCCTGCCCATCAGCCCGCGGCTTGCGCCCCTTGGCATCCGGTCGCAGGGCACCGCGCACACCGTCACGGTCATAAATCATCAAATGCACACCCACCTCCTCTTTCAAATCCGGGCAAAACGCATGAACACTCAGGGCCTCGACCGGCTCGCCATTGAACCCAATGACACTGCGGGCGACGTAGCTTACCTTGTTGTCAATCAACGCTATTTCAGCTGATTTACAGTCATCACAAAACAACTGCAGGTAAATATCGGACAAACGGGTCGCTGTTCCGTGCCACACCGCCCCACCCACATACGGCCTGAACACGGCCAAGCGATCCATCCAGACCAAGGCCAGTTTGCGCAGCGCCAGCAATTCGGCAGGCTGGGTATCAGCACAGTAGACAGCAATGTAATCCGCCACGGCATCTTCAAGTTCGTCATTGCCCGGCAAGGCACTGCGCCCGGTCAAACCCAAAGCTTTGACCGCGCGCCGCTTGGCCGGACCATATTCCAGTCCCTCTTCCACCACCCAGCGAGCCGCCAGGGCAGCCACTTCAGATTTGGTATCGAACATAAGCGGGTGATTTTGCCCTGATTTGAACAGCCGGATTACCGCAATGACTTGCCCCTTTGACCTGCGCCCTACGCGCCTAAAATCTGGCCATGCATATTCACATTCTTGGCATTTGCGGCACTTTCATGGGCGGCCTGGCAGCCTTGGCGCGCGAAGCCGGCCACCAAGTCACCGGCTGCGACGCTGGCGTTTACCCCCCCATGAGCGACCAGCTTCGGGCGCTCGGCATTGATCTGATTGAAGGCTTTGATGCCAGTCAACTCAGCCTTAACCCGGACATGTTTGTGATTGGCAATGTGGTCAGCCGCGCGCACTTGGCCGATGGCAGCGCCAAATTCCCGTTGATGGAGGCCCTTCTGGATGCCGGCCTGCCCTACACCAGCGGACCGCAGTGGCTGTCCGAACACATTCTGCGAGGTCGTCATGTGATTGCCATCGCCGGCACACACGGCAAAACCACCACCACCGCCATGACCAGCTGGATTTTGGAGTGCGCCGGCCTGCAACCGGGCTTTCTGGTGGGTGGCGTGCCACTGAACTTTGGCGTGTCGGCCCGCTCGGGCTCGGGCAAAGGCTTCGTCATTGAGGCCGACGAATACGACACCGCTTTTTTCGACAAGCGCAGCAAGTTTGTGCATTACCGGCCGCGCACCGCTGTGCTCAACAACCTGGAATTCGACCACGCCGATATCTTTGATGATCTGCCCGCCATTGAGCGCCAATTTCACCACCTGGTACGCACCGTGCCGGGAACGGGCGCGCATGGCAGCGGTCGCATCATCGTCAACGGCCTGGAAGAAAGCCTGGCCCGCGTGCTGCACATGGGCTGCTGGAGCGAGGTGCGCAGCTTTGGCGCAACCGTGAGCGACTTCACCGCTGCAGGCGAGGCCCACGACTTTGACGTGCTGCAACAAGGCTGCGTTGTCGGCCATGTCAGTTGGTCTCTGACCGGCACGCACAACCAGCTCAACGCGCTGGCCGCGATTGCGGCAGCCGAGCACGTCGGGGTATCGCCTGCAGTGGCGGCGCAGGCGTTGGGCAGCTTTGAGAACGTCAAACGCCGCATGGAGTTGCGTGGCCGCGTGGCGCAGGGCGAAGGTCAGATCACTGTTTATGACGATTTTGCTCATCACCCTACCGCCATTCGCACCACGCTCGACGGCCTGCGCCGCACGCTTAAACCTGGTGAGCGCATCCTGGCGGTGTTTGAGCCACGATCCAACACCATGAAACTCGGCACCATGAAGGCGCAACTGCCCTGGAGCCTGGAATCTGCCGACCTGTCGTTTTGCCACAGCGGCGGTTTGGACTGGGATGCAGCCAACGCCCTGGCACCGATGGGCGACAAGGCGCTGCTGGCCGACAGCATCGACACGCTGGTAGCCCTTGTCGCTCAAGCCGCCCGCGCCGGCGACCACCTTGTCTGCATGAGCAACGGCGGCTTTGGCGGCGTGCACGCCAAGCTGCTTAAAACGCTACAAAATAAATAGCTACTTACGCAGGCTACATAAGGGCTAGAGGCCTAAAATACCATTAAATAGCCCGGCGCTTCAATACCGCTTGTGAGAGCACCTCCAGCGCCTGCAATGAGTCATCCCAGCCCAGGCAGGCATCCGTAATGCTCTGGCCATAAGCCAGCTTCTCTAGCTTGTCTTTGCCCGGCGTAAATTTCTGGGCTCCGGCGTGCAAGTGGCTTTCCAGCATGACCCCAAACACCTGTTTTGAACCCGCCGCAATTTGGCCGGCAATGTCTCGCGCCACCTCAAGCTGCTTTTCATGCTGCTTGCTGCTGTTGGCATGGCTGCAATCTACCATCAGGGTGGGCTGCAGCTTGGCCTTTTCCAGATCGGCGCAGGCGGCGGCCACACTGGTTGCGTCATAGTTAGGCGCTTTGCCGCCACGCAAAATGACATGGCAATCCTTGTTGCCATTGGTTTGCACAATTGCCACGCGGCCACTCTTGTGCACCGATAAAAAGTGGTGGGCACCAGCGGCCGCCTGAATCGCATCGGTGGCGATGCGGATGTTGCCATCAGTGCCATTCTTGAAACCAATCGGTGCCGACAGTCCAGAGGCCAATTCGCGGTGCACCTGACTCTCGGTGGTGCGCGCGCCAATCGCGCCCCATGAGATCAAATCACCCAGGTATTGCGGTGAGATCACATCCAGAAACTCGCTGCCCGCCGGCAAGCCCAGCCGGTTGATCTCAATCAGCAACTGCCGCGCAATGCGCAAGCCTTCGTCGATGCGAAAGCTCTCGTCCAGATACGGGTCGTTGATCAGCCCCTTCCAGCCCACCGTGGTGCGGGGTTTTTCAAAATACACACGCATCACAATTTCCAGTGAATCCGCGTACTTGTCGCGCGCCACTTTCAACTTGTGGGCGTAGTCAATGGCGGCTGCCGGGTCGTGAATCGAGCACGGCCCGATGATGACCAGCAGGCGATCATCCCGGCTGGCCATGATGTTGTGGATGTTGCGCCGCGTCGCACTGATCATCTTTTCAACTGGCGTTCCGTGGATAGGAAAGAACCTGATCAAATGCTCGGGAGGGGGTAGCACAGTGATGTCCTTGATGCGTTCGTTGTCGGTCTGACCGGTACGGTCAGTCGCGTTGAGGTTTGACGCAGTAGCCCAGGCGTCGACATCAGAAGCCGCTTTGGTTGGCATAAAAGGTTCCTTCGATCAATAAAAACACATAAAAAAACCGCCGGGAGGCCGGCGGTTTTTGAGGAATCAGGACGTTTTGTTAGGCTACGTTCAGAACTCTCTACCGCCGGCGGCGCATGAGAACCAAAAATAGCTAAAGAAAAAAGTGGCTGAATTCATGGAGTCAGAATGTAGCACAGTCGTTTCACAGCAAGCTGACGGGGGTCCGCAACCAGCCTCAGGCCGTGCCGCCCACGGTCAGCCCATCGATGCGCAGCGTTGGCTGGCCAACACCCACCGGCACGCTTTGACCCTCTTTGCCGCAAGTACCCACGCCACTGTCGAGCTTCATGTCGTTGCCAATCATGCTGACGCGCTTGAGGACATCGGGCCCACTGCCCACCAGCGTTGCCCCCTTGACCGGGTACAAAATTTTGCCGTTTTCGACCCAATACGCCTGACTGGCCGAAAACACAAACTTGCCCGAGGTGATGTCCACCTGACCGCCGCCAAAGTTGGTGGCGTAAAGGCCTTTTTTGATGCTCGCGACAATTTCTTCGGGTGCCTTGTCACCACCGAGCATGTAAGTATTGGTCATGCGGGGAATCGGCACATGGGCATAACTCTCGCGTCGGCCATTGCCGGTGGGCGCAACGCCCATCAGCCGGGCGTTCATGGCATCCTGGATGTAGCCTTTGAGAATGCCGTCTTCAATCAGCACATTACGGCCACTGGTGTTGCCTTCGTCGTCCACATTGAGGGAGCCACGCCGATCAGCAAGGGTGCCGTCGTCGAGCACCGTGACCCCTTTGGCTGCCACACGCTGACCCACTTTGCCGCTGAAGGCGCTGGAGCCCTTGCGGTTGAAATCGCCTTCCAGACCATGGCCAATCGCTTCATGCAACAAAATGCCGGGCCAGCCTGAGCCCAGCACCACGGTCATCTCACCCGCCGGAGCCGGGCGGGCCTCCAGATTGGTCAGCGCGGCACTCACCGCCTCATCCACGTACTGCCCAATCAGCGCATCATCAAAGTAAGCAAAGCCAAAGCGGCCGCCACCGCCGGCCGAACCCATCTCGCGCCGGCCTTTTTGCTCGGCAATCACCGTCACGCTCAGGCGTACCAGCGGGCGCACGTCAGCCGCCAGCGTGCCGTCAGCACGCGCCACCAGCACCACATCGTATTCAGCGGCCAAACCCGCCATGACTTGCGCCACGCGCGGGTCTTTGGCACGGGCCAGTTGCTCAACTTTTTCCAGCAACTTGACCTTGGCCGTGCTGTCCAGGCTGGCAATCGGGTCAAGACCGCCATACAAAGATCGCGATGGCGCTATTTTTTTAGTAGCTACCTTCGCCCGTCCTACCTGGGCTATGCTCGATATTGACCGTACAGTACGAGCAGCATCGAGCAGCGAGGCTTCTGAAATATCGTCCGAATAGGCAAACGCCGTTTTCTCGCCGCTGACCGCGCGCACGCCCACACCCTGGTCAATACTGAACGAGCCGGTTTTAACAATGCCCTCTTCCAGGCTCCAGCCTTCCGAGCGGGTGTACTGAAAATACAGATCGGCCTCATCGACCTTGTTGGCCTTGATCTCGGCCAGGGCGCGCCGCAGGTGCGGCTCGTCCAACCCGAAAGGGGTAAGCAATAAGGACTTGGCCAGGTCTAAGCGTTCAAGAGTGGGTTCGCGTGAAATCATGGCGCGATTCTAAGTTGCCGTGGGCAACCCGGGCCTTTGACCCGCGCGCACAACCACTTGCGCAATGGGCCATCATGATTTTTTTACCCTAATGTTGACCGCCATTGCCGAAGGGATGGAGACACCCGCGCAACTGGCGCTGCTGCGTCACGAAGGCTGCGATGCAGTGCAGGGCTATCTGTTCAGCAAGCCCTTGCCGGCCCTTGAATTGGCCGCATTTTTGCGTGCCAAAGCGTAGCAACCAGGCATCAAACACGTCACGACTGCACCAGCCGCTTGGACTTGGCGATCGACATCAAAATGCCCAGCCCCAACCCCAGCGTCACCATGGCGGTGCCACCGTAGCTGATGAAGGGCAGCGGCACACCCACCACCGGCAAGATACCGCTGACCATGCCCATGTTCACAAAGGCGTAGCAAAAGAAAATCATCGCCATGGCCCCCGCCAGCAAGCGGGAAAACACCGTGGGGGCCTCCAGCGCGATCGCCAGGGCGCGCATCACCAAAAAGAGCAGCGCTGCAATCAGCAGTAAATTGCCAAACAGACCAAATTCCTCGGAAAACGCGGCAAAGATAAAGTCGGTGGTGCGCTCGGGAATGAACTCCAGGTGGGTTTGCGTGCCCTGCATGAAACCCTTGCCCCAAAAGCCGCCCGAACCAATGGCAATCATGCCCTGAATGATGTGAAATCCTTTGCCCAGTGGGTCGCGCGTGGGGTCGAGCAAGGTGCAGATGCGCTGCTGCTGGTACTCGCGCAGGCCGGGCCACCTTACGCCATCGGCACACAGTTCGGGCTCAAACACCACCAGCAAGGTAATACCGACCAAACCCAGCAACAGCGGCGGTGCCACCAGTTTCCAGCTCAACCCCGCGAAAAAGATCACCGACAGACCCGCCGCCAGCACCAGCAATGAGGTTCCCAAATCCGGCTGCTTCATGATCAGGGCCACCGGCATGGCCAGCAGCACGCCAGCCACCAAAAAATCAAGTGGGCGCAACTGCCCTTCACGTTTTTGAAACCACCAGGCCAGCATCAAGGGCATGGCGATCTTGAGAATTTCGCTGGGTTGAATGATCACGCCCACATTGAGCCAGCGTTTGGCACCCTTCTTTGTCACTCCAAACACCGCCACGGCAATCAGCAGGGTGACCCCCAAAATGTAGAGCGGCACAGCCAATGCCATCAAGCGTTGCGGCGGTATCTGGGCCACCACAAACATGATGAAACCGGCAATCAGCATATTGCGGCCATGGTCTGTAAAACGGGTGCCATGGTCGTACCCGGCTGAATACATGGCCAACAGCCCGGCGCACCCCAACAAAAAAACAGCAAAGGCCAACGGGCCGTCAAAACCCGTCAGCCAGGGTGCCACGCGGCGCAGCAGGGAACGGCGTTCGATCACATAAGACATGGCGAAGGATTATCGCGGCTACGCCACCATGCGCAGCGGAATCGTCACCGGGCCATCGTTGACCAGATGCACCTGCATGTCGGCACCAAATTGCCCGGCCTGTACCACCGGGTGTGCCCGACCGGCCTGCACCACAAAATAGTCGTACAGCCGCCGGCCGTCATCAGGCAGCGCCGCAGCAGAAAACCCCGGCCGGTTCCCGCTGGCCGTGTCGGCCGCCAGCGTGAACTGGCTGACCACCAGCAAGCCACCCGCACTGCCCTGGCCATCCATGTCCTGTACGCTATGGTTCATCTTGCCCGCCGCATCGTTGAAAATCCGCAGCTTCAGAATTTTGGCCAGCAGCTTGTCAACCAACGCTGGCGTGTCGCCACGCTCGGCACATAGCAACACCACCAAGCCTGGGCCAATGGAGCCAACCACTGCGCCAGCTATCTCGACACGGGCCAGCGCCACCCGCTGCAACAAGGCCATCATGTGAGCACCCCGCAGCCTAGGGGAAACACCCCAAGTGTCAGCCCAGCAAGCATAGGCACAATGAATCCAGTCCATGAAAGCATCGCCATCGTCTCCTTTTAAAAATGAATTTAAAGCATCACCATGGGGTAAGCAAGGCTGCGCTGCTATCTTGGGGATTATTGCTGTGCGGCGTGCTGGCATCGGTGGTGGCTGCCGCGATATTGCACAAG
>JBBQLQ010000027.1:0-27881 GCA_038328055.1 Burkholderiales bacterium
ATCCATGTGGCATGGTGAAAGCCTGGTTGTGACTTTGTGGGAGGGCTGGCAAGCCCGAATTCGCGGCTGCCGCCGCTCCTACAAGTGCCAGTCCTATTCCTGAAAAAAGCAAACTGTGCCTCTACGCATCAGGAAGTCTGATGTTTGGTGGCCTTAGCTAAAGCACACCAGTTTGAATCGCACCCAACCCAGACACCTTTTGCCCAGTTACCCAACGGGTACCCATATACTCAAAAGCATGACCCACATCGCCGACCTCCGAAAAAGCTACGAACGCGCCGAACTCAACGAAAACGCGTCAAACGCTGACCCCCTGAAACAATTTGAACAATGGCTGACCGAAGCCATTGCATCCGAAGTGCCCGAACCCAATGCCATGACCGTGGCCACGGTGGCCAGCAACCTGCGCCCGAGCACACGCGTGGTGCTGATCAAGGGCTATGACGAGCGCGGCATCGTTTGGTATACCAATTACGCTTCACGCAAGGGCCAGGAACTGGCCGGCAACCCGTATGCCGCGCTGCAATTTCACTGGGTGGAACTAGAACGTGTGGTGCGCATTGAGGGCCTGGTTGAGAAAGTCAGTGACGAAGAGAGCAATGCCTATTTTCACAGTCGTCCGCTTGATTCGCGCATTGGTGCCTGGGCCAGCCCGCAAAGCCAGGTGATCAGTGGGCGCGGCGTGCTGGTGGCCAATGCGGCGCGCTATGGTGCGCAGTTTTTGCTCAATCCACCACGGCCACCGCATTGGGGCGGCTACCGGCTCAAGCCCGACAACTGGCAGTTTTGGCAGGGGCGCAAAAGCCGTTTGCATGATCGCTTGCGCTACACGCTCGGTGAGTCGGCCAACAACGCCGCGCCGCTTTGGATTCGGGAGCGGTTGGCCCCTTAAAAAAGCGCGGCTGCTGCCTACACCAGCGCCATCACGACCGAGATCGTCAACAGCCCCAGCACGGTCGACACGGCCATGCTGGCGGTCACCAGCTCTTGTGCCACCTGGTAGCGCTGGGCAAATAAAAACACATTGGCACCGATGGGCAGCGAAGCCGCCACCACCATCACGGCCAGCGCCATGCCGCTTGAACCCAACGCCCAGCCCAGGCCTGCCACCAGCGCGGGCAACAGCAAGTTTTTCAGCAAACTAAGAGACAGCGCCTCGCGCAGATAGGGGCCCACACGCACCTGCGTCAGCGTGGCCCCCACCAGCAGCAAGGCCATCGGCCCAAACGCACTGCCCAGCAATTGCAGCGGCCGCTCTACCACGGCCGGGATCACCAGCCCGGTCTGCGCAAACGCCAGCCCCAAAATGATCGGCAGCGGCACCGGATGGACGATGCCGTTCTTCATGGCCGTGAGGATGGTCAGCAGGGCATTGCGGCGCGACGCAGCACCCGCCAAGCCCGAGGCTGCCGCATCCCGCGCGGCGACCATTTCGAGCACGATGGTGGCCGAGGTCAACAAGATCAAGGCATGCACTGAAATCAGCGTAAACAGCGTCACCAGCCCGGCTTTGCCGTAGGCCAGGCCAATCAAGGGAATGCCGATCATCACCGTGTTGCTGAAGGTGGCCGCCAGTGCCAGCACCGCAGCCCGGGTGCTGCGGCCCTGCTGCACAAACACGCCAACAAACAGCACGCCGATAGCCAAAAAATACAAAGCGACCGGCTTGAAATTGAGTTGCTCAATGTGCACCGTGCTCATGGTGTGAAACAACAAGGCGGGCGTGAGCACCATAAAGACCAGGTTTGACAGGTCTTTTGTGGCCTCAGCCCTTATCCAACCGACTCTACCAGCTATGAAACCAATAGCAGTCAGCAAGACCACCGGCAGTAAGGATGAAAAAACGGGGGAGTTCAAAATCAGGAAAAATCGGGTTGCAGTGCCCCGATTTTGCCCCACTGACCGCCTGTGAAACGGTCAACCAACGCGGATGCGTGGGATTTTCCGGCGGATGTTACCGGCTCATCGGCGGGCGTTTTTTTCGCTCTCAGCCATTTTTGATTTGAGCGCGACATAAGCCCAGCCCATGCCGACAACCATCATGATGATGCCAACAATGCTAAACAGGCCGTAGTCGGTGGAAAAAAGGTCTTGTAGTGCTTTCATGATGGGCTTCCTAAAAAATAAAAAATTGACATACTCAGCTCGAACTATGCGTTAAGTTGGCTCCGTCAAATCTGACATATATCAAATTCAGGAGGAATTTTTTATAAGCAGCACCAATCACAGCCCGGTTAACGGCAGTTTTGCCGCTTTATTTGACCGCCACACCGTCGGTGATGCGGTAGTACAGCCCATAGGGGTCGTCTGCCAGCACAGCAAATTTACCTTCCACCACGACCGGTTCCATGGTGTATTTGACCGGGATTTTGGTTTTGACTTCCACCATGCTCTCGGGGCCGCCGGGCGTGCAAAACGAACAGGTCAGCGGTACCGATGTCAACAAAAAATGCTTTTGCCGCTCGCCCGGTTCCAGCGGCATCATGAAACCCTGAATGCGCTGTACCTTGTCATTGAGCGCCTGCACCGGCGCTGGAAAAATAGGCAGCAAGCGCTTGTCAATCACCCTGGATTTGACATCGGTCAGCATCGACCAGGCCAGCACATCGGTGCGCTGTGGCAGGGCCGCATACGGGCTATTGGGGCTGTGCACGCCAGGGCCCGTACCCGCGGGCACGCCGCCAGCGATGGGTGCGCTCAACTGCGCCAGCCCACTCAGAGGTGACAGGCTGGTTGCCAGCAGCACAGTCAGTGCGGTGGATCGGGTTCTGGCAAAAACGGCGGTGTTCATGGTTCAACCTTGGTAAGTCATCCGGCTGTCAATGGATGTGCTTCATGCCGCAAAACTTGCCGATGGCGATGCCCTTGCATTCCTTTTGCAATTGCGCCTCGCACACCGCATCACTCTTGCCGGACTCCAGGCACTTGGCGGCATTTTCATGGGCGACCGCCATGACGCGGTGGCGGGCGATGTCCTCTTGGGTGGCCTTGTCCAGCTGCGCCGAATTAGCTACCGAAAACATAGCAGTTAACGCACAAGCCATAAGGGCTACAGGCATTTTTTTCATAAATTACTTTCCTTGAAGAAGTTCCAGCACACTGACACGGTAAGCTCCCAGCGCTGGCAAAGCGGCCGCCAGCAGCGACACACCCAGTGCCAGCGCTGGCACCAGCCAGAGTTCTACTGGCCAGACCATGCCACCCATCAACAGCGCATTATCCAACTGCAAAGCCCAAGCCAGCGCCGCCGTCATACCCTGCCCGGCCAGCACCCCCAGCGCGGCGGCCAGCACCCCCAGCCAGAGCGCTTCGAGCAACAACAAGGCGGCCACTTTGCCAGGCGGCGCGCCCAACATGCGCAGCAGCGCCAGGTCGCCCCGGCGCTCGCGCACTGCGCTCCACAGCCCAATAAACACACTCAAACCAGCCGTCAGCAGCAGCACCCCGGCAAATGCGCGCAGCACATCGGTGCCCAGGCCCAGCATGCTGAGCAGGCGGGTGATTTCCATTGCCGGTGCAGCGGCTTGCATGTCGGTACTGGTGTTCACAAAGCGCGGAAAACTCACTGCGGCCAGCGGGGTTTTGTAGCGGATCAGCGCCAGGGTGATTTCACGCTCTTGCATCATGATGCGGCGATCTTCGTCATCGAGTGCGGTGTAGTCCTCATGCACCTGCCAGACCGACGCGGTGTCGGTCAGTATCAACCGGTCAAGCACGCTGCCACTGGCGGCCAGGATGCCCACCACGGTGTAGCGGCTATCGCCATGCGCGTGGCCGCCCGCACCCAGGCCGTGTGAGCCGACAAAAATGTTGCCCAAACCCAGCCCGAGCTTGCGCGCAGCCGTGGCACCCAGCACCACCTGCATCGGCTGCGTCCACAGCTGCCCCTGCGCCAAGCTGGCCTGGTAATGCGTGATGTAGTCAGGCGAGGTGCCCACGATACGGTAGCCGGCAAAGTTGTCACCCAGGCTGATCGGGATGAGCTGCGCCACCATCGGGTGGCTTTGCAACTTTTTGACTTCTGAGAGTGCAATATTGCCCGTTGGCGCGTCAATGTGAAAGACACCCGACAAGATCAATTGCATCGGGCTGCCTTTGGCCCCAACCACCACGTCGATGCCTTGCAGGTCGCGCTCAAACGCCTGATTAAGCTGGTGACCCACCAGCAACAAAAAAGTGATGGAGGCCAGCCCCAGGCTGAGCAACAACAGGTTTAGGGCGGCCCCCAGCGGGCGCGACCACAGGTAGGTCCAGGCCAATGACACGGTTCTGATTGCTGCGTTATTCATAGCTAGCTACGCAATAAGTACAAGGGCTGAAAGCCAATTTCACCATTATTTCCTGGCGGAATCAACGTAGCCACACGGGCATCATGGGTGGCAATCACCAGCGTGGCACCCTGCGCCTGGGCGGTGGACAGCAACAAATGCACGGCATCGGCAGCGGCTTCATCGTCCAGGCTGGCGGTGGGCTCATCGGCCAGAATGACTTGCGGCTGTTGCAGCACCGCGCGTGCCAGCGCCACCCGCTGCGCCTGCCCGCCTGAGAGTTGCGCGGGCAGCCGCTGCGCCAGGTTGGCCACACCCAGCGCCTGCAGCGCATCGTGAATGCGCGATGCGTCTTCAGGCACGCCGCTGGCCCACTGCGCCAGCGCCAGATTTTGCTGCACCGAAAGCGCAGCACTCAAATGCAACTTTTGCGGCAAAAAACCGACAAGCCTTGCCCGCCATGCGTCAGCAGCTACACCTTTGAGAGCGCCCAGGGTTTGATTAGCGACCGTCAAGGTGCCCGCCGTCGGTTTCATCAGGGCGGCTACCAGCGCCAGCCAGGTCGATTTGCCACAGCCTGACGGGCCGCTGAGCAGCAGTACCGCCCCTTGGGCTACATCCACATCCGGAAAAAACAACGCTGGGCCACCTGCGTAGTGGTAGCGCAAACCCTGCGTGCGGATCACCGGCTTGCCTTGGGTGCCGTGCCTGCGTCGGCAGCTGCGCTGACGCAGTCGGCGCAGACACCGCGCACCGCCAGATCAAGGCTCAAGCCCTGGTAACCCAAAGCCTGCAAGGCCTGCAAGGCGTTTTGAGCGGCCAGTTCCAGATCAATGGCATTGGCCTGCAAAGCCCCCACCAGCGGGCTGTCCTTGTGGCAAGTTTGGCATTCAAAGTGCGGCATGGCTTTAACGCTGGCCGGCATGGCCTGGTAGCGGCGCACCCGGTTGACATCAACCCGGCACAGCAGCAAGCCCACCTGCGTGAGCCGGTCGATCAGCCGGTATAGCGTGACGCGGTCCAAGCTGTGGGCATCGCCCTGCAAGGCCTCCTGCAATTGGGCATGGGTGTAGCTGGTGTCCGGGTGCGCCAATAACCAGCGCAGCACCCGGCGCGCCGCATCGGTGCGACGCAGGCCGTGGGCGGACAACAAAATGTCAATCGGGTCAGACAAATCAGGGGTTGGTAATGCGGCGGTAACCATAAGTCACAAAATAGGTGAGATGCGCTGGTTTCAAGCCAGCAAAACCGCTGGACTTGCACCAAATTTTGCAGCCTTGCGGGCATAGGCCTTGTCGAATGTCATCAGGCCGTCATCCGCGCGGCACAGCGCCAGATGCAAAGCATCGGCAAAGTCCATGCCCTGCCCATAATCACGCAAGGCCGATTGCAGCGCCGGCATTTCGGCCGCCTTGAAGTTGGGTAAATTCAACAGCAGCGTCAAACCACGACCAATGTCAGCCACGCTACAGTCGTTGGCCTCCAACACCCACACCAGTTCAAGAATCACCGTAACCGGTGCCGTAAACACCTGTGCGCTGGCCAGCAAAGCCCGGGCGCGGCCATGTTGAGCTGCGTCGTCATTGAGGAGCAGCCGTGCCAGCAAGTTGGTATCGAGCGCAATCATGCTGCGTTGCGTGCCTTCAGACGTGATTTGATGGCCGCTTGCTCTTGCGCAGGTGTCAGCGGCTGGCGTCCGGTTTTGGCCAGACAGCCGGCAATTTCATCAAGCCCGCTGTGCGGCAATGGCTCCAGCGGGCGCAATCTGATTTCACCCTTGACAAAGCGCACTTCCAGCTGGGAACCGGCGTGGATATGCGCATCACTGCGCACCGATTTCGGAATGACAAGCTGACCTTTGCTGGAAAGCGTAACGGTGTTCATACAGTGCATCCATAAAAAAGTAAGCCTGATGGTAAGCTAAATCACTTACGCCTGATGGGCTGTTGGAATTCGGTCACGCAAAATAGTAAAACTATCGCAATCAAGTTGCGTTAAACTATACCGCAACCGTGCTGCATTATCACCCCAAATTTTTAATTACGCCCATGAAACATCCGGCACACACACACACACATACCCATACCCACAGCCCTGCCATCCACGCAAGCGTGCTGGGCTGGCCCGCCTGGCAGCGGGTGCTGGTGGTGTCGCCCATCGTGCTGCTGCTATGGCTGGCCGTGGCGTGGGCCAGTACCTGAAGCCTTGCGCGCTGTCTCCTACCCCCCCAAAAAACCATGGTAACAATTGACAACCTGACGGTCAGCTACCGCCAACACCCTGCCCTGCACCACATCAGCGGGCAATTTGCGCCGGGCTCTTTGACGGCCGTGATCGGGCCCAACGGCTCGGGCAAAAGCACCTTGCTGAAAACCATCATGGGGCTGATGCGCCCGTCCGGCGGCAAAGTAACGGTGAGCACACCCCGCCAGCACATGGCCTACCTGCCGCAACAGACCGAAATTGAGCGCGGCTTTCCGATGACCGTGCGCGACTGCGTGCTGCTGGGCTGCTGGAGCGCCGTGGGTGCCTGGGGTAGCGTGAATGCGGCGTTGCTGGCGCGCGTCGATGCCGCCGTGCACACCGTCGGGCTTGAAGGCTTTGAGCAGCGCGCCGTGGGGTCGCTCTCCAGTGGGCAATTTCAGCGTGTGCTGTTTGCCCGCATGCTGGTGCAGGATGCCGAGCTGATTCTGCTCGACGAGCCCTTTACCGCCATGGATTCGCGTACCACCACCGCGCTGCTGGACCTGATTCACCAATGGCATGACCAGGGCCGCACGGTGATTGCCGTGCTGCATGACGACGAACAGGTCAATGCGCACTTTCCGCAAACCCTGTTGCTGGCGCGCGAATTGGTGGCCTGGGGTGACACCGCACCAGTGCTGACCGAGCCCAACCTACAACGCGCCCGCGCCCTGGCCGAAGCCTGGGACGACGAAGCCGACATTTGCCACACCGATGAAGTTGTTCAGGCTGAAGTCTGAACAAAATAATCGTTATCTGACCCCAATTAGTTATGCTGGATTTGTGGAATCTGCTGATCGGCCCGTTTGCCGAATTTGCCTTCATGCGCCGGGCCCTGGTGGCTACGCTGGCGCTGTCCGTCAGTGCGGCACCGCTGGGGGTTTTTTTGACGCTGCGGCGCATGAGTTTGTTGGGTGATGCCTTGAGCCACGCGGTGTTGCCTGGTGTGGCAGTGGCCTACATGCTGGCAGGCCTGTCCTTGACCGCCATGGCCGTCGGCGGTGTCATTTCCGGCATGCTGGCTGCCGGCTTGGCCGGGCTGATCAGCCGCTTCACCACGCTCAAGGAAGATGCCAGTCTGGCCGCCATTTACCTGGTGGCGCTGGCCTTGGGCGTGACCCTGCTGTCGCGCCACGGCACCCAGCTGGATTTGCTGCACATTCTGTTTGGCAGTGCGCTCGGGGTGGATGCACCCGGCCTGCTGCTGGTAGCCGGTGTGGCCAGCGTCAGCCTGGTGGCGCTGGCAGCGCTGTACCGGGGCCTGGTGCTGGAAACCTTTGACCCGATCTTTCTGGCGGCCTCAGGCCACAAAGGCTGGGTCTGGCAGCAGGGCTTTTTGATGCTGGTAGTGATCAACCTGGTGGCGGGTTTTCAGACGCTGGGCACCTTGATGGCGGTGGGACTGATGATGCTGCCAGCCGTGTCCGCACGGCTGTGGCACGAGACCCTGAGTGCGCAACTGGTCAACGCCAGCGTGCAGGCTGCGCTGGCCAGTGTGGCCGGTTTGCTGCTGTCATACCACCTCGACACGCCCAGCGGGCCGACCATCATTGGCTGCGCCGGCGCGCTGTACGCACTGTCGCTGCTGGTGTCGCCCGGCGGCTGGCTGCCCCGCGTGCTCACGCGGGCGCACCGGGTGGGCTGATGTTTTTTTCGTCACGACTTCTCAAATCAATCACATTCAACCAGGAAACCCCATGAAACGACTCACCCTGAAACGACTCACCCTGAAACGCTTGACCATCGCTGCGCTGGCAGCCACAGGCCTCGCCATATTTGCCCCAGCGCAGGCCGCCGAGCCGATGCCGGTGGTGGCCTCGTTCAGCATTTTGGGCGACCTGGTGCAGGTGGTGGGTGGTGAGCGGGTCAAGGTCACCACGCTGGTTGGCCCTGATGCTGATGCGCATGCCTTCGAGCCCAAGCCCGCCGATGCCAAGGCCATTTTGAATGCCCGCCTGTTCGTCATCAACGGCCTGAACTTTGAGCCCTGGGCCCAAAAGCTGGCTAAATCAGCCGCATACAAGGGCGACACCCTGGTGGCCTCCAGCGGGGTCAAAGCCCGCGCCCTGCCTGCCGAAAAAGGCCACGCCCATGCTGACACCGACCCGCACGCCTGGCAAAACCCCGCCAACGTGATCATCTACATCAACAACATTGCCAAAACCCTTGAAAAGCTCGATCCACAGGGCGCAAGCAGCTATCAAAAAAATAGCTCCGCTTACATCAAGGAACTCGAAGCCCTGGATGCCTGGGCCAAAGCCGAACTGGCACCCCTGAGCCCCAAACAGCGCCAGGTGATTACCTCGCACGATGCGTTTGGCTACTTTGCTGCGCACTACCAGATCAAGTTTTTGGCACCCAGCGGCGTGTCGCCAGAGGGCGAACCCAGCGCCAAAGAAGTGGGCCAGCTCATCCGGCAAATTCAGCGCGACAAAATCAAAGCGGTGTTTGTGGAAAACATGAGCTCGCCCAAGTTGCTGGCGCAGATCGCCAAGGACACCGGTGTCACGCTGGGCCCCAAGCTGTATGTCGATGCCCTGTCCGGCCCGGCTGAGCCAGGTTCTAGCTATCTGAAAATGATGCACTACAACGTGACACAGTTGCTGGCAGGGATGCGACTGAACTGATCCAACAGGGTGCGATTCAAAGTGATGTGCAGCAAGAGTCGGTCTGGACGCGAGCAGTATCTGCTGCCCCAATACGGCGCAGATGCAGCGTTCAAATGAATTTGATGCATAAAATAACCATCTAGCCCTTATTTAATAAGCGTTGATAGCTATGTTTATGATAGTAACTTGACAGCATTTCGAAGATAGACAGACAAGTTCAGACTTCCTGATCCGCACGGAATCCATGTGGCATGGTGAAAGCCTGGTTGTGACTTTGTGGGAGGGCTGGCAAGCCCGAATTCGCGGCTGCCGCAGCTCCTACAAGTGCCAGTCCTATTCCTGAAAAAAGCAAACTGTGCCTATACGCATCAGGAAGTCTGAAGTTTGGTGGCCTTAGCTAAAGCATTGGGGTCAGAGCACGAGTTTTGGGGGGCGACTGTTGGCAAGCTCATCAGCCAGCAGCCAAAATCGTGATCTGACCCCAAAGCCGTTGCAGCACACCAATTTGAATCGCACCCGATCCAACACCAGCAATGCTATATAAAATATAGCTGCTAGCGCTTATTCCATAAGGGCTACAGCCTATTTTTATCAGAAGGCAGTGGTGGCGGCTTGGCGCAAGCATGGTGTCTGATCGCTGCTTTGATCAGCAAGTGCGCCGACACTGGCGCGGTCATGAACAAAAACAGCGTGATCAACAGTTCATGCAGGCTGGGCACCCCCCGCATGTAGCTGAACCACAGCGCCGAGGCGATCAGCACACAGCCAACGCCCAGTGTGCTGGCCTTGGTGGGCCCGTGCAGGCGCTTCAAAAAGTCACTGAATTTGGCCATGCCCCAGGAGCCCACCAGCGCAAAACAGGTGCCAAAAATCACCAGCACGGCCAGCAGGGCATCCAGCCACAGCGGCAAATTGGAAAGCTCAGTGTTCATGTTGGCCTACTCCACCACATCGCCACGCAACAGGTACTTGGACAACACCACGGTGCTGACAAAGCCCAGCATCGCGATCAGCAGCGCTGCTTCAAAATACAGATCGGTTCCGAGAAGCATGCCAAACAGCACCAGCAAAGCCAGCGTGTTGATGTAGGCGGTGTCGAGCGCCAGAATGCGGTCTGCCACGCTGGGCCCGCGCAGCAAGCGCCACGCATTGAGCACCAGCGCCACAGAAAAAGCCGCAATGGCCAGCGGCAAGACGGTAGCCAGCAGGTTCATTGAAATATCTCCATCAGCGGGGCTTCGTAGCGGGCCTTGATCTGCGCCACCAGCTCGGCTTCATCGTCCACATTGAAAACATGAATCAACAAAAACCGGTGGTCGGGCGTGAGGTCAGACGAGACGGTGCCCGGTGTCATGGTGATGATGCCCGCCAGCAGCACGATGCCATGCGGGTCAGTGATGGACAAGGGCAGCCAGACAAAGCCCGAGCGAAGGGCTGACTCGCGCCCCAGAGTCAGGCGCGCCACCTGCAGATTCGACACCACAATGTCATACAGCACCAGCAGCGCCAGCCGCAGCGCCACAGCGGGGCGGCGCAGCACCGGCTGCTGATCGCGCAGCGGCTCGGTGAACCACGGCACCACCAGCGCCAGCAGCAGGCCCAGCAGCAGTTGCCCGAGAGACCACGACTGATTCATCAAGGGCCATACCAGCGCCAGCACCAGCGTCAGGGCAGGCGACGGCAACAGACGTTGGCGCAGCGTTTTCATGGGCCGGCCTCCTCACCCTGCGCTTTGCGTTCGCGCATTTCCTGACGCACATCCCAGGCAGCCGGCAGCGGCTGGGCACCCAGAACAGCTTGCAAGTAGGCATTGCGCTCGAAAAGTTGCTCAGCCGTCGCAGCCGTCAGGCGCGACAGCGGGCCAGCAAACACGGCACAGCAGATGATCAACAGCAGCAAGCCCGCCACAGCCGCGCGTTGCCCCAAGTGCCAGCCGGACGCTGCGACCGTTACGTTTGTCGGCACAGACATCGTGCTGCTCGCGGTGGCGGTGGCGGGCAGCCAGAACAGCACACTGCCGGCACGCGACAGTGCCACCAGCATCAAAAAGCTGCTCGCCAGCACCACAGCAACAATGCTGCCGGCCCAAGCCGTCTGCCCCGCTGCTTGCAACAACATCGCCTTGCCCAGGAAGCCCGAAAGCGGGGGCAAACCAGCGAGTGCCGCTGCAAACACAAAAAACAGCAGCGACAGGCTGATGCGCGCCGCACCCAGATTGCCTGCCACCAGTTGATCTGCCGTCACACCCCTGGCCAGCCGGATACGGTCAGCCAGCAAGAACAGCGCAGCCACCACCAGCGTACTGTCCACCAGGTAAAACAGGCCAGCGGCCACCGTATCTGCGCGCCCAAGACCCACCGCCAGCAGCAAGGTGCCCGCCGAAGCGATGACGGCGTTGCCAATCAGGGCGCGCAAATTCTGCGCCGCCAATGCGCCCACCGCACCCAGCAGCAAGGTGCCCAGCGCCAGCGCTTGCAGCCAGGGCGACGCAATGTGTGCGGCCACACCGCCCGATTCACCAAAAATCAGCGTCGTGACCCGCAAAATGGCGTACACCCCAACCTTGGTCATGATGGCAAACATCGCCGCCACCGAACCCGTGGCCGCGCCGTAGGTGGCGGGCAACCAGAAATACAGCGGCAGCAAGGCCGCCTTGATGCCAAACACCACGATCAACAGCAGGGCCGCGCTTTGTACCAGCTGGGTTCGATCTGCCGCCACCTGCGGCACACGCTGCGCCAGATCAGCCATGTTGAGGGTGCCGGTCAGGCCGTAAAGCAAACTCACGGCAATCAAAAACAGCGCCGAGCCCGCCAGATTAAAGCTGACGTAATGCGTGGCAGCACGCAGCCGCGCCGCGCCACCGCCGTGCAGCAGCAAGCCGTAGGACGCCATCAGCAACACTTCAAAAAACACAAACAGGTTGAACAGGTCAGCCGTCAAAAACGCCCCATTGAGCCCCATCAGCTGAAACTGCATCAGACTGTGAAAATGCCGCCCCCGCGCCGCATCGCCGCCGCTGGCATAGAGCAGGGCCACCAGACCCACCATGGCTGTCAGCAGCAGCAGCATCGCAGCCAGCCGATCGAGCGCCAAGGCAATACCAAAAGAAGCCGCCCAGTTGCCCAGCAAATAGGCCTGAACAACACCGGATTGCGCCTGCATCAGCAACGTCACAGCCACCAGCAGCCCGCCCAGCGCACTGCCAATTGAAATCCACGGCAGCAGCCGCGCAGCCCGGCGCTCCAGCAACAACAGTGCCGCACCGGTCATGAGCGGCAGCACGATCGGCAAGACGATGGTGTGCGGCCAGCTCATGGCGCGTCCTGGGGCTCTGCGCCATCCACGTGGTCTGAGCCGGTTTCGGCCCGGGCCCGCAAGGCAATCACCAGCAGCACAGCGGTCATGGCAAAGCTGATCACGATGGCCGTGAGCACCAGCGCCTGCGGCAAGGGGTCAGCGTAGTTGGCCAATGTGGCGGCCTGTGTGCTGTCAATGATGGGTGCCGCACCCGGGCGCAGCCGCCCCATGAAAAAGATAAACAAATTGACCGCGTAGGACAACAGCGTCAACCCCAGCACCAGATCAAAGCTGCGTGGTCGCAGCATCAGATAAACCCCGCTGGCCGTCAGCACGCCCACACCAAGAGAAACCAGCAAGGCGGTCATGCGTGGCCTTTGTGGGTTGCATGGGCCGCTATCGGTTGGGCGGTCAGCCGCGCCATGGACAGCAGCGCCACCATGGTGGCGCCCACCACTGTCAAAAACACGCCCAGGTCAAACACCGCGGCACTGGCCAGCGGTACTGCGCCGATCAGCGGCAACCACGGGTAGTCGTAGCTGGTGGTCATGAACGGCGCGCCCAGCCACCAGCTGGCCATACCGCAGCCACCGGCCACCAGCAGGCCCCAGCCAATCCACGGCTGGTAATCCACCCCCATGCGTTGGCTCACATAGGCTCGCCCGCTGGCGACAAACTGCAGCATCAGCGCCATGGCCAGCGTCAGCCCGGCAATAAAACCGCCACCAGGCAGGTTGTGTCCGCGCAGAAAAAAGTAAATCGACACCAACACGGCCAGTGGCAGCAGCAACCGGCTTACCAGTGCCAGCATCAACGGGTGGCTGTCGCTGGGCCGTGCCGGTAAGGCGGTGGCCTGAGTCGGCTGCCAATCTGCCAGCATGGCCTGAATCACCAGTGCGGCCAAGCCCATCACGGCAATTTCGCCCAGCGTGTCAGAGGCACGAAAATCCACAATGATCACGTTCACCGCATTGGCTCCACCGCCCAGCGGCACCGTGTTTTCCAGAAAATAGGGGGAGATTGACTCAAACGGGCGCCCCAGCACCATCCACACCAGCGCCGCCACACCAGCACCGGTAGCCAGCGCCACCAGTGCATCGCGGCTGCGGCGCAGGCGGCTGTCACCACCCCCCTGCACCGATGTCTCCGGCAACCAATGCAGCGCCAGCATCATCAGCAAAATGGTCGCCACTTCGACCAGCAATTGCGTCAAGGCCAAATCGGGTGCCGAAAAATAGACAAAACACAAACTGACCACCAGGCCCACCGCCCCCAGCAGAATCAAGGCCAGCAGGCGTTGCCGGTACAGCACCACGGTGGCCAGGGTTGCGGCCATGCCAATCGCCCACAACGCAACAAATGCAAAACCAACGGGCTCGCTAGCCACCGTGGGTCCCGCCTGGGCAATCCCCAGTACAAAGGGCGCAGCCCCTGCGGCCAGCGCCAGCAGCAACAGCAGCAGCAGGTATTCTTGCAAATGCCCGGTTTGCAGCCGCACCGTGGTGCGCGATGCCCGCTCCAGCCCCCGGCGCAGCGCGGCCAAAAACAGATCGCGCCCGCTTTTTTTGTAGCTGGCTGGCACCCGCTTCAGCGTGTGCAGGTTAAAGCGGCGCTGCAGCCCAAAGTACAGCGTGGTACCCGCGACCAACGCCACCAGACTCATCAGCAAGGGCCGATTGAACCCATGCCATAACGCCAAGGTGTACTCCGGCATGTCGCCCGCCAGCGGCCCCAGCAAAGAGGCTCTTGCCGCCACCGCCAGCAAGGGGCCAACCATCAGGCTGGGCATCAAGCCGACCGCCAGGCACAGCAGCACCAGCAAATCTACCGGCACCCGCATGAACTTTGGCGGCTCGTGCGGCACCCGGGTCAAGCCGACCGGCTCGCCATTAAAAAACACATCATGAATAAACCGCAAGCTGTAAGCCACGCCAAACGCCGCCGCCACCGTGGCACCCACCGGCAAAATCCAGTTCATGACAACAGAGGGTTGCCTGGTCAGCGTCTCGGCAAAGAACATCTCCTTGCTTAAAAAGCCGTTCATCAGCGGCACACCCGCCATGGCAGCAGAGGCCACCATGGCCAAGGTACCGGTCCAGGGCATGAATTTCCACAAGCCGTTGAGTTGGCGCATGTCGCGCGTGCCGGTTTCGTGGTCGATGATGCCGGCCGCCATGAACAGCGAGGCCTTGAACGTGGCGTGGTTCAAAATATGAAAAACCCCTGCCACCACGGCCAACGGTTCGCTCAGACCAAACAGCAGCGTGATCAGTCCCAGATGGCTGATGGTGGAATACGCCAGCAAGCCTTTGAGGTCATGCTTGAACAGGGCCACGTAGGCACCCAGCAGCAAGGTCGCCAAGCCGGTCAGCGACACAATCCAGAACCAGGGCTCGGTGCCGCCCAGCGCAGGGTACAGGCGCGCCAACAAAAACACACCGGCCTTGACCATGGTGGCCGAATGCAGATAAGCCGATACCGGCGTGGGTGCCGCCATGGCGTGGGGCAACCAGAAATGAAACGGAAACTGTGCGCTCTTGGTAAATGCCCCCAGCAACACCAGCACCAGCGCCACCTCGTACATCGGGTGCGCACGGATCAGGTCACCAGCGGCCAGCACCCGGTCCAGATCGGTGCTGCCCACGATGTGCCCAATCAGCAAGGCCCCCGCCAGCAGACACAAACCACCCGCGCCGGTAATGGTCAGCGCCATGCGCGCGCCTTCACGCGCGTCTTGCCCTTTGTCGGGGTCGGCGTGCCAGAACCCGATCAACAAGAACGATGTCAGACTGGTCAGTTCCCAAAACACCACCAGCAAAATCAGGTTGTCTGACAGCACCACGCCCAGCATGGCACCCATGAACAGCATGAAAAAGGTAAAAAAGCGCGCCCGCGGGTCGTTCGGATCGAGGTAGTAGGCCGCATAAAGCACCACCAGTGCGCCAATGCCGAGCACCAGCAACGCAAACATCCAGGCCAGGCCATCCATGCGAAAACCCAGCTGCAAGCCCAGGGCCGGCAGCCACTGCACCGACCAGCGCGGCACGTCACCTGCGAATACTGCAGGTGCCATGAAAAGCAACGCCGCCAAGGCCGCCAGGGCAGTCAGCCCGGCGATCCACGCCGCCAGGCGCGGCCGGTCGTTGCGCACACCGGCCAGCAGGCCTGCGGCCAAAAAAGGCGCAAATGCCAGCCAGGGTAGTAAATCGTTAAGGGGTATACCCGTCATATTGCTCATCAAATCATGGGTTCATCGAGACCAACGCAATGTTATCGGCAAGTGGCCCAAACCTACTCAAACATGTCTGCTAAACCCTCAGTCAGTTCCAGCAAGGGCGGCATCAAGGCTGACGCGTCTGACGCGTCTGGCGCAGCCAGAGCGCCAACCCAAGCCGGACTCAGGCTGAGCCGCTTGGCCACATCGAACGGGTAACTGGCCCGCTGTTGTTCGTCACTGAGGCCCAGCACCTCAACGCGTGCCCGCCAAGCCCCCATATGTACCCAGGCGGCCGCGTCCGACCACTCGGGCGCGCCCAAGGGCTCAACAATTTGCCGCATGGCATCGATCAAAGGCTGCGGAAAATTCCAGACCCGGGCCAATTCTGCCGACACATCACCATAGTGAAAACCAAAAGTCTGCTTTTCCAGCAGCGGCCGCCCCGCCTCCAGCACACCTGTTTGCTGGTCCAGCGGCGCTACGGCTTCAGGCATGACCACGTGCATTTGCAGCTGCCCAATGCCATGCATCAACCCCAAGGTAAACACCATGTCGGTGTTGAAGTCAGCGCGGTGGGCCAGCCAGCGCGCGGCGCATGCGGTGTACAGGTTGTAGCGCCAGAATTGCTTCAGATCGATACCCTTGACGTTCTTGAACGCACCCGCCACGCTACTGCCCAGCACCAGATTGCGCACCATGACAAAGCCCAGCATTTGCAGAGCCGCGTCCACCGTGCCAATGGTGCGCGAGACATGAAAATACGCGGAATTGGCCAAGCGAAGCAGTTTGGCGCTGAGTGCCGGATCGGCGGCCAATTGACTGGCGATCTCGGAAACAGAAGTGTCTTCTGAACTGAAGCTGGCAATCAATTGCTGGCCAACTTTGGGAATGGTGGGCAATTTGCCCGGCTGATCAATCAGACTTTTGAGTTCCATGTGCGCTGCCTTGGTAGGTTAAACAGAATTTGATTATGGCAGTCAGACCAGAGGCGATGCAGGACTATGATCCATGCTGACATTGCACAACCGGGTGACCCTATGCCAGCCAGCACCAACGACTATTTCACCGATGCCAATCAGCGCACGTTCCTGTTTTTTGACACCCTGCTCGACCGGGGCAACAACTACCTGGAGCACCTCGACCAGGGCACACCACCACTGTTGAAATTTGAGCACGAGGTGGTGCTTGACGGTCATGATTTGGTCGAACCCTGCAATTACGCCCTGCTGCGGCTGGTGCCACCGACCGACTATCCGGTCAACCCACAAGCCCGCCCCGTCATGGTGGTGGATCCACGCGCCGGCCACGGCCCCGGTATTGGCGGCTTCAAGCTCGACTCCGAGGTCGGTATGGCCATGCGCGCTGGCCACACGGTGTACTTTGTCACATTTCGGCCCGAGCCCGAAGAGGGTCAGTCGCTCTGGACTGTGATGCACGCAGAAGCCAAATTTCTTGAGGCTGTGATCGGCCGCCACCCCCAAAGCCAGGCCAAACCGGTGGTCATTGGCAACTGCCAGGCCGGCTGGGCCATGATGGCGCTCAACGCCACCCGCCCCGAGCTGTTTGGGCCGCTGATGATCATGGGCGCGCCGATGTCTTACTGGGCCGGCAGCTCCAAACTTAACCCGATGCGCTACGCCGGGGCCACACTGGGCGGCTCCTGGCTGGCCTCCATGACCGCCGACCTGGGCGCTGACCGCTTTGATGGTGTCAACCTGGTGGACAACTTTGAGCGGCTGAACCCGGCCAACACGCTGTGGAACAAGTACTACAACCTGTGGAGCCATGTCGACACCGAAGCCGACCGGTTTCTGGAGTTTGAGCGCTGGTGGGGCGGCTTCTTTCGCATGACCGGTGCAGAAATTGAAGGCATTGTGGAAAACCTGTTTATTGGCAACCGCCTGGCCCGCGGCACGGTCATGGCCGATGGCCAAGCCATCAACCTGCGCAACATCACCGCGCCGGTGGTGGTGTTTGCCTCCTGGGGTGACAACATCACACCGCCACCGCAGGCGCTGAACTGGATCATTGATGTCTGGGGCGACGAGCGCGCCATCGCGGCCGCCGGGCGCACCATTGTTTATGTGCTGCACGAAAGCGTTGGCCACCTGGGCATTTTTGTCGGTGGTGACATCGCCCGCAAAGAGCACGACCAACTGGTCACCTCGCTCGACATCATCGAGAGCCTGCCACCCGGCCTGTATGAGATGAAGCTGGTCGCCAAAGCCGGCCTTGACCCGCAGCGCTGGCAAGAGTTGGAGCCGGGCGACTACACAGTGCATTACGAGCACCGCACCATGGCCGACATCGCGGCACTTAACCCCGAGGGACGTGAGGAAGAGGCGATGTTCTCGACGATTGCCAAAGTTTCGGAAATCAATGCCCAGATTTACAAGACCTGGGTGCGCCCCTGGTTGAAACTTACCGTCAACCGCGCCACGGCCGATGCCAAGGGCAAGCTGCATTCACTGCGGCTGCAACGCCATCTGCTGTCAGACACAATGCCACTGGCTCCGTTGATCCGGGCCAAGGCCAAAGAAGCCCGCGCGAACCGCGTGCAGATCGATGACGAGCATCCGCTGCGCCTGCTTGAGCGCAAAACTGCGCAACAAATCAGCGATGCACTCGACCAGTTCCGTGACAAACGCGATGCCGATGTCGTGAAAATGACACGTATGCTGTTTGGCCCCAAAGGGCTGGGTGCATTCATCAAACCCGACACGCCGGATGCTGAAGTGGCTTTGGAACGCGCGCTGGCCGAGCTTGAAGTGCAGCGCGCCGATGCCCTGCAACACATCACCGAGGGTGGCTTTGCCGAGGCGGTGTGCCGCATCGTGCTGGCCGGCATGGTGTCAGTCGGGGCGTTTGAGCGGCGCAGCCTGCGTCTGGCCGGCCTGCTGGCAAAGTTACCCACGGGCTCGTTGACTGGCGTAAGCACCAAAACCGACTGGATCCGACTCCTCAAGGAACAAGCCCGCATGACCGCGGTGGCCCCGATTGAAGCCCTCAACGCACTGGAACAGTTGTTGCCCAACCAAACCAGCCGCGAAACCGCGCTGGCCGTGGCCGCTGCCGTGATGATGATTGAGCCCACGCTGGCCAACCCTCGCTCGGAAATCATCGAATTTTTGATGGGCACCCTGGGTGCCGACCCGGATCGGGTGATCGCGCTGGCGCGCCAGCTGACACAAGCGCTGGATGCGCCCACCACGCCGCATGACTCGGTCAACCCGCTGCCTAAAAAACCCAAAACGACACCCGTTCGCAATATAAAATAGGCCTCTAGCCCTTATAGAACCTGCGCAAGCAGCTATTATTTTTATAGCATCAGTCGCTCACCAGCCGGGCAAAGGTTTTTCGGAACTTGGCCACTTTGGGTGCCGCCACCGTCATGCAATAGCCCTGATGCGGATTGCGCTCAAAAAAGTCCTGGTGGTAGTCCTCGGCCGGCCAGTAATTGGTCTGTGGCAACACCTCGGTCACGATCGGACGCGAATAAGCGCCGCTTTCTGAAAGTTCTGCAATCAGCGCCTTCGCCAATTGTTCTTGCTCGGGCGTGGTGAAGTAGATGCCGCTGCGGTACTGGGTGCCGCTGTCGTTGCCCTGCGCGTTGAGCGTGGTTGGGTCGTGAATGACAAAGAATATTTCCAGCAGCTCACGCGCGCTGATCTGCGACGGGTCATACACCAGTTTGACGACCTCGTTATACCCGGTGCGGCCGGTGCACACTTGCTCATAAGTGGGTTGCACGGTCATGCCATTGCTGTAGCCAGACTCCACATCAAGCACGCCTTTGACGCGTACGTAAACTGACTCGGTGCACCAAAAACAGCCGCCGCCAAGCGTGAGGGTTTGCGTAATTGCGGTCATGAGATATCTCCTGGTTTGTTTTGCCACCCGGCACTTGCAGGCCCGATGGTAGGACCAAGCCGGCCAACATGGGCGAGCGCAGGGCTTTGCGTAACTGTTATATTAATAACCAATCAGTCATTAACTTCATGCCCAGTTCAAGCAACACAGATACCTCAGCAGCTGACGGACACAAACGCCGTGCGCGCCGCAAAGAGGCGCGTCCAACCGAGCTGCTGGCCGCTGCGCTGGACTTGTTTGTGGAAAAAGGTTTTGCCGCCACCCGGGTCGAAGAAGTGGCCCAGCACGCCGGGGTTTCCAAGGGCACGCTGTTTTTGTACTTTGCCAGCAAAGAAGAGCTATTCAAAGCGGTGGTGCGCGAAAACATCTCGGGCCGCTTTGCCGAGTGGAACGAAGAATTTGACCACTTTGACGGCAGCACCGCCGACATGCTGCGCTACTGCCTGTTCAGTTGGTGGGAGCGCATTGGCTCGACCAAAGCCTCAGGCATTTCCAAACTCATGATGAGCGAAGCGCGCAATTTTCCTGAACTGGCCCTGTTTTACCAGCATGAAGTGATGCAACCCGGCAGCGCATTGATTGAGCGCATCCTCACGCGCGGCATGACGCGCGGCGAATTTCGTCCGATGGATCTGACCTACGCGGTCTACCTGGTGCTGGCGCCGATGTTGTTTTTGGCGATGTGGAAACATTCGCTGGGCAGCTGCTGCGACAGCAGCGATATCCCTTTGATACCCGAAAAATACCTGGCAGCGCAGCTTGACATGTTGCTGCATGGTTTTTCTGCCGGCGCTGCACATCCACCCCCTGTCACGGAGCAACTTATTCAATGAAACCCTGGTTGAAATGGACTGCAGCGGGTCTGGTCGTCGCTCTCCTGGCGGCCGGTGCCGTGCGCACGCTGACAGCACGCCAAGCCCAACAGAAGGCGCTGGATGCGCAGCAAATTGCACAAAAAGCCCAGGTGTCAATCGACCTGAATGCCACGGATGTGTTCAGCGTCAAAACGCTCGACTTGACACAAAGTATTCCCGTTGCAGGCCCTCTCAAGGCCGTCAACACCGCAATGGTCAAAGCCCGCGTGGCGGGTGAGTTGCAGGGACTCACGGTGCGCGAAGGCGACACCGTCAAGGCCGGGCAAGTACTGGGCCGCATTGACCCGACCGAATCCGTTGCCCGCGTGCGCCAGGCCCGACAGCAAGCCCAGGCCGCGCGTGCCCAGGTTGACATTGCCCAGCGCAGTTTTGACAACAACCGCGCGCTGGTGGCCCAGGGCTTTATCTCCAGCACCGCGCTGGCATCGTCCCAGGCCAGTCTGGACGCAGCGTTGGCCAGTTTTGCAGCAGCACAGTCTGGTGCTGATCTGACGGTCAAAGCGCTCGATGACACCGTGTTGCGTGCGCCAATTGCCGGACAGATTGCGCAACGGTTGGCACAGCCTGGCGAACGCGTGGGGGTGGATGCCCGTATCGTGGAAATTGTCGACAACAGCCATCTCGAACTCGAAGCCAGCCTGAATGCGGCCGACTCACTGCAAGTCAAGCTGGGCCAGTCTGCCAAGCTGCGCATTGAGGGCACGAACGTGCCATTGGATGCCCGCGTGGTACGCATCAACCCCAGCGCCACAGCCGGTAGTCGGGCGGTGCTGGTTTATCTGGCCATAACGCCGAACGCGGCCTTGCGTCAAGGCCTGTTTACAGAGGGCTCGCTGGCCACGGGCAATCTGCGCGCACTGGCTGTGCCGCTGAGTGCCGTGCGCACCGACAAGCCCCAGCCTTATGTGCAAGTTATCAACCAGGGCCAGGTGCAGCATCAAAATGTCAGCTTGGGTGCACGCAGTGAACTCGACAGCCAGACCATGGTGACCCTGACCGGCGTGCCCGAGGGCGCCCTTATTGTGGGCAGCGCAGTGGGCAACCTGCGTGCGGGCACACAGGTCAACATCGCTTCGCCCGTGCAAGGAAAACCCTGATGTGGTTCACCCGTGTCAGTCTGAACAACCCGGTATTTGCCACCATGGTGATGCTGGCGCTGGTGGTGCTGGGGCTGTTCTCCATGCAACGCCTGCAGGTCGATCAGTTCCCCAATATCGACTTTCCGGTGGTGGTGATCAGCACCGATTACCCCGGTGCCTCGCCTGAAATTGTCGAGAGCGAAGTCACCAAGAAAATCGAAGAAGGCGTCAACGCTATCGCCGGTATCAATGCACTGACGTCGCGCTCTTATGAGGGCCAGTCGGTCGTCATCATCGAATTTGGCTTGCACATTGACGGGCGCAAGGCGGCCGATGATGTGCGCGAAAAAGTCGCCTCCGTACGCCCCGCTCTGCGCACCGAAGTCAAAGAGCCGCGGGTGCTGCGCTTTGACCCATCGAGCCGGGCCATCTGGTCGGTGGCCCTATTGCCTGACGACGCCGCTGGCAAAGGACAGGCCATGAATGCCGTCGAACTGACCAACTGGGCCGAGCAGACTTTCAAGAAGCGCCTGGAAAACGTGCGTGGTGTTGGCTCGGTCACCCTGGTGGGTGGTGCCAAGCGCGAGATCAACATCTACCTCAACGCCCAGGCACTCGAATCCTTCGGCATCACGCCCGAGCAGGTCGCCAACGCCGTGCGCAATGAAAATCAAGACTTTCCGGTGGGCACCATCCGCTCGCTGGAGCAAGACCGTGTAATTCAGATCGCTGCCCGCGTGCAGCGCCCTGAAGACTTTGGCCGCATCATCATCACCCGAAAAAATGGGGCTGCGGTGCGGGTAGACCAGGTCGCCCGTGTCACCGATGGCGCGCAGGAGATTGAGAGCCTGGCGCTTTACAACGGCAAGCGCACGCTGCTGCTCAACGTGCAAAAGTCGCAGGACGAAAACACCATTGGCGTGGTCGATGGGCTCAACAAGATGCTGGCCGAGGTGCAGCCCCAATTACCCCCCGGCGTGAAGCTTGCCCAGATCACCGACGGCTCGCGGCAAATTCGTGTGTCGGTGGCCAATGTGCGTCAGACCCTGTTTGAAGGTGCCCTGCTCACGGTGCTGATCGTGTTTTTGTTTTTGAACTCCTGGCGCTCCACCGTCATCACCGGTTTGACTCTGCCAATCGCCCTGATTGGCACATTCTTTTTCATGAACCTGCTGGGTTTTACCGTCAACATGATCACCATGATGGCGCTGAGTCTGTGTGTGGGCCTGCTGATTGACGATGCCATTGTGGTGCGCGAAAACATCGTGCGCCATGTGCAGATGGGTAAAAATTCGTTTGATGCCTCAATGGATGGCACCCGTGAAATTGGCTTGGCGGTATTTGCCACCACGCTGTCGATCGTGGCGGTGTTTTTGCCGATTGGTTTCATGGGCGGCATCATCGGCAAGTTCTTTCACGAATTTGGTCTGACCATTGTGGCGGCCGTGCTGATCTCGATGTTTGTCAGCTTCACGCTCGACCCGATGCTGTCAAGCATCTGGCATGACCCGAGTATTGAGGCGCATGGCAAGCACCACAAACCGGTCACGTTGTACGACAAGACTATTGGCCGCGTCACCGGCTTGTTTGACCGTGGCACCGACGCGCTGGTGGACATTTACCAAAACATCCTGCGCTGGGCCCTGGCACACAAGATCAGCACGGTGGCGATTGCCCTTGGCATTTTTGTCGGCAGCATTTTTATGGTGCCACTGCTGGGCACCGAATTTGTGCCCAAGTCTGATTTTTCAGAAACCAACCTGACCTTTAATACGCCAGTAGGCTCGTCGCTTGAAGTCACCGAAGCCCGGGCGCGTGAGGTCGATGCCGTCATTCACTCCTTCCCCGAGGTGCGCTACACCCTGACCACCATCAATACCGGCAACGCTCAAGGCAAGATGTACGCCAGCATTTACATCCGGCTGGTTGATCGCAAGGCGCGCCAGCGCAGCGTGGAAGCCATGTCGGTTGCGCTGCGCCAGCGCCTGCGCCAGGTGCCGGGCATTGCCGTCACGCATGTGGGCCTGCTCGACCCGGTTGGTGGCCAAAAACAGATTTCTTTTTCCATTCAGGGCGCAGACATGGGTGAACTCTCACGGCTGACCACGCTGGCGCTGGAAAAAATCCGCACTGTTCCCGGCCTGGTCGATGTGGACTCCAGCCTGAAGGCCAACAAGCCCACGCTGGATATTCAGGTGCGTCGTGAAGCGGCCTCTGACCTGGGCTTGAGCGTGGCGCAAATCGGCAATTCATTGCGCACCCTGGTAGCCGGGCAGACCGTAGGCAACTGGCGTGCGCCCGACGACCAGACCTATGACGTGAACGTGCGCCTGTCACCACAGTCACGCAACCAGGCCAGCGACCTGGGTGCCCTGCCCTTTACCGTGGGCCAAAACGCCGATGGCAGTGCCCGCATTGTCAGGCTTGATCAGGTTGCCAATGTGGTGGAGTCCACTGGCTCCAACCAGATCAACCGGCGTGATCTGACGCGTGAAGTGGCCATCACCGGCAATGTGTCTGGCCGTTCATCCGGCCAAGTGTCGGCAGACATCAAGATCGCGATGGACAGCATTGCCATGCCGCCGGGCTACAGCTACAAGTTCAGCGGCTCGGTGAAAGACATGGGCGAGGCCTTTGGCTACGCGTTGTCGGCCCTGGTGCTGGCGGTGGTGTTCATCTACATGATTCTGGCCAGCCAGTTCAAAAGCTTTTTCCAGCCGCTGGCGCTCATGACCTCTTTGCCCATGACGCTGATTGGTGTGGTGCTGGCCTTGATGCTGTTCAACTCGACGCTGTCAATGTTTTCGGTGATTGGGGTGGTGATGCTGATGGGCCTGGTGACAAAAAACGCCATTTTGTTGGTGGACTTTGCCATTCGGGCACGCGAAGACGGCATGCCGCGCCACGAGGCCTTGCTGATGGCGGCGCAGGTGCGGTTGCGCCCGATTTTGATGACCACGCTGGCCATGATTTTTGGCATGATGCCGCTGGCCTTTGCCTTGTCAGAGGGCTCTGAAATGCGGGCCCCCATGGGCCAGGCCGTCATTGGCGGCGTCATCACCTCATCGCTGCTGACGCTGGTGGTGGTGCCGGTGGTGTACTGCTACATGGATGATCTGGCGCAATGGTTGCGCAAATTCTGGCACCCGCCTGTCGCGCTGGCACCAGAAAACAAGGCCAATGACAGCCACGCCAGCTAAAATGGAAAATTCCGCTAACATACCCCCAGGAGTACCAAGATGAGCCTGCAAAACGTCGAACAAGCCCGTTTCAACATGATTGAGCAACAAATTCGCCCCTGGAATGTGGACGATTCCACAGTGCTGGGCTTGCTCTCCAGCGTCAAAAGGGAAGACTTTGTGCCGCTGGCGCACAAAGCGCTGGCGTTTGCCGACATGGCCATTCCATTGCCCGGCGGACAAGCCATGCTGGCACCGCGTTTGCAAGCGCGTCTGTTTCAGGATGCGGCTGTGCAGCCCGGTGACAAGGTGCTCGAAATCGGTACCGGTTCGGGTTTCATGGCAGCACTATTGGCCAACCAGACCCAGCGCGTGATCTCTCTTGAAATCAACCCTGAATTGGCCGACATGGCGCGCGCCAATCTGCAAAAAACCGGCATCACCAATGTGGAAGTACGCCAGGCCGACGGTGCCAACGGTGCTGCCGCTGACGCACCCTTTGATGTCATCCTGCTGGGCGGCTCGGTAGTCGAGGTGCCCCCTGCCCTGCTGGCGCAGCTCAAGGTTGGTGGCCGTCTGGTGGCGATTGTGGGCGACGAGCCCATCATGCATTGCAACGTAATCACCCGCACCAGCGAAACCAATTTCAAGACCGACGAAAAATGGGATGACAACGCACCCAGGTTGGCCAACTTTCCACGCCCCTCCAGCTTCAAGTTCTAAACATGGTTGCACAAATCCGCCCCTCCCAACTCAATGACTGGATGGAGGAAGTGCGCGGCCACGGCAAGCCCGTCATCCTGGACGTGCGAGAGCCCCATGAGCTCAAAATGGCCAGCATCAAAGCGGACGGGTTTGAAGTCATCACCATCCCCATGGGCGTGATACCGCCCCGCCTGTCGGAGCTTGACCCCTGCCAGCCCGTAGCCTGCCTGTGCCACCACGGTGGGCGCAGCATGCAGGTAGCCAATTTTTTAAAAGCGCGCGGCTTTGACCACGTGGCCAATATCTCGGGCGGTATCTACGCCTGGACGACGGAAGTCGATTCCAGCGTACCCCGCTACTGAACCGCTGCCCCAACCCGAACTCATTCGCATGAACACCTACCGACTCCTCTGCCTGCCGCTGGCCATCACAGCAGCCTTGGCCTTACCCGCGCAAGCCCAAAGTCTGGTTGACCTGTACGAGTCTGCCAAGGGTTTTGATGCCAGCTACCAGTCGGCCAAGTCGCTTTATGAGGCCAACCTGTACAAGGCTGCGCAGGCACGGGCGGCGATCCTGCCCAGTGCCAACCTGGCAATGGGTGTCAACCGCACCAACATCACCAGCGATCTTGCCTCCGCTGAACGCAGCTACGGCAACCAGAGCGCCACCGTGAGCGCCTCACAACCTTTGTATCGGCCAGCCAATTGGGCCACGGCCGAGCAAGGCAAAAAACAAGCTGCGCTGGCGCAAACCCAGTTGGCCGTTGCCGATCAGGATTTGATCGTGCGCGTCAGCCAAGCCTATTTTGATGTCTTGGCGGCCAATGACAACCTGAACTTTGTCAAGGCACAAAAATCTGGCGTGTCGGAACAATTGGCATCGGCCAAGCGCAACTTTGAAGTCGGCACCGCCACCATCACCGACTCACGTGAAGCCCAAGCCCGCTTTGACCTGACCACCGCGCAGGAAATTGCCGCAGAAAACGACCTGCGCGTCAAAAAAATCACACTCGATCAGCTGACCGGAACTGCGGGTGCCGCCCCCAAACCCTTGGCGCTGCCGGTCAGCATCCCGGCCGTCAGCCCTGACGATGTGAACCGCTGGGTGGCCGAGTCTGAGGAGAGCAGCCCAAGCATTGCGCAAGCCCGCCTGGGCCTGGAAGTGGCACAACTTGAAACGCAAAAGGCGCAAGCCGGACACAAGCCCACGCTGGACGTGGTTGGCAGCTACAACATCACCCAAAACAATGGCTCAGCCACTACTTCAACGGACTACCGCACCAACGTGGCAACTGTAGGCTTGGCGTTCAACCTGCCGCTGTTTGCCGGCTTTGCCACGCAAAACCGCATCAAGGAAACGATGTCACTGGAAGACAAGGCCCGCACTGACCTCGATGGTGCCAAGCGCGCCGTGGCACTGGGCACCCGCAGCGCCTTTTTTGGCGTGCAGTCTGGTCTGGGACAAGTCAAGGCGCTGGAAGCGGCCGAGGCCTCCAGCCAAAGCGCGCTGGATGCCACCAAACTGGGCTACCAGGTGGGCGTGCGCATCAACATTGACGTGCTCAACGCCCAAACCGCCCTGTACGACACCAAGGCCAAATTGGCGCAAGCCCGCTATAACGTGCTGCTGGGAACCCTGAAGCTGCGCCAAGCCAATGGCACGCTTCAAGCGCAAAATTTGCAGGGTCTGAGTGCATTGATCAGCAACTGAGCTTTCGCCGGTGTAGCGCGGTTTGCAGCATTCGTCTCAAACGACGCTTTGAAGCTTGAACGACGCACTGAACCTGCCTCAACTTACTTCTTTAACAGCTTTGCTGCAGTGCCAGCGTCCTGTTTGGCGACCACAAACTTCTTGAGTTGTTCGTAGACATCCCGCGTCAATATACCGCGGGTGGTCAACTGAGCCTTGCTGCCAAAAGGACGACCGGCGATGATTTTGTCAGCTTCCGAGTCAGTGATGCCCGCAAGCGTCTTCATTTCAATCCGACTGGCTCGATTGATATCCACGAGCTTTATCCTTGGCACGACAGGTACTTTGATGTCGTCCTGTTTGCTGCCCTTGACTGGGGGCTTTGCTGGTGACGCTGCTGAACTCACGGTTGCAGTTTTTTGTTCAGCAGACATTGATGAGTTCGCCGAAAACAGCAATGCTGTAGCTACAAGAGCGCTATTGATGATGTTGAATTGCATGGGCATTCTCTAGTGTCAAAAAAATAACCCGAATGCATTAACGCATTCGGGCTATTTGGAAAAAATCTTGTTAGCGGAGCACGCTAGTCGCACTCCGCCAGACCTTGGCTACTTGTGAGCAGCAATGACATCCTTATCTTTGCCTATGCCGTGGCAGCTGACACAGGCACTGGCACCCGTATCGCTCTTACCTGCGGCGACATTGGCTGCAAACACACTGCGCGGCTGCTCTACCACTGCGCTAACAAACAATTTCACGTGAGTCAATGCAGCTGGTGCACTGTGGCAACTGACGCAGGCGGCCACATAGGGAGACCGGACGGTGTCAGTCGCACTCGCTGTGATA
>JBBQLQ010000028.1:0-27837 GCA_038328055.1 Burkholderiales bacterium
CTAGCTCAGAAAATAGTGCTTTAAAGGACATGGTCTTACATGAGAGAAAAAAATTTTCTCATTGCCAACGGCGATTTTTTTCTAGCTTGTCAAGCTTTATTTGCGTTTATTTGAAATTATTTTCAATGCAGCCGATTCAGGCCCTTAACTTGGGAAGATTGACCATCAAGCTGGTTGACCGCACTCACTTGGCGGGATAGCAGCTTCAAAATTTTTGCTACTGTATTTATAGCTATTCGCGCATATATTTAAAGGGCTAGATGACTATTTGATACCTTAACTCTGCATTGGGGTCAGAGCACGAGTTTTGGGGTGGGCCGCTGGCAGGCACGGGCGCTGGCAGCCAAAATCGTGATCTGACCCCAAAGCCGATACGCCAGCGGTCTGGCCAGCATTAATCTTGACCATCGAACGCCAGCGGTCTGGCCAGCATTAATCTTGACCATCGAACGCCAGCGGTGTGGCCAGCATTAATCTTGACCATCGAACGCCAGTGGTGTGGCCAGCATTAATCTTGACCATCGACCATCAAGCTGGTTGACCGCACTCACTTGGCGGGAAAGCAGCTTTAGAATTTTTGCTACTTTATTTATAGCTACCTGCGCATATATTTAAAGGGCTAGAGGGCTATTTGATACCTTAACTCTGCATTGGGGTCAGAGCACGAGTTTTGGGATGGGCCGCTGGCAAGCACGGTGCGCTGGCAGCCAAAATCGTGATCTGACCCCAAAGCCGATGTTGTTATTCAATGATGTCAAGAACAGTCCAATTTAATCCCCAAAGCCGATGCGACTGTGGTGCGTGGCGATCCTGAATTCAGCCAGATTGCGCCCGGCGAGATTCACTCTGTAAAGGTAATTGTCCATAGCCCGGATCGTTCATTGCTTTGTTTTTAATAGCTTTATGCGCAAGCGCAGCAAGGGGTTTGAGGTGTTTTGGCTTAAATTTGATGCCGCAGGCCAATCACGCTTCCAAGTGCTGGTGAATCCCTCCTCATGGAAAACGCTGTCGGCTACATCAATCAACTCTTGACGCAAATCAAACCGCCATTGCTGTTGCACGGCTAGCATTATTCGCAGGAGGAAAAAATGCTTGATCAACCCGTCCGAAATGTCATGGAGCGCCAAAAATTTTTGACCGTGCCACCTGGAACGACTGTGAGTAGCGCCGCACGTCTGATGGCCGACAAAAACGCCGGTGCTGTTCTGGTGGTTCAGGACATGTGTCTGATCGGCATTTTTTCTGAGCGCGATGCCGTGTTTCGGGTGATCGCCAAAGGGCGCAATCCTGACACCACCTTACTGGCTGACGTGATGACCGCATCGCCCCAGACCATGAGCCCGACCCAGCCGTATGGGCGGGCGCTGCTCATGATGCAAGAAAACGGCTTTCGTCATGTGCCGATCATTGAAGATGGCCACCCCATTGGCATCGTGTCGTCGCGCAATGCGATGGATCCGGACCTGGAAGATTTTGTTTTTGAAGCGCGTCGACGCGCGCACTTTCGCCAAACCTGATAACAACGATTCAACACCAGCAGCCTGGCCCGATGCGCTTTCCCCTTGGTAAAATTCGGGTTTTCCCCAACTCCACAGGACTTCGTCATGTCACTCTTTTCCGCTGTCGAAATGGCCCCGCGCGACCCGATTCTGGGTTTGAACGAACAGTACAACGCCGACACCAATCCCGCCAAAGTCAATCTGGGCGTGGGCGTGTACTTTGACGACAACGGCAAACTGCCGCTGTTGCAGTGCGTACAGGCATTCGAGAAGACCATGATGGACAAGCCCACCCCGCGCGGCTACCTGCCCATCGACGGCATTGCCGCCTATGACGCGGCCGTCAAAAATCTGGTGTTTGGTGCCGACAGCGAGCCCGTCAAGTCGGGGCGGGTGGCCACCATTCAGGCCTTGGGTGGTACCGGCGGACTGAAAGTGGGTGCCGATTTTCTGAAAAAGGTCAACCCCGATGCCAAGGTGATGATTTCTGACCCCAGCTGGGAAAACCACCGCGCCATTTTTGGCAATGCCGGTTTTGTGGTTGAAAGCTACCGTTACTACGACGATGCCACCCGTGGCCTGAACTTTGTCGGCATGCTGGCCGACCTGAACGGCGCAGTGGCGGGCACCATCGTCGTGCTGCACGCCTGCTGCCACAACCCCACCGGCTACGACATCAGCCCGGCCCAGTGGGATGAAGTCATTGCCGTGATCAAGGCCAAGCAACTGGTGCCGTTCCTGGACATGGCCTATCAGGGCTTTGGCTACGGGCTGGTCGAAGACGGTGTTGTCATTGGCAAATTTGTCGCCACCGGGCTCGACTTCTTTGTTGCCACCTCATTTAGCAAAAGCTTCAGCTTGTACGGTGAACGCGTCGGCGCCCTCTCGGTGGTTTGTGAAAACAAGGAAGAAACCGCCCGCGTGCTGAGCCAGCTCAAGGTGGTGATTCGCACCAACTACAGCAACCCGCCCACGCATGGCGGCGCCATCGTGGCCGGCGTGCTGGGCAACCCCGAGTTGCGCGCTCTGTGGGAGCAAGAGCTGGGCGAAATGCGCGTGCGCATCAAGGCCATGCGCCAGATGCTGGTTGATGGCTTGAAGGCCGCTGGCATCCAGCAAGACATGAGCTTCATCACCACCCAGATCGGCATGTTCAGCTATTCCGGCCTGAGCAAAGACCAGATGGTGCGCCTGCGCAGCGAGTTTGGCGTGTACGGCACCGACACCGGCCGCATGTGCGTGGCCGCGCTCAACAGCAAAAACATCGACTACGTCTGTGCCTCGATTGCCAAAGTGATTTAAGCGTCTCTTATATATAAAATAGCTGCCTAGCCCTTATAAACAGGGCGCAAGCAGCTATTTTTTTGATAGTAAAAAGGCGATGCAATGAAAACCCTCAATCTGATTGGCGCAGGCCGGGTCGGTCAAACGCTGGGGCATTTGTTTCACGCCGCCGGTGTTTACCGGGTGCAAAGCGTATTGACGCGCAACCAGAGCAGCGCCGAGCACGCGGCAAAGTTCATCGGTGCCGGCCAGCCCTTTACGCAACTGGCGGACATGCCTGCGGCCGATGTCTGGATGCTGGGCGTGCCGGATGCGCAGATTGCGCCAGTCGCCGCAGCGCTGGCACAGCTTGAGGTGGCGCAGCTTGAGGTGGTGCAGCGCCCTGCCCTTGTCTTTCATTGCAGTGGCGCACTGGGCTCGGCTGAGCTTGCGCCCTTGCAGCAACGCGGCTGGCAAATCGCCAGTGCCCACTGCCTGTTGAGTTTTGCCCAACCCGCAACAGCAATCCAGCAATTTGGCGGCACACCCTGCGCACTGGAAGGCGATGCACAGGCGCTGCTTGGGCTGGAAACCGCTTTCCGGCAACTCGGTGCCCAGTGCTTCACGCTGGCCGCGCAGCACAAACTGCTCTACCACGCAGGTGCCGTGTTTGCCACCAATTTTTTACCTGTGTTGCAAAACCTGGCCGAGCAACTTTGGCAGCACAGCGGCATGCCGGACGCACTGGCGCAGCAAATGCGCGCCACGCTGCTGCAAAACGCCGTCAACAACATCGTGATCTTGGGCCCCAAAGCCGCCCTGACTGGCCCGGCGGCGCGCGGCGACACGGCGCTGGTGGCCGCGCAGTGCATGGCCGTGGCGCAATGGAACCCAGTAGCAGGTGTGGCCTACCAGGCCCTCAGCACCCTGGCCGCAAAACTGGCCAAAAGCTAGCCCCACACCACCGAACGCATTGAGATGGATGCCGCCTGAAAACTGGCGTTGAAAAAGCGCACCGGCTCATGAGCATCGACCGCGCCCGCCGCGTACAACAGCGGCAAAAAATGCTCGAAAGTCGGATGCGCCTGACTGGCACTGGGCAAGCTCTGAAAATTTTGCAACTGAGCCAGATCGCCTGACTGGACTTGGTCAGCGATGGCCTGATCGAACGCCTGCGCCCAATCGTAGCTTTGGCCAGCCGCCGCATCCATGCGCAAAGCGCGCAAGTTGTGCACGATATTGCCGCTAGCCACGATCAGCACCCCCCGTTCGCGCAAGACTTTAAGCTGCTGACCCAGCGCAAAATGCTCAGCGGCCAGGCGGCTGTAGTCCATGCTGAGCTGAACAACAGGGATGTCGGCACCTGGAAACATGGGTTTGAGCACGCCCCAAGCCCCATGATCAAGCCCCCACGCCTGCTCATCCAGACCCAGCGGCTGGCCGGTATGCGGCTGGTGCAGCATCGCCGCCAACTCGTACGCGGCCTGCGGGTGACCCGGTGCCGGGTATTGCTGAGCGAACAACTCTTGCGGGAAACCGCCAAAATCGTGAATGGTTTTGGGCTGCGCCATAGCGGTCAACCACCAGCCCTGGGTAAGCCAGTGCGCCGAGATGCACACAATGAGCTGGGGTTTGGGCCACTTGATGCCAAATTCAGCGCCCAGTGCCTGCCAGCTTTGCCGGTACGCGTTGTCCTCAATCACATTCATCGGGCTGCCATGACCGACAAAAAGCACGGGCATTCGGCTGGAATTTTGTAAAATTTTGCTGGCAATCATGCGAAGTTTCCTTGAATCGGTGCATTGTCTGACTTAAATCAATGCTTTCGCTGACTTCACTCAGCGCCATGTCGGCAAGTCCTGTTATATTGCACTGCAGCATTTTTACAAAAAAGGTATTCCCGTGCTCTATAAACTTTACGAAACCCAGCGTTCGCTGATGGAGCCTTTCACAGATTTGGCGCAGTCTGCTGCCAAAATCTATGCAAACCCATCGTCGATATTTGGAAAACATCCGATTTCGCAACGCATTTCAGCTGGCTACGACTTGCTGCACCGTTTGGGTAAAGACTATGAAAAGCCGGAATTTGGCATTCGCACCATTGATGTTGATGGTGTCGATGTCGCAGTACACGAGCGCATCGAGATCAAAAAACCTTTTTGTGAATTGCGCCGCTTCAAGCGTTTCACCGATGACGAAGCCACGCTGGCCAAACTCAAGGGCCAGCCCGCCGTGCTGATCGTCGCACCGCTGTCGGGCCACTACGCCACGCTGCTGCGCGATACCGTCAAAACCATGCTCAAAGACCACAAGGTCTACATCACCGACTGGACCAGCGCGCGCCTGGTGCCGCTGTCCGAAGGCGACTTTTCACTCGATGACTACGTGAATTACGTGCAGGAATTCATCCGCCATGTGCAAAAACGCTATGGCAACTGCCATGTGATGAGCGTTTGCCAGCCCACCGTGCCAGTGCTGGCTGCAGTGTCGTTGATGGCCAGCCGGGGCGAAACCACACCGCTGAGCATGATCATGATGGGCGGCCCGATTGATGCACGCAAATCACCCACTGCGGTCAACAACTTGGCCTCGAAAAAAGACATCAAATGGTTCGAGAGCAACGTTATTTACCAGGTTCCAGGCAATTTTCCGGGGGCGGGTCGACGCGTTTACCCGGGCTTTTTGCAGCATTCGGGCTTTGTTGCCATGAACCCAAGTAACCATGCGAGCAGCCATTACGACTACTTTCAAGACTTGGTCAAGGGTGACGAAGAGAGTGCCGAGCAACACCGCACCTTCTATAACGAGTACAACGCGGTGCTCGACATGGATGCACACTACTACCTTGAAACCATCAAAACGGTGTTTCAGGACTTCAAGTTGGTCAACGGCACCTGGGATGTCAAAGGCGTGGACGGCAAGATCGAACATGTGCGCCCGCAAGACATCAAGACGACCGCCTTGTTTTCAATTGAAGGCGAACTCGATGACATTTCTGGATTAGGCCAAACCGAAGCCCTGCACGCCATTTGCAGTGGTGTGGACAAATCCCTGGAAGAGCACCTGGTGGTCGAAGGTGCCGGCCACTATGGTATCTTTGCCGGCCGCCGCTGGCGCGAAATTGCTTACCCGCAGGTCAGGGCTTTTATCAAGAAGTACCAGCCCCATGCACGAGCTGTTGAAGCCAAGCCTGCTGTTCAGCCAGCAACACTAGCGCCACCTGTCGCATTGGCCGACAAGCCCGTGCCGGCCCTGCCTGCTCAGTCAGCGGCTCCCATCGCGCAGCCGGTGGTACCGGTTGCACAGAAGGTGCCGGTTGCAGTAACAGTCAAAGCTAAAGCACCGGTTGCAGCTGTCACCGAAGCGCCAAAAACTGTCATGATCAAACCACTGGCCGTGCCTGAAATAGCGGTTGCCGCGACAGCCACAAAGGTGCCCGTGAAGGCAGCCGCTGCCAAACAAAGCACCCGCCTGAAAAAGTAATGACCGACTTGGCTGCCACCCTACTGGCAGTCTTGCCACAAACGCAATGCACGCGCTGTGGCTATCCGGACTGTGCGGCCTACGCGCAGGCTATTGCGGTCGGTGAAGCTGGCATCAACCAATGCCCGCCGGGTGGCGCTGAGGGCATCAAGCGCTTGGCAGCCATCACGGGACAACCGGCGACACCGCTCAATCCTGACAACGGTCTTGAGGGCCCGCGCAGCATGTTCTACATCGACGAGGCCTGGTGCATTGGCTGCACGCTGTGCATCAAAGTCTGCCCGGTCGATGCCATTGTCGGTACCAACAAGCTGATGCACACCGTGATCGAGCCGTATTGCACCGGCTGCGCGCTGTGCCTGCCGGTGTGCCCGGTGGACTGCATCTTGCTTGAAAACGTCTCCGGCATCGCCACCGGCTGGCAAGCGTGGTCTGAAGCGCAGGCACAGCAAGCCCGAATACGCTATGAATTTTATAGCTACAAACGCAAGCGGGAAGAGGGCGAAAATGCAAAAAGGCTTGAAGCCAAAGCGGAGATGAAGCTGGCCGACCTGTCACACCATTCGCAACACACCGACCCTGCCGTACTCGACAAAAAACGCGCCGTGATTGAGGCCGCGCTGGCCCGGGCGCGGGCCAAAGCAGCCCCGTAATCAGGGCTCAGGTCAGCGCGGCAAAGGCCTTGATAACCTCAGGCGGTGCCTGCACCATTTCGATCAGCACGCCTTCACCCGCAATCGGAAACTCCTCATTGGCCTTGGGGTGCATGAAGCAGATGTCAAAGCCAGCTGCGCCTTTGCGGATGCCGCCCGGCGCAAAGCGCACGCCCTGCGCCGTGAGCCATTCAACCGCTTTGGGCAAATCATCGATCCAGATGCCAACGTGGTTCAGCGGCGTGCTGTGGACGGCCGGCTTTTTGTCGATGTCCACCGGCTGCATCAGGTCAACTTCGACCTTGAAAGCGCCTTTTCCCATGGCGCAGATGTCTTCGTCGACGTTTTCGCTCTCACTTCTAAAGGTGCCCGTCACCTCCAGGCCCAGCATGTCAACCCAGAGCTTTTGCAAGCGCGTCTTGCTGGTGCCACCAATGGCAATTTGCTGGATGCCCAGCACTTTGAAGGGCCGATTTGTCGCATTAGTCATCACACAAACTCCACAATGGGTTGGTCCACCGACAGACTGTCGCCTTTGGCGGCCAGCACCTTGCCAACCACGCCGTCGGCGGCAGCAAACAGCACGTTTTCCATCTTCATGGCTTCAATCACGGCTACCCGCTCGCCAGCCTGCACCTTTTGCCCCACTTGGACGGACACTTCAGCCAGCAAACCCGGCATGGGTGAGAGCACATAGCGGCTCATGTCCGGCGGCGCTTTGTAAGGCATCAAGGCATGCAGTTCGGCCGCACGCGGCAACAGCACCATGACATCAATCTGTGCGCCGTTGTGAATCACCCGAATGGCCAGGGGGTTCTTGGCGGTACCGCGCTCCACCTGAGCAATAAACGGCAAATCGTTGCAGGTGCCACGCAGGCGGATATGGCCGAATCGGCTTCTGCTGCTGATTTTGTAGCTGTTGCCCCCCACCGTAATCACGCTGGCGAAGGAATTGTCATTGAACTCCGTCACGCGCACCGGCCAAGGCGCAGCGTTGTCTGCCTGACCGACGGGCACCACCACAAAGTCGTTGCTGATGCGCAGCTCGTGGCCTTCCATCTGGCCGCTGATGGCAGTTGAACGCGCCAGGTAGCAGCGGTTCACAAAGGCGGCCAAAGCCACCAGAAACTCGGGGTTCTGGTGCGGCACATCTTCGGCGCGGAAGCCTTTGCCATAGTTTTCGGCAATAAAGCCGGTGTTGAAATCACCCGCCACAAACTTGGGGTGCGCCAGCAAAGCCGCCTGAAACGGGATGTTGCTTGACACGCCCCGAATCACAAAACCGTTCAGAGCTTCGCGCATCTTGGCGATGGCATCCAGGCGATCCTTGCCGTGAACAATCAGCTTGGCAATCATCGAGTCGTAAAACATCGGAATCTCGCCACCATCCTGCACGCCGGTATCGACCCGCACGCCCTGCCACTGCGACACATCGGACGCAAACATGGTTTCCATGGGCGGCTGGAATTTCACCAGGCGCCCCGTTGACGGCAAAAAGTTGCGGAACGGGTCTTCGGCATTGATGCGGCATTCCATCGCCCACCCGTCGCGCTTGACTTCAGCCTGCGTCAGCGGCAAGGCTTCACCCGCGGCCACCCGAATCATCAGCTCAACCAGGTCCAGGCCGGTGATGCATTCGGTCACCGGGTGCTCCACTTGCAAACGGGTGTTCATTTCCAGGAAGTAAAAACTCTGGTCTTTGCCAACCACAAACTCAACTGTGCCAGCGCTTTGGTATTTGACCGCTTTGGCCAGTTGCACCGCCTGCTCGCCCATGGCTTTGCGGGTTGCTTCGCTGATGAAGGGGGATGGCGCTTCTTCGATCACCTTCTGGTGACGGCGCTGGATCGAGCATTCACGCTCGTTCAGGTAGACCACATTGCCAAAACTGTCACCAATCAACTGAATCTCGATGTGGCGTGGTTCTTCGACAAACTTCTCGACAAACACACGGTCGTCGCCAAAGCTGTTGCGGGCTTCGTTGGTGCAACTGGTAAAGCCTTCAAAGGCTTCCTTGTCGTTGAAGGCCACCCGCAAGCCCTTGCCACCGCCGCCGGCGCTGGCTTTGATCATGACCGGGTAGCCAATGCCCTTGGCAATTTCGACCGCTTCCTCAGCCGTGGCAATCGCGCTGTTGACCCCCGGAATGCAGTTCACACCAGCCGAGCCAGCCAGTTTTTTGGATTCAATCTTGTCGCCCATGGCCGCCATGGAATAGTGTTTGGGGCCGATGAAAACGATGCCTTCTTCTTCAACGCGCTTGGCAAATTCGGCGTTTTCGCTCAAAAAGCCGTAGCCCGGGTGCAGCGCCTGGGCACCGGTTTGTTTGCAGGCGGCAATGATCTTGTCACCCACCAAATAGCTTTCGCGCGAGGCCGCCGGGCCAATCAGCACGGCCTCATCGGCCAGCGCCACATGGCGTGCGTCGCGGTCGGCTTCAGAGTACACCGCGACGGTTTTGATGCCCATTTTGCGGGCAGTCAGGATGACGCGGCAGGCGATTTCACCCCGATTTGCGATCAGAATTTTTGTAAACATGGTGTTGTGCTCCTCGGGTCTTAAAGGGGGATGTTGCCGTGTTTGCGCCAGGGGTTCTCGATTTTTTTCTCGCGCAGCATGACCAGTGAGCGGCAGATGCGCTTGCGGGTTTCATGCGGTTGGATCACATCGTCGATGAAGCCGCGGGCACCGGCTACGAACGGGTTGGCAAAGCGGGCTTTGTACTCGGCCTCTTTGGCTGCGAGTTTTTCAGGGTCGCCTTTGTCTTCACGGAAAATGATCTCGACAGCACCTTTGGCTCCCATCACTGCAATTTCGGCGTTCGGCCAGGCCAGGTTGACGTCGCCACGCAGATGTTTGGAACTCATCACATCGTAAGCGCCGCCATAAGCCTTGCGGGTGATGATGGTGATCTTGGGTACAGTGCATTCGGCAAAAGCGTAAAGCAGTTTGGCACCGTGTTTGATGATGCCGCCGTATTCTTGCGCGGTACCGGGCATGAAGCCGGGCACATCGACAAAGGTGATGACCGGAATGTTGAAGGCATCGCAAAAACGCACAAAGCGCGCCGCTTTGATCGAGCTCTTGATGTCCAGGCAACCGGCCAGCACCAGCGGCTGATTGGCGACGATGCCCACGGTTTGGCCTTCCATGCGGCCAAAACCGATCAGGATGTTTTTGGCGTATTCGGGTTGCAGCTCAAAAAAGTCACCATCGTCGAGTGTTTTGGTGATCAGCTCCTTCATGTCATAAGGTTTGTTCGGGTTGTCAGGCACCAAGGTGTCCAGACTCATGTCTTGACGGTCAGCCGGGTCGCCACTCTTGCGCACCGGGGCTTTTTCGCGGTTATTGAGTGGCAGGTAGTTGTAAAACCGACGCAGCAACAACAAGGCTTCAACGTCGTTTTCAAATGCCAGATCAGCCACGCCGCTCTTGGAAGAGTGGGTTATCGCACCGCCTAGTTCTTCTGCGGTGACCTCTTCATGGGTCACGGTCTTGACCACTTCGGGGCCGGTCACAAACATGTTGGAGCTGTCTTTGACCATGAAAATGAAGTCGGTCATGGCCGGCGAGTACACCGCCCCACCAGCACAAGGCCCCATGATCATGCTGATTTGCGGGATCACACCACTGGCCATCACATTGCGCTGAAACACATCGGCGTAACCACCGAGCGATGCCACGCCTTCCTGAATACGGGCACCGCCCGAGTCGTTCAGGCCAATCACCGGTGCGCCGACCTTCATCGCCTGGTCCATGATTTTGCAGATTTTCTCGGCATGCGCCTCAGACAAGGCACCACCAAACACAGTGAAATCCTGGCTGAAGACAAACACCAGTCGGCCGCTGATCATGCCGTAGCCGGTGACCACGCCGTCACCCGGTATCTTGTTGTCCTGCATGCCAAAGTCAACACAGCGGTGTTCGACAAACATGTCCCATTCTTCAAAAGTGCCCTCATCAAGCAACAATTCGATGCGCTCGCGCGCAGTCAGCTTGAATTTGCGGTGTTGGGCATCAATGCGCTTTTGCCCCCCGCCCAGGCGGGCGAGTTCGCGTTTTTTATCCAGAAGTTCGATGATGTCGTGCATGGTTTTATCTCTCGGTTGTGAGGAAATTGGTCAAGTAATTACTATTAATTTAATAGCTGTCTACGCTTGTTCTGCTTGGGCTAGAAGCATATTTCTTGCCGCAGTTGAGGCCGCCATGCGGCCCGCCAGTACATCTTGTGTCAGCTTGGGCAACAAGGCCTGCACGCCCGGGTGCTGGGCAAATGCCTGCTTCAAGCCGGCATCGATGCGCTCCCACATCCACGACAGCGACTGGTGCTGGCGCCGCTTGGAAAACTTGCCGCTGCTCAGTTGCAGTGCTTTGAATTCAAGCACTTTGACCCAGAACGCATCAACGCCCTTGCCATGCAAGGCGCTGAGTTGCATCACCTGCGGATGCCAGATTTGCGCATCGTGGTGCGCGTGTTCCGGGTTGCCATGCAAGCCGAGCAAGCGCAGGCTCGAGGTAATCTGCGCTTGCGCCCGGGTGGCGGCGTTGGCATCCAGATCAGCCTTGTTGATGAGCACCAGGTCGGCCAACTCCATCACGCCTTTTTTGATGGCCTGAAGGTCGTCGCCGGCATTGGGCAACTGCATCAGCACAAACATGTCAGTCATATTGGCCACGGCGGTCTCGGACTGGCCGACACCGACGGTTTCGACAATCACCACGTCGAAGCCCGCGGCCTCGCAGACCAGCATGGCCTCACGGGTTTTCTCGGCCACACCGCCGAGCGTGCCGCTGCTGGGGCTGGGGCGGATGTAGGCTTTTTCATGCACGGACAGCAATTCCATGCGGGTTTTGTCGCCCAGGATCGAGCCGCCCGAGACGCTGCTGCTTGGGTCTACCGCCAGCACCGCCACCCGGTGCCCCTGGCTGATCAGATACAAGCCCAAGGCTTCAATAAAGGTGGATTTACCCACACCCGGCACGCCGCTGATGCCCAAACGGAATGACTTGCCCGTGTGCGGCAGCAAGGCCGTCAACAATTCGTCGGCCTGCACGCGGTGGTCAGCGCGGGTGGATTCGAGCAGCGTGATGGCTTTGGCAATGGCGCGGCGTTGCCTCGCCCCGACACCTAAAGTGATGCCTTCCAGCTCAATGCTGGCGGTATGAAACATGGCGGTATTGGTCGGGCAAGACGGCAAAGCTGCGTTCAGCCCAATGCCTTTTTGATCTGCTCCAGCACATCTTTCGCGCTGGCCGGAATCGGCGTGCCGGGGCCGTAAATGCCTTTGACACCTGCTTCATACAGCATGTCATAGTCTTGCCGGGGAATGACACCGCCGACAAACACAATGATGTCGTCGGCACCTTGTTTTTTGAGTTCGGCAATGATGGCGGGCACCAGCGTTTTGTGGCCGGCCGCCAGGGTAGAAACCCCCACGGCATGCACATCGTTTTCGATCGCCTGGCGGGCGCATTCTTCGGGTGTCTGAAACAGCGGGCCCATGTCCACGTCAAAGCCCAGATCGGCAAAGGCGGTGGCCACCACCTTGGCACCGCGGTCATGGCCATCCTGGCCCAGTTTGCTGATCATCACACGCGGGCGGCGACCTTGCTCCGTGGCAAAGGCGGCGATTTCAGCCTTGAGTTGATCCCAACCCTCGGCGCTGTCATAAGCTGCGGCATAGACACCGGTCACTTTTTGCGTATCGGCACGGTGGCGGCCAAATGATTTTTCCATGGCATCACTGATTTCACCTACGGTGGCACGCAGGCGCACCGCCTGAATGGTCAAGTCGAGCAGGTTGCCGGTACCGGTTTCTGCTGCGTTTTCGATAGCTGCCAGCGCTTGTTGCACCTTCGCTGCATCGCGTTTTTGCTTGATGACCTTTAGACGTTCAATCTGTCCGTCGCGCACGGCAACGTTGTCAATATCACGCGCTTCAATCGCGTCTTCGGTCTTGAGCTTGTACTTGTTGACACCAACGATCACGTCTTTACCCGAGTCGATGCGCGCCTGCTTTTGCGCGGCAGCGGCTTCAATTTTGAGCTTGGCCCAGCCGGAGTCGACGGCCTTGGTCATGCCGCCCATGGCTTCAACTTCTTCGATGATGGTCCAAGCTGCATCCGCCATGTCCTGGGTGAGCTTTTCCATCATGTAGCTGCCCGCCCAGGGGTCGATCACGCTGGTAATGTGGGTTTCTTCCTGGATGATGAGCTGGGTGTTGCGTGCAATGCGGCTCGAAAATTCAGTTGGCAGCGCGATGGCTTCGTCAAATGAATTGGTGTGCAGGCTTTGCGTGCCGCCAAACACCGCGGCCATTGCCTCGATCGTGGTTCGCACCACGTTGTTGTAGGGGTCTTGCTCGGTCAAGCTCCAGCCGCTGGTCTGGCAATGGGTACGCAGCATCAGGCTCTTGGGTTTTTTGGCATCAAACCCCTTCATGATGCGGCACCACAGCAGGCGGGCGGCGCGCATCTTGGCCACTTCAAGGTAGAAGTTCATGCCAATCGCCCAGAAGAACGAGAGGCGACCGGCAAACTCATCGACATTCATGCCCTTGGCAATGGCGGTCTTGACGTATTCCTTGCCGTCAGCCAAGGTGAAGGCGAGCTCCAACGCCTGGTTGGCGCCTGCTTCCTGCATGTGGTACCCCGAAATGCTGATCGAGTTGAACTTTGGCATGTGCTTGGCCGTGTACTCGATGATGTCGCCAATGATGCGCATGCTCGGCTCAGGTGGGTAGATGTAGGTGTTGCGCACCATGAACTCTTTCAGAATGTCGTTCTGAATCGTTCCCGAGAGTTTTTCTTGTGAAACGCCCTGCTCTTCAGCGGCAACCACATAACCCGCCAGCACTGGCAGCACGGCACCGTTCATGGTCATCGAGACACTCACCTTGTCCAGCGGAATCTGGTCAAACAAAATCTTCATGTCTTCGACCGAGTCGATCGCCACACCAGCCTTGCCAACATCGCCCGTGACACGCGGGTGGTCACTGTCATAGCCGCGGTGTGTGGCCAAGTCAAATGCCACCGATACGCCCTGCCCGCCTGCCGCCAACGCCTTGCGATAAAACGCATTGGATTCTTCAGCGGTAGAAAAACCGGCGTATTGGCGAATCGTCCACGGCCGCACTGCATACATGGTGGCTTGCGGGCCACGCAGATACGGCTCAAAACCAGGCAAAGTGTCGGTGTACGCCAGATTCTGCGTGTCTGCAGCGGTATACAGCGGCTTGACGGTAATGCCATCTGGCGTTTGCCAATTGAGTGTATCCACATTGCCACCGGGCGCTGATTTGGCAGCGGCTTTGGCCCAGGCAGCCAGGTCAGCGGGTTGAAATTCAGGGTTGTTTTGTGTCATGGCAAGGCAGCTTCAAATCAGGTGAAGAAAACAAAAGTTCCGTCATACCTGCCGGGCAATAAGCAAGTCGTGACGACCGATTATGGAGTTTACGTTATTTATAATTATTGATGCAAAAAATTCCGGCCAGCTTACAATTCGCGCCATGGCAGCCTTATCTTTAGCCCCCCGCGCCCTCTACGAAGAAGTAGCCGAGTTGCTGCGCCAGCGCATTTTTAGCCGCGAGTTGGCGCCAGGTAGCTGGATTGATGAACTGAAAATTGCCGAAGCCTACGGCATCAGCCGCACGCCCTTGCGTGAAGCACTCAAAGTGCTGGCAACCGAAGGACTGGTTACCATGAAGGTGCGCCGTGGGGCTTATGTAACGGAAGTATCTGACACGGATCTGGCTGACGTCTACCACCTGCTCAGTCTGCTGGAATCGGATGCAGCGGGCGTTGTGGCCAGCAACGCCACTGACATTCAAATCGCAGAATTGCAGGCAGTGCATCAGAAATTGGAAGATGCGGCCTTGCCTGCACAACAGGATCGCGAACGTTTTTTTGCCATCAACGAGCAATTTCACATGCGCTTGCTGGAAATTGCCAACAACCGTTGGCGCAGCCAGATGGTGGCCGACCTGCGCAAGGTAATGAAGCTGAACCGCCATGACTCGCTATTGAAGTCAGGTCGACTGGGGGAATCGCTCAATGAACACCGCGCCTTGATGGCTGCCTTGACAGCACGCAATGGCCATTTAAGTCAGCAACGCATGCATGAGCACTTTAAAAATGGACTAGAAGCTGCCAATTGATGGCCGTTGCGATTATCACTAACGTTACCCCGGCGTAACCCGGAACAGTACATGCTATTGATTTTGCAGTGCGAGAGGCCCGTATTTATTGGCCTGCCCGGAGGGGATCGAACCCCCGACCCACAGCTTAGAAGGCTGTTGCTCTATCCAACTGAGCTACGGGCAGAGATCACGAGAAAGATGGTCGGGGCGAAAGGATTCGAACCTTCGACCCTCTGGTCCCAAACCAGATGCGCTACCAGGCTGCGCTACGCCCCGACTTTGCTATTGTAATGGCTCCGAACCTGCGTTTTGCTGCCAGGGCTACAATTTTCAGCTCCAATATGAATACGACACCCGCACCGCTACAGTGGCTGACCCCCGGTCAAGCATTTCCGGACGTTGCGCAAGCTTGGGGACCAGACTCTGTGGCACCCGGTCTGCTGTGTGCCGGTGGTGATCTGTCTGTTGGCGGCCTCCAGCGCGCCTACCTGCGCGGTATTTACCCGTGGTTCAGTCACGACCAACCCATTCTGTGGTGGTGTCCTGACCCGCGCATGGTGCTAAAGGTTGCCGATTTCAAGCTTCGCCCGACGTTACGCAAAACACTCAAAAAATTTATCAAAACTGCAGGCTGTGAAATCCGCATTGACTCTGCCTTTGAAGACGTGATCCGCGCCTGTGCCCGTGCTCCGCGCCAACACCAGACAGGCACTTGGATCGTGCCCGAAATGATTGATGCCTACCGGGCTTTTCACCATGCCGGCTTTGCGCACAGCATGGAAGTATGGGCTGATGGGCAACTGATCGGCGGCCTGTACTTTGTTGCCATCGGTCACGCCGTGTTTGGCGAATCCATGTTTCATCACATTACGGATGGCTCGAAAATTGCCTTGGCTGCACTGGTGGTTATGTGTCGGCACCAGCATATCGCCCAAATAGATTGCCAGCAAAACACCAGGCATCTTGCATCGCTGGGAGCCCGCGAAATTTCAAGAAAAGCCTTTGCTAACAACGTGCGCGAACTTGTAAAACAACCAGCCATTAAATGGGAATTTCAGCCCGTATACTGGCAAGAAATTGATGTTTACAAAGCCACCGCCCCGTGACACAACGCCAGACACACGAATCGGAGAATCTACAGTACTACGCGACCGCGGCCTATCCTTGCAGCTATCTTGAGGGTCACATTGCCAGGTCTCAGGTCGCAGTGACATCGGATGCCATTGCTGACCTGCAATATTCAAAGCTGATACAACATGGCTTCCGGCGCAGTGGCCTGTTTATCTACCGACCGTATTGCGACCACTGTCAGGCTTGTACTTCTATCAGGTTGCCTGTTGCCGACTTCAAACCCAATAAAAGTCAAAAACGTGCCTGGGCCCGTCATGGCGTGCTCAAACCAACGGTTATTGAGCCAGGTTTTTTGGATGAACACTACGCGCTGTACCTGCGCTACCAGAAGGCACGACACCTAGGTGGTGGTATGGACCAAGATGACGCGGCTCAGTACACAGAGTTCATGGTGAAAACAAACGTTGATTCATGCACGGTCGAATTTCGCCAGCCCTCAGTCGATCATGTGAATGGTGAACTGAAGATGGTGTCGATCATTGACAGGCTTGAAGATGGACTGTCTGCGGTTTACACCTTTTACGCACCGGAGCCCCAGCAAAACTACGGAACCTTCAACGTACTCTGGCAAATCCAGCACGCACAGTCACTGGGACTGAACTATCTGTATCTTGGCTACTGGATTGCCAATTGCAAAAAAATGTCTTACAAAGTCCGGTTTACACCGCATGAGCTATTTTCAGAGGGCCGTTGGACGACATCTTGTGTATGAGTGAAATTTCACAAAGTAAAATACACCGTTCTCATTTGTAATTTTTCATGCGAAAAGCAGACCCCGCTCTACCCGTTACACCCACCGTTCAAGTCATTGAACGGATGTTCGCTCTGCTGGATATTTTGGCCTCGCGTGAGGAATCTATTTCATTGAAAGAAATCAGTGAAAAATCAGGGCTGCACCCGTCTACTGCGCACCGAATTCTCAATGATCTGGCAACAGGCCGGTTTGTTGATCGCCCACAAGCGGGCAATTACCGTCTGGGAATGCGTTTGCTAGAGCTTGGGAACCTGGTTAAAAATCGACTCAATGTCCGAGATGCCGCCCTGGAGCCCATGCGAGAACTGCATCGACTCACCCAGCAACCCGTCAACCTGAGCATGCGCCAAGGCGATGAAATTGTTTATGTTGAGCGTGCTTACAGTGAGCGTTCCGGTATGCAAGTCATTCGGGCGATTGGCGGGCGTGCACCGCTGCACTTGACATCAGTAGGCAAACTATTTTTAGCCGCAGACGATGTCCCCAAGGTTCGTGCCTACGCATCAAGAACCGGGTTGGCTGGTCACACCAAGAACAGTCTGACCCAATTACCCGCACTGGAGCGAGAACTGAATAAGGTTCGCCGGGATGCCTACGCGAATGACAACGAGGAACTGGAACTTGGCGTGCGCTGCATGGCAGCTGGCGTTTACGACGATCAGGGCAAACTGGTTGCAGGCTTGTCAATTTCCGCACCCGCTGGACGGCTTGATGAAGCCTGGTTGCCTAAACTAAAGGCAACCGCCCAAGAAATTTCTGCCAACTTGGGCAGCCGGCATGCCTGATCGGCAGCCTACACGAAGTTAGCCCCCCGTTGCAACGCTATCAGTGCGGATGGCCGCAGCGCCGGACGATGCTTCCACCCAATGACGCACACGCTGTGCATCACCTAAACGGCTGCTCTTTCCGACTGAATCCAAAAACACCATAATGAGCTTCCGGCCAGCAATACTGGTCTGCATCACCAGACAACGCCCAGCCTCTGCGATGTAGCCTGTCTTTTGCAGTCCGATGTCCCAGGACGGGTTTTTAACCAGTCCATTGGTGTTGTTGAACTGCAGCAGGCGATTACCCACTGCAACCTGGGCACCATGCGATGTTGTCAGCTCACGCAAGATGGGCTGATGGTGTGCCACATCAACCAACTTGACAAGATCGCGGGCACTTGACTGATTTTTACTGGACAAACCTGTGGGTTCGATGTAACGCGTATCCTTCATACCCAAAAATTTTGCCTTGGTGTTCATCAGTGCGACAAACGTGGCAAGACCGCCAGGATAGGTGCGCCCCAAGGCATGGGCCGCCCTGTTTTCACTGGACATCAAGGCCAGGTGCAACAGTTCACCGCGACTCAACACCGTGCCTACCCGCAAGCGCGAGCTGCTACCCTTTTCTGTGTCCACATCTTCCTGCGAAATTGCGATCATCTCGCCCATCGGCAAATTGGATTCACTGACCACCAGACCGGTCATCAACTTGGTCAATGACGCTATCGGCAGAACCGCCTGGTCATTTTTACTGAAAAGAACTTCGCTCGTATCTTGATCCACCACCAACGCCACGCTCGATTTCAAGTTCAGGTTATCTTGGGATGCATGCAAGCCAGCCAGTTCTCCAAAAGATGGTTTTGCTGCCACCGGAATTGAAACGACCCGTTTTCTTTGGCTGTTGACCGTAAACGTTTTTGCAACTCGACGCTTTGCTGCCACTGCCGGTTTTTTGGTCTTGGAAACATGTGTTTTTCCAGTTGCCGCATGCACAGCGGAGGCCGGAGAAAAAGCAAACCAGCCCAATAGACTGACGAGGCAGATCAACCTGCGAAATTTTTTCCCGAAAAAACCATGCGGAAAATGTGTCATATTGTTGTCTCCAGCGGCAGTGTTTCCAAGCCCCGAAGTTTATACGCAAAAAGTCTCGCAGCAACAAGTACTTGCAGGACTTTCTTAATCCAAGTTCCCGTCTTACCCCTGCGCTGCCACCCGTTCGACCTGGCTTTCCAATTTATTGAGGGCACTCAAATACGCCTTGGCCGATGCCACAACGATGTCAGGGTCGGCTCCCACGCCATTAACAACCCGACCGCCGTGTTGCAGCCGCACCGTGACCTCTCCCTGGCTCTCAGTCGAGCCACTGATGGCATTGACCGAATACAGCACCATTTCCGCGCCACTGTTGACATTGACTTCGATCGCCTTAAGCGACGCATCCACCGGGCCATTGCCGTTAGCGCTTCCGGTGAGCTCTTTGCCGGCCACTGACATCACCACCGTTGCGTGTGGCAATTCGCCAGTTTCACTGTGTTGAGAGAGCGAAACAAAACCATAGCGATCATGGCTTTGAGCGACGTTTTCCTCACTTACCAGCGCCAGAATATCTTCATCAAAAATTTCGCTCTTGCGGTCTGCCAATTCTTTAAATTTGCTGAAAGCGTTATTGATGTCGGCTTCGCTGGCCATCGTGACACCTAACTCCTGGAGTCGCAATTTGAATGCTGTGCGGCCACTTGATTTGCCCATGACAATCTTGTTGGCACTCCAACCCACATCTTCTGCCGTCATGATTTCGTAGGTATCACGCGCCTTCAAGACACCATCCTGATGAATGCCTGATGCATGTGCAAAGGCATTGGCACCGACCACGGCTTTGTTGGGTTGCACCACAAAACCGGTAGTTTGGCTAACCAAGCGACTGGTTGCCAAAATGAACTTTGTGTCGATGCCGACTTCAAGATCAAAATAATCTCGCCGGGTCTTGATTGCCATCACCACCTCTTCAAGGGCGCAGTTGCCCGCGCGCTCACCCAGACCATTGATGGTGCACTCGATTTGACGGGCACCGCCAATCTTGACCCCCGCGAGCGAATTGGCAACCGCCATACCAAGATCGTTATGACAGTGCACCGACCAAACAGCCTTGTCACTGTTGGGTATACGGGTGCGCAAATCCTTGATGAAATTGCCATACAGCTCCGGAACGGCGTAGCCCACGGTATCGGGCACATTAATGGTCGTAGCACCCTCATTGATGACGGCTTCAATGACACGACACAAGAAATCCGGATCCGATCGGTACGCATCTTCAGGGCTGAATTCGATGTCGGACATCAAATTGCGTGCAAATCGAACGGCCAGCTTGGACTGTTCGAACACCTGATCAGGGGTCATTCGCAACTTCTTTTCCATGTGCAACGGGCTTGTTGCCAAAAACAAATGCAGGCGCCCAGATTTGGCGGGCTTCAGGGCTTCTGCCGCGCGTGAAATGTCCCGATCGCTGGCACGCGCCAGTGAACAGACGGTTGAATCCTTGATTGCCTCAGCGATGGCCTTGATGCATTCAAAATCGCCATTGGAACTTGCCGCAAAACCCGCTTCGATCACATCCACTTTGAGACGCTCCAACTGGCGCGCAATACGCAGTTTTTCGTCGCGCGTCATGGAGGCACCTGGCGACTGCTCGCCGTCGCGCAAGGTGGTGTCAAAAATTATCAATTTATCAGCCATGTCATTTCTCCAAGGTTGTCGATGAATCCACAATCAGAATTTGTCTCTGCCAACAAAAAAGCCCGTTGCGGTGGCATACGGGCTTTAAGGGTTGTGATGCAATCAAACGCTAACAACTCCGCCCGGGCGGCTCTAGCACTAGCGTTAGATCAAAATTCTGCATGACTTCAATATAACACAGCTTATTTGTGCAGGCCGCGCTCATCGGGTTCATCTGTAGATGTGCTGATGACACTGGTTTGAATACCTTTGGCCTTACGCCAAAAATACACAAAATAGCCGCTCAAGCCGTAGACGACGAACACACTGAACATCACGATCGGCGGATCAATGTTGATCACCGCAATTCCAAGAACAATTAACACAATCACAATGAATGGCACACTGCGCTTCATCTGTACGTCTTTGAAACTGTAAAAGGGCACATTCGTCACCATGGTCAAGCCTGCGTAAAGCGACAGGGCAAACATTGGCCATGCCAAGCTACTTCCCGGTACACCCATATCGGTCATGACCCAGATAAATCCAGCCACCAACGCCGCAGCGGCAGGCGACGGCAAACCCTGAAAGTAACGTTTATCAACAACGCCTGTATTGACGTTAAAGCGGGCCAACCGAAGTGCTGCGCAAGCACAGTAAACGAAAGCAGCAATCCAGCCCCAGCGCCCCAATCCCTTGAGCGCCCATACGTACGCAATCAGCGCCGGTGCCGCACCAAAAGAAACCATGTCGGACAACGAATCCATCTGCTCCCCAAACGCGCTTTGCGTATTGGTCATGCGGGCTACCCGGCCATCCAGGCTATCAAGAATCATGGCGCAAAAAACCCCCACCGCAGCCAAATCGAATCGCCCATTGATAGCCATGACGATGGCATAAAAACCACCAAATAAAGCTGCCAGCGTGAAGAGGTTGGGCAGAATGTAAACGCCTTTGCGCCGCTTTTTTAAAGCGACTTCGCCATGCTCATCAAAATCCGGTGTATTCACATCATCCATTCAAGTAGCTTTAAGGTCGTTCCATAATAACAAAAGGCCACTGACGTGGCCTTTTGGATGGCTGTTTTATCAGCTTAATTACGGGTTTGATCGACCAGTTTGTTCTTTGCGATCCATGGCATCATGGCGCGCAAGCTAGCGCCAACTTTTTCAATCTGGTGCTCGGATGTGAGTCGTCGGCGGCTGATCAGGGTTGGAGCACCCGCCTTGTTTTCCAGAATGAAGCTCTTGGCGTATTCACCGGTTTGAATGTCCTTGAGGCACTGGCGCATGGCATCTTTGGTAGCGCTGGTCACAATGCGCGGCCCGGTGACGTACTCGCCGTATTCCGCATTGTTGGAGATCGAATAATTCATGTTGGCAATGCCGCCTTCATAGATCATGTCAACAATCAATTTAAGCTCATGCAGGCATTCAAAATAGGCCATTTCAGGCGCATAGCCCGCTTCGACCAATGTTTCAAACCCGGCCTTGATCAACTCGACAGTGCCGCCGCATAAAACAGCCTGCTCGCCAAACAAATCTGTTTCAGTTTCTTCGCGGAAACTGGTTTCAATGATGCCAGCCTTGCCGCCACCGTTGGCCATGGCGTAGCTAAGCGCCAGGTCGCGAGAGCGACCGGTGCCGTCTTGGTGAATAGCGATCAGATGCGGAACGCCGCCACCCTGCGCGTACGTGCCACGAACCGTGTGACCGGGTGCCTTTGGCGCAACCATCCACACATCGAGATCAGCCCGAGGCGTGACGAGACCGTAGTGAACATTAAAGCCGTGCGCAAACACCAGTGAGGCACCTTGCTTGATGTTGGGCTCAACATCCTGGGAATACACCGTTCCAATTTGTTCGTCAGGCAATAAAATCATGACAACGTCAGCGGCTTTGACAGCGTCAGCCACTTCAGCCACATTCAGGCCCGCTTTTTCAACCTTGGGCCATGATGCACCGCCCTTGCGCAACCCCACGACCACTTTCACACCGCTGTCATTCAGATTTTGAGCGTGTGCATGCCCTTGGCTACCGTAACCAATAATGGCCACTGTTTTGCCCTTGATCAGGCTCAGATCGCAATCTTTATCGTAAAAAACTTTCATTCATCTCTCCGTTTTAAAAAAATCAAACTCGCAAAATACGTTCGCCACGTCCAATACCGCTGGAGCCTGTGCGCACAGTCTCCAAAATAGCGCCGCGCTCAATCGCGTCCAGAAACGCATCGTTTTTAGATTGATCGCCAGTCAACTCGATGGTGTAACTTTTTTCGGTAACATCAATGATGCGGCCTCTGAATATGTCAACCATGCGCTTCATCTCTTCACGCTCTTTGCCGACAGCCCTTACCTTGACCATCATCAACTCTCGCTCGGTGTAAGCACCTTCGGTCAAGTCAACAACCTTGACCACCTCAATCAAACGATTCAAATGCTTGGTGATTTGTTCGATCACTTCGTCCGAACCCGTGGTCTGAATCGTCATGCGTGACAGGCTTGGGTCTTCGGTTGGGGCCACCGTCAGCGACTCGATGTTGTAACCACGGGCCGAAAACAACCCCACCACACGCGACAAGGCACCAGGTTCATTTTCCAGCAAAACAGCAATAATATGTTTCATAGTAAATAACTCCTCTTTTCGCTGCCCTCCCCCTGTGGCGGTAACCACCAGGCTTGGCAAGCAATAGATTCGTACAAGTTGGGTTAAAGATCCTCGGAGCTCAGCAGCATTTCAGTGATGCCTTTGCCTGCCTGCACCATCGGAAACACATTCTCGGTCGGGTCGGTACGGAAATCCATGAAGACCGTACGATCCTTGAGTTTGCGCGCTTCACGCAGCGCAGGCTCCACATCCTGGGCACGTTCAATCAGCATGCCAACGTGACCATAGGCTTCGGCCAGTTTGACGAAATTTGGCAGCGCGTCCATGTAACTGTGGCTATAACGCCCTTCGTATTCCACCTCTTGCCATTGGCGAACCATGCCCAGGTAGCGGTTGTTGAGCGCAACGATTTTGATCGGCGTGTTGTACTGCAGGCAAGTTGAAAGTTCCTGGATACACATCTGCACGGACCCTTCACCGGTAATGCAAAACACCTCGCTATCCGGCTTGGCCAGTTTGATGCCCATAGCATAGGGAATGCCCACGCCCATGGTGCCCAAACCACCCGAATTGATCCAACGCCTGGGCTCATCAAAACGGTAATACTGGGCAGCCCACATCTGGTGTTGACCCACATCGGAGGTGATGTAGGTGTCCACATCCTTGGTCATGTTCCACAAGGTTTCCACCACATACTGCGGCTTGATGATGTCATTCTTGCCATGGTCGTACTTCAGGCAATTGCCTTTGCGCCAACCTTCAATGGTGTCCCACCAGGCACCCAGCGCATCGGCATCGGGCTTGACAGCGCTTTCCTTGATCATGGCGATCATTTCGGACAACACTTCTTTCACGTCACCAACGATCGGAATATCAACCTTCACACGCTTGGAAATGCTCGATGGATCAATGTCGATGTGAATGATCTTGCGCTCATTCTGGGCGAAATGTTTGGGGTTGCCAATAACGCGATCGTCAAAACGCGCGCCTACCGCCAGCAACACATCGCAATTCTGCATGGCGTTATTGGCTTCAACGGTGCCGTGCATGCCCAGCATACCCAAAAACTTGCGGTCGCTGGCCGGGTAAGCACCCAAGCCCATCAGCGTATTGGTAACCGGGTAACCAAGCATGTCCACCAGTTGACGCAGTTCGGCAGACGCATTGCTCAGCAACACACCACCACCGGTATAGAGATAAGGCCGCTTGGCAGCAAGCAAGAGCTGCAATGCTTTGCGAATCTGCCCGCCATGGCCCTTGCGAACCGGGTTGTACGAGCGCATTTCAATGGTCTCAGGATAGCCGTGGTAAGGCACCTTCTTGAAAGACACATCTTTCGGAATATCCACCACCACAGGGCCAGGGCGGCCACTGCGGGCAATATGAAAGGCTTTCTTCAAAGTCTCTGCCAGATCACGCGCATCCTTGACCAGAAAATTGTGTTTGACAATCGGGCGGGTGATGCCCACGGCATCGCACTCCTGGAAAGCATCCATGCCAATGGCGTGCGTCGGCACCTGTCCGCAGACAATGACCATTGGAATACTGTCCATGTAAGCCGTTGCGATACCGGTTACCGCATTCGTCACGCCCGGCCCTGATGTCACCAGTGCGACCCCCACGTCACCCGTGGCGCGCGCATAGCCGTCAGCGGCATGCACTGCGGCCTGTTCGTGACGCACCAAAATATGCTGAATGGTGTCTTGCTTGAAGAAAGCGTCGTAGATGTGCAGCACGGCACCGCCAGGATAACCCCAGACAAACTTGACGTTTTCCGCTTGCAGCGCCTTGATCAGGATTTCAGCCCCCCGGAGTTCTTGCTCCGGATGGCTTGCTGCGGGCTTGCTCTTGGCTGCTCGCTGACTGGACTGAGAAGAAGTTGATACCGAAGTAATTTCGGATTTTGATATTTCCATGATGAACCTTTGTGAATTTCTCTGACGAAAGACCTTGGGTGCTTCTTTACAAACACTTTTGGTGTCGCATTGAAACTTGAGACCAAAACCATAAGCGCACTGATTTTTGCGCCGAGTCTTGACCCGTTTGCTTTAATTGGCAGCGCGGATTATCGCACTTTGTGTGCCTTGCCCGACGCAAGCTCCGGGAGTGCAATAATCACGCAATAACAACACAACGGTACATAAATCCCTTGTTGCGCACCCAACTTGCGTTGTGATTCCTCAAAAGAGATTGCCATTGGCCACACCTGCTGAACTCTCGGATTTTTTGAAAAGCGTCGAAAAGCGCGCTTACAAACGAACCATCTACCACGTGCGTAACGATGAATCGGCGCTTGACATCGTTCAGGACAGCATGATGAAGCTCGCTGAACACTACGGGCATAAACCCACAGATGAGCTCCCGATGCTATTTCAGCGCATACTGTCAAATAGCACGCTGGATTGGTTTCGGCGTCAAAAAGTCCAAAAAAATCTTTTTTCACCGTTTAGCGATTTTCAGCCAAACGCTGAAGATGAAGACTTTGATATTCTGGAGAGTCTGGCATCGGTTAATCCCAGTGCTGAATTTGACAACCCGCAGACCAGCAGCGAGCGCGCACAGACCTTGCGCGCCATTGAAGAGGAAATATTATTATTACCCGATCGTCAACGGGAAGCCTTTCTGATGCGTTATTGGGAGGATATGGATGTTGCCGAGACGGCAGCAGCAATGGGGTGTTCAGATGGCAGCGTCAAAACCCATTGTTCACGGGCAATCAAGGCTTTGTTCAAGGCGTTACAGTTAAAAGGGATCAGACCATGAGCAGCACACAAGTTCAAAACGCTCAATCCGCGATGGATCACTTTGGTGCGCGCATTACGGCCAGACTGTCCGAATCGGCCGACGATTTACCTCACGATGTTTCGGAGCGCCTGCGTGCTGCCCGGGTGCAAGCAGTTGACAAGCGCAAATCGGTTTTGCTGCAAACTGCCAGCGCACTGTTTGCGCATGGTCAGTCGGGCACCCTGAGTGCCAGCCGCAGTGGCGAGCACGCCAGCTGGTGGCAGCGACTTGGTGCTGTGGGTTTGCTATTTACCTTGGTTGTGAGCCTTTTCGCGATCGGTGTGATACAGGACGAGCTCAAAACACGCGAGTTGGCTGATATTGATACATCCCTACTGACTGACGACTTACCACCAGCCGCTTACGTTGATGTTGGTTTTGCTCAGTATCTGAAAGCGGGCAACCGTCAGGAACGCTAGTTTGAGCCTATTCATCTTGCCTTTCTTCAGTCATCTTTTTCGCGGCAGACGATTTAAGCGCTTCACCACCCGTACGCTTGTCATCGTGTCCGTCGCCCTGGGAGGCCTGGGACTGGCGATACCCAGCTTCTGCGCCACGGCAAGCCCGGCAGCCAGCGCCGCATCAAGCGCAAAAAAGCCCATTGGTCAACCTGCCACGTTGAGTGACTTCTCCATCCCGTTAGCATCGCTGGAGTGGTCGGCTCTGACTCCAGCACAGCAAGCTGCCCTCAAACCGTTGGCAGGTAGCTGGAAGCAACTGAGTGATGGGCACAAAAAGAAATGGCTGTCGCTAAGCGCTATTTATCCAAAAATGTCGGATGCCGAACAAACAAAGCTACGCGCACGAATGGCGCAGTGGGCGGCACTTAGCTCGCATCAGCGCCAACAAGCCAGACTAAATTTTGCCGATGCTCAAGAGATTGCGCCGCAACAGAAACAAGAAAAATGGCAGGCCTACCAAGCACTGAGCCCGGAAGAAAAGCAGAAGCTGGCAAAAACAGCGCCGGCCCAGCCACCCAGAACGGCACTGGCAGCCAAGCCCGCGACAGCCGGCCAGTTGGCAAACGCAACAAAGGCGGGGGGCACCTTGACGCACCCTTCGGCAGCGACGGTGACCGACAAAAAAACCCTGCTGACGAAACCACTGCCACCCTCAGTACCCTCAGTACCCTCAGTACCCTCAGTACCCTCAGTACCCTCAGTACCCTCAGTACCCTCAGTACCCTCAGTACCCTCAGCTCCCTTAGCTCCCAGTGCAAGCGCCGCCAGTGAACCCATCAAACCTTAGCGCGAACCACAATTTTCAAGATGCCCCGGGTCTGATGCGCCGCATGGCCTGTTGGCTTTACGAGGGCATGTTGCTTTTTGGTGTCGTCTTCATTGCGGGCTACCTGTTTGGTACGCTCAGTCAGACCAAGAACGCCATGGACAACCGGCACGCATTGCAGGCCTTCCTGTTTGTTGTGTTTGGCATTTATTTTGTCTGGTTGTGGTCCAAGGGACAAACACTGGCCATGAAAACATGGCACATCCGTGTGGTGGATCGCTTGGGAAATGCCTTGACGCAACCGCGGGCTCTGCTGCGCTATGTCTGGAGTTGGCTGTGGTTCCTGCCCTCGCTGGCGGTGTCCTGGTGGTTTGAACTCTCGGCAGCCGAGTCGATTGTCATCACCTTTGGGTGGGTTGCGGTCTGGGCCATCTTGAGCCGTCTGCATCCCAGACAACAGTTCTGGCACGATGCCTTGGCTGGAACACAACTGGTGAGCGCGATGCCAGCAAGTAAGCCGACACCTGACCCGCGTTAAATCGCTGATTCGTCGAGCTCGCCAGTGCGAATGCGCACCACCCGCTCAATGGCAGTCACAAAAATCTTGCCGTCGCCGATTTTTCCGGTGTGCGCAGCCTTGACGATAGCATCCACACAGCGGTCGACATCAACGGTCTTAACGACCACTTCAACTTTGACCTTGGGCAAAAAGTCGACCACGTACTCAGCACCCCGGTACAACTCGGTGTGCCCTTTTTGTCGACCAAAACCTTTGACCTCGGTGACGGTCAATCCGGTTACGCCGCACTCTGCAAGCGCC
>JBBQLQ010000029.1:0-27603 GCA_038328055.1 Burkholderiales bacterium
CAGCCCAGCCTTGTATGTCGTTTGGGCCAGTGGGCGGGAAATCTTTGGAAATTCAGATAGCCACATCAGGGCAAGTTCGGCTCTTGCGAACACTTTTCGGTGTCATACTTGGCCTCATGCGGTTGGATTTCCTATCCGTAAAAGCTGGCCTAACACAAGACGCAGTTGCCGAACGTATGGGTACGACGAAGGGGTGCGATTCAAAGTGATGTGCAGCAGGAGTCGGTCTGGACGCGAGCAGTATCTGCTGCCCCAATACGGCGCAGATGCGGCGTTCAAATGAATTTGATGCACAAAATAACCATCAAGCCCTTATTTAATAAGCGTTTATAGCTATGTTTATGATAGTAAATTGACAGTATTTCGAAGATAGACAGACAAGTTTGGTGGCCTTAGCTAAAGCATTGGGGTCAGAGCACGAGTTTTGGGGGGCGACTGTTGGCAAACTCATCAGCCAGCAGCCAAAATCGTGATCTGACCCCAAAGCCGTTGCAGCACACCAGTTTGAATCGCACCCACGACGAAGAGCGCGATTTCGCGCTTAGAGGGCGCTGGCAGGGTAACTCCTGTCCCTCCCGCGACCTAAAATACTATGGGTTCACCTGAACTGCTTGTTGACTTGGAACATCAAGCCGGCCGTTCCCAGAATATTCACTTGGGCGGCCCAGCCGCCATCAAAGTCGTAGGCGATGGCAGGAATGACGGCCGGTGACAGGCCTTTGTAATTCAGCGGCACCTTTTTCTCGTAGGGCTGGCGGTAGCCGTAAAGCAGGCCAGCGGTCCATTTAAACGACAATTTTTCAATACCGCCCAGCGCGTGGTAGACCCCGCCCCAAGGGTATACATAGGCGGTGAGCTGGCCAAAAGAATTGCTGAACAAGGCGACACCGTCAAGCTTGCCATTGGGATGCTCACGCTCCAGCCCGAACATGATCACATCCCGGTGTTCAGCGTCATAGGTGGTGTGGCGGGTGTAAGGGCTGAACTGCCAAGTCAACTGCTTGCCCTGGCCAAACTCCGTCAGAAACTCGGGAGCCGCCATCACCGTGCTCGCCAGCGGGGCCACAATCAGGCCCAACAGAACAGGAATCAATTTATTCATGCGGATCAACCAGCCTTCAGGATTGCAAAAAGCTGCGATTTTAGCGGCTTGGCCCTGGCTGACCGCGCAACGCAGTGCCCGGCTGCTGGCGCTTTGTCTGCTGTTCGTGACACTGTCAACCAGCGGCTGCGCCTGGCTTGACGTGCGCCAGCGTCAGGCCATTTACCGGCCAACACCCAGTATGCCTGGCGAGGTGGCAGGCTTGCGACCGGGTGATGAGCGCTACTTTGTCCCTATGCCGGCAGCTGCCGGCCAACTGCTTGCGGGGGCTGACACATCGGGCCAGGTGCAACGTCTTGAACTCTGGTGGCTGCCTCAGGCCAACCAAAACGCCCCCACCCTGCTCTACCTGCACGGCACCTTTCGCAACCTGCCAGAGAACCTGCACAAGATCAATGCGCTGCGCGATGCCGGTTTCGCAGTGCTGGCGGTGGACTACCGGGGTTGGGGCCAAAGCACGACGATTGTTCCGTCCGAGCAGAGCATTCTGCAGGACGCACGGCTGGCCTGGGACGAACTGGCGCGGCGTGAACCGCGTCCTGGCCAGCGGGTGATCTACGGCCACTCGATGGGCAGCGGTGTAGCGGTTGAGCTGGCCAGTCACCTGGCTTACCCGGATGACTATGGCGCGCTGATTCTGGAATCAGCCTTCACCAGTTTTGCCGATGTGGCGCGTGAAGCCGGTTTTCTGGCCCGCGTCGTGGCTTTTTTCAGCCGTGAGCGTTTTTCTTCTATTGAAAAAATTGCCAAGGTGCAGGCCCCCTTGCTGATGCTGCACGGGAGCCAGGATGCCACTATTCCGATCAAGCTTGGTCAGCAACTTTTTGACGCTGCCAACGCGCCCAAACAATGGCTAACCATTGAAGGCGGCCAGCACAGTGACCTGAACCTGGCAGCACCCGCGCAGTACCAGGAGGCACTGCAGGCGTTTAGGCAACACTATTTATCCAAGTCCTGACCCAAACCCTGACCCAAGCTCAAGCGCTCAAGCGCGCCAGCAGCCCGGCGGTGGAGCCGTCCAGCCCGGCGGCGTCGCCACTCAGCAATCGTGCCTCGACGTTCTTGGCCAGCAGCTTGCCCAGCTCCACACCCCATTGGTCAAAACTGTTGATGCCCCACACGCTGCCGCTGACAAACACGCGGTGTTCCTGCAGGGCAATCAAGGCACCCAGGCTGGTGGGGGTAAGTTCGTCGAGCAGCAAAAAGGTGCTGGGCCGGTTGCCGGTGAAATGCCGCGCGCCCTCGCCACCGGTGTCTGGGTCGGCCTGCCCCATCATCAGCGCCTGCGCCTGTGCCAACACATTGGCCAGCAACAGGGTGTGGTGGCCTGGTAGCGTGTGTTTGGCTTTTTTGACGGCAACAAACTCGACCGGCACCACGTCCGTACCCTGGTGCAGCATCTGAAAATAAGCGTGCTGGCCGTTGGTGCCGGGCTCGCCCCACAGCACGGGTGAGGTGCCAAACGGCAGCGTCTGCCCCGCCGCATCGACGCGCTTGCCGTTGCTTTCCATTTCCAGCTGCTGCAGATAGGCCGGGTAGCGTTTGAGCGCGCTGTGGTAGGGCGCAATGCTGCGGCTGGTAAAGCCATGAAAGTTACGGTACCAGACATCGAGCAGACCCAGGCGCACCGGCAGGTTTTGTTCCAGCGGTGCCGTGCGGAAATGCTCATCCATGTCATGCGCACCGGCCAAAAATTCACGAAAACCGGGCGCGCCAATGGCAATCGCCAGCGGCAGGCCAATCGCCGACCAGACCGAATAACGTCCACCGACCCAGTCCCAAAAGCCAAAGGTGGTGCTGATGCCAAACGCATTCGCCGCCGCCACGTTGGTGGTCAACGCCGCAAAATGCCGCGCAATATCGGTGCCGCCCTGCGCCTCAAACCAGGCTTTGGCCGAGCGCGCGTTGGTCATGGTCTCGATGGTGGTGAAGGTTTTGCTGGCCACCAGAAACAGCGTGCTCTCGGGCTTGATCTTTCTCAGCACCGCCGCGAGTTCATGCCCATCGACATTCGAGACAAAGTGAAAACGCTTGCCTGGCAAGACAAATTCACCCAGCGCCAGCAGCGCCATTTGCGGGCCCAGGTCTGAGCCGCCAATGCCGATGTTGACGATGTCGGTGATGGCTTCATCGGCACGCACGGTTTGCGCATAGGCCAGCATCGCGTCCAGCGTGGCATGCACTTCCTTGAATTCAATTGCTACATTAGTTATAGCTAACTGCGCTTGTTTAATATGGGCTAGAGGCGGATTTCTTAATAACCAGTGCATCACCGCGCGCTGCTCGGTGGTGTTGATCTGGTCACCCGCAAACATGGCATCGCGGTGCTGCGCGACGCCGGTTTGTCGCGCCAGATCAAACAGCAGCGCTTGCGTGGGTTGGTCGATCAGGTTTTTGGACAAATCAGCAAACACGTGGGGCGCGCTCTGGCTGAAGACCTCGAAGCGCTGGCTGTGGCCAGCAAACGCTTTTCGCAGGTCAAACGCCTGGCCATGGGTCTTGAAATCAGCCTGCAGCAAGCCCCAAGCCGGGGTGCGGTCACAACGAATACGGGACATGGTAGGGGTCTCCTCAAATTCTTCTGCCATCAGGCCGCCAGCAGCAACGCGTCGAGTTTGACCGCGTCGGCGCAAAAGGCCCGAATGCCTTGCGCCAGCTTCTCGGTGGCCATGGCATCCTGGTTCAACGCAAACCGAAAACCGGCTTCGTCGTAGTTGACCGGTGCCATGTCCAGCGCTTGCGCGGACGGTACATTCAGTGCGCGCGCCAGCGGTGCTGTGCTTTGCGCAAGCTGCGCCAGCAGCTCCGGGCTGATGGTCAGCAGGTCGCAACCGGCCAGCGCGGTGATCTGGCCAACATGGCGAAAGCTGGCACCCATCACCTCGGTGGCAATGCCAAATTTTCTGTAATAGTTGTAGATTTGCGCTACCGACCTGACACCCGGGTCATTGGCACCAGCGTTGTCGGTCTCGACCCAGCCCGCACCCGCGGACTGCTTGTACCAGTCGTAAATGCGGCCAACAAAGGGCGAGATCAGTTGCACCCTGGCCTGCCCGCAAGCCACTGCCTGGCAAAACGAAAATAGCAAGGTCAGGTTGGTATGAATGCCGCGGCGCTCCAGTTCAGCGGCGGCCTGGATGCCTTCCCAGGTCGATGCCACCTTGATCAACACCCGGTTGATGTGAATGCCCTGCGCCTGGTACAGCGCGATGAGCCGCTCGGCACGGGTGACGGTGGCACTGCTGTCAAAGCTCAGGCGCGCATCGACCTCGGTCGAAACACGCCCTGGGATGAGGGCCAATATCTCGCAACCAAAACGCACCAGCAAGCGGTCTGCCAGCTCGTCCAGAGGGCGGCCGCGAAATTGCGCCACCGTGTCGGCCAGCAGCGACTGGTAGTCGGGCTTTTGCACCGCCTTGAGAATCAACGACGGGTTGGTGGTGGCATCCTGCGGCAGGTAGTCGGCCATCTGCCTGAAGTCGCCGGTATCAGCCACCACGGTAGTGAATTGTTTGAGTGCATCAAGTTGGTTCATGTTGTCATTATCTGGTGGCATCCGTTGGCAGGAGTACAAGGCGATTACCTGTTTGCGCGCATTTTTCACCCGGTAAAGCGATCAATAGCCGCGCAACAGCATGTCGAGTGCCGTTTCAATTTCCAATACCTGCGATTTGGCAGTGCCTGCGCAGCCCTGCAGTTCACGGGCATAAAAAATCGCGATTCCCAGTGGATGCAAGCGCACCGACTCTCCACTGATGGTGATAGTTGGGTTGAAACGCTCGGTCAGCCCCGGAATGGTGTCTGCTCGCGCAAGCGGCACGCAAACGCGCTCTACAAAACTGTAAAGCAGGTCGCTCTGGATTTCCAGCACATAGGGAAACCCACCACGATCCTGAATGATGGGGTTGGGGTAAACGTCAAAACGTGCCACGCTCAGCCCGGGCTCTCAGGTGCCGACTCGCGCCAGCGCCGAACCCGCTGCGAATAGGGCTCGTTCTGGCTGGCCCACTGGTTGTATTGCGCGATTTCGGGCGCGTGGGCCTGCGCCCACTCTTGCGTGGTTTGTTGAGCCACTGCGGCTGCGCGGTACGCTGCTTGCGCTTCAGGCACGGCCGCTGCCATCGGCACCACCTTGACTGGGGTAAGCGACAGACTACCGTCCTGCGCCCATTGCATATCAAACAACTGCCCCGCATACTTTTTACCCAGTGATATCTGGCCGCTGGTGCCGACTTCTTTCAGCATAAGGACTCCTCAAAAATGAAAATGCCATCATGCCGCATGAAAATACGACTGTCAAGACTGCCAGCACCCGACAGAAATAGCTGCATGACACGGCCCTTCCCGCGAATGGCCGCAAAAGTTACCAATTTTCCACGGAAACATGAAACTAAGTTACATTACGGGCTGATTTTTTGTCCCTGGTTTTTCTTCAAATCAACCGAATTCAAGCCTATGAGTTTTGACCTTGTTCTATTTGGCGGCACCGGCGACCTGACCTGGCGCAAGCTGATGCCTGCCTTGTTTCAGGCTTTTCGTCACGGCACGCTGCCCCAGGGCGCACGCATCATCGGTATTGGCCGTGATGACCTGAGTGATGAACGTTACCGCGCACTGATTCACAGCCGCTTTGAACAGGTGGAGCTGGCCAAACGCCCCAGCATTGAGGAGTTTGAGCGCTTCTCAAACCTGCTGGAGTTTGTCAGCATGGATTTGAGCAAGCCCGAGCATTACGCCTACCTGCGCAACAAACTGCTGCAGCGCCAGGCCGACACGGTGGTGATGTACCTGGCCACTGCTCCCAATCTGTTCACCACCATCTGTGAGCAGTTGGCCGTGGCCGGACTGAACACGCCGCAGACCCGGGTGGTACTGGAAAAGCCGCTGGGGCACGATCTGGCCAGCAACCGCGCCATCAACCAAGCCGTAGGCCAGGTGTTTACCGAAAAGCAGATTTACCGCATTGACCACTACCTGGGCAAGCCGGCGGTGCAAAACCTGTTTGCCCTGCGCTTTGGCAACGTGCTGTTTGAGCCGCTGTGGCGGCGCGAACACATTGCCAATATCCAGATCACCATCGCCGAAGAGCTGGGCGTGGAAAAGCGCGGCGCGTTTTACGAGACCACGGGTGCCCTGCGCGACATGGTGCAAAACCACGCGCTGCAACTGCTGTGCGCGGTGGGCATGGAGCCGCCCATCAATTCACATGCCGATGCGATTCGTGACGAAAAACTCAAGGTGTTGCGCTCACTCAAACCCTGGACCGCCGAGACGCTGACGCAGGACGTGATTCGCGGCCAGTACTCCGCCGGTGCCATTGGCGGCACAGCTGTGTCAGGCTACCGCGAAGAGCCGGGCGTGGACCCGGCCAGCAACACCGAAACGTTTGTTGCCTTGCGCACCGAGATCGCCAACTGGCGCTGGGCCGGCGTGCCGTTTTACATTCGCACCGGCAAGCGCCTGGCCGGACGCGACGCGCACATTGTGGTGAACTTCAGACCAGCGCCACACGCCATTTTTGACACCCAGGCGTGTCAGGCCAACCAGTTGGTGATCAACCTGCAGCCCAAAGACGGGCTGGAGCTGCACCTGCTGTCCAATGCCCAGGACAAACGTCAGCACTCCAACCGCTTGGCACCGGTGCAACTCGATCTGGACTTTGACACCCGCTTTGGCATCGAGCGCGTGGGCGCTTATGAGCGGCTGTTGCTTGATGTAATTGAGGGCCGACTGAACCTGTTTGTGCGCAGCGACGAGCAAGAAGAGGCTTGGCGCTGGGTTGAGCCGATTCTGAACCACTGGCGCGCCGACAGCCAAGGGCCACGCCCTTACCCCGCTGGCACCTGGGGCCCCAGCGCCACCAGCGCCATGATTGCCCGTGACGGTTTTTGCTGGAGTGAAGAGGCATGAACCTGCCGAGTGCAGCAATTAACCCTCTCGGGGGGCAGCGCAACACACGCCGTGGCAAGTGTGGGGGCCACATTCATGCTTGACCGGATCAAAGCCTCCCTGCCGTCACTGGCACCGGCAGAGCAGCGCGTGGCCAAACTGGTGCTGGCCGACCCGCGCAGCTTTGCCCTGACAGCGGTCAGCGAACTGGCCGCCCGTGCCCACGTGAGCAAACCCACTGTGGTGCGCTTTTGCCGCAGCGTGGGCTACGACGGCCTATCGGATTTCAAACTGAAATTGGCTGGCAGCGTCAGCGAGGGCGTACCCTTCATCCACCGCAGTGTCGATGTGGACGACAAGACCAGCGACATCATGGTCAAGGTGATTGACAACACAGTGGCGGCGTTTTTGAAATACCGCAACGATGCGTCAGCCAGCGCACTTGAAAAGGCCGTGGATGTACTGGTCTATGCCTATAAAAACGGCAAACGCATCGAATTTTTCGGGGTCGGCAACTCGGGCATCGTGGCGCAGGACGCACAGCACAAATTTTTTCGCCTGGGCATCAACGGTGTGGCTTACAGCGACGGCCACATGCAGGTCATGAGTGCTTCACGGCTGGTACCCGGCGACTGTGTCGTGTTGATCAGCAATTCCGGACGCACCCGCGATCTGATGGACTCCTGCGACATTGCCCGCAAGAACGGTGCCACCACCATCGTGCTTACCGCCAGTGGCTCGCCGCTGGCCTCGGCCGGCGGCATTCACGTGGCGGCCGACCACCCTGAAGGCTATGACCGCTACAGCCCGATGGTGTCGCGATTGCTGCACCTGATGATCATCGACATTTTGGCCACCTGCCTGGCCCTGCGCATTGGCAGCGACAAATTGCAACCCCTGCTGCGCGAAATGAAGAATAACCTGCGCAACAAGCGCTACGCCTGATCAACGGCGCAGCGGCAAAATTCAGAGCAGCTTGCTACTTGCCTGGAAGCTTCGCTGCCTGGATCTCGTTCATTGCCATATTTCCTGCCATGCCTGAAACTCACTGGGGCGAAGCCGATAGCGGGCAATGCTCCCGGCGTGCAGGCTCATCAGTTGGGTTTCGGTTACTTCGATGAAACGCGCGCGGTGTTGCTCGGGGAGTTGCTCGTCGGCACAATGACGAACAAGCGCAACGGCCTGCGCTTTGTTCATGCGCTCGCGCACCACGTGTGTTACGGTTTCAGCAATCACCGTTCGGTATTGAATCCGAAACGGATCGGGTTCACCTAACGACTGACGCACGGCCGAGTAGCGTGCGCACGAGCGCTTGTAAGCCCAAACAAAAACATCGCGCAGCAGTTCGATACGGTTGAGCTCGTAGATGCCCAGCATGGCGCTGATGTAACTCTGTTGGGATACATCGACAAAGGACAACGGACACAGATTGCGTTGGATCAGCGCAATGTTGGCCGCCAGGCGGGATACCCGCTTATTGACATCCTCGAAGGGCTGCAGATAAGGCAGATGCACCATCACAAAAAAAGACTGCTCGAACGGGTCTTCGATGGCGGTTGCCGTATCGAGAATCTGCTGAAAACACGCTTCAATGCGCTGCGGCCCTTCGAGCGGATAAAACACCGTTTGTCCAATGCCAACGGCAATACTGCGCAGTCGCCCGCTGGCGGTGGGGTCTTCGAGCAAGTTGTCCGACAGCAGCGCGTGCAGATTCAGCACCGTGTAGCGGTTGAAACCGATCTCGGCGGCTGATTCGATCAGAAACTCAATTGCCTCCTTGTGGTTGAGAATCATCTGGGATTCCAGCGCATCCTTGCCCGTGGCGGCAACACCGGCCGACAGCAGCCGCTCAGTTTCGAGCAGGGAGTAGGTATTGCCCTCCAGGCGGCTGGAGTTCCACGACAAATCGATCAGCAGACGATTGGCAATTTGGCGGGCATAAGTGCCAGCAGGTTCATTGGTATTGGCGGCTTGGCCATGGGCCAGCAGTTGCGCCCGGATCGATTCGGGTAGATAGAAGCTGACGTTGGGCTGGTAGTTATCCAAAAACGCCTGGTTGTAGCCAACGGGGTTGCGCTGTTGCACCGGCTGCCTGACATGCGCCTCAATTTGTTTTGCTTCGTCGGACAGGGGAATCAGGATTTCCGCGTGCGCTGTCGCTTGGGCCCGTGCGATGACTTGAACGCTGGTAGTGACGATTTTCCCGGGTAGATATCGCGTGGCGCGTCCTTGGCCTTCCTTGCGCAAGCGCTCTTGAGCAATCAGGTCGGTCAGCCAACGCTGCAGGGTGCGGCGGGTGGGCGCAGTCATCAGGCTCGCTTCGATTTGTTCAATACCAACGCCCCCCGGGAACTGCCCAATGGCATTCAGGACGGCTTCGTACGCACGGATCGGGATCGGTTTGGCCATCTGTTTTTCCTGTCGCGCAACGCGCAATTGCGACATCGTTTGTGTCGCGCAAATTTTAACGACATTAAAAACCGTTTTGCCTGCCAACACCCGCCTTGGAGACCATTGCATTGCGTCTGGATACGTCGCACAGTCAGACTAAACTGTGCAACTATTTCTCACCACCCAGCACAACACCATGATTTTTGTTACAGGCGGTGCCGGCTATATCGGCTCACACACGTGCGTTGAACTCCTGAACGCGGGCTACCCCGTGACGGTTTTTGACAATTTGAGCAACAGCCAGCCCGAGGCGCTCAAGCGGGTCGAGCGCATCACCGGTAAACAATTGCACTTCATCGAGGGCGACATCCGCGATGCGGCCGCCCTGGATGCAGCGCTGAAAACCAGCCAGGCCACGGCCGTGATCCACTTCGCCGGGCTCAAGGCGGTGGGCGAATCGGTGGAGCAGCCGCTGCACTATTACGACAACAACGTCTCTGGCACAGTCAAACTGCTGCAAGCCATGCAGGCCAACGCCGTCAAGACACTGGTGTTCAGCTCATCAGCCACCGTCTATGGCGACCCGCAAGCCCTGCCGCTGACCGAAGACCATCCGCTGTCCGCCACAAACCCCTACGGCCAGACCAAGCTCGTCATTGAAAACATGCTGCGCGACCTGTACCGCAGCGATCCGTTGTGGCACATTGGCATCCTGCGCTATTTCAATCCGGTCGGGGCGCACGCCAGCGGGCTGATTGGCGAGGACCCGCAGGGCACGCCCAACAACCTGCTGCCTTATGTAGCGCAGGTTGCCATTGGCCGACGTGACTTTTTGAATGTCTGGGGCAAGGACTACGCCACGCCCGACGGCACCGGCGTGCGCGATTACATCCATGTGGTGGATTTGGCGCTAGGCCACCTGGCTGCGCTTGAGCGGCTGAAACCAGCACCGCAGTGCTTTGAGGTGAATCTGGGCACCGGCGTGGGTTACAGCGTGCTTGACATGGTGCGCGCATTCGAAGTGGCCAGCGCCAAGCCAGTGGCCTACCAGTTCATGCCGCGCCGGGCTGGTGATGTGGCGGCCTGCTACGCCGACCCCGCCTATGCCAAAACGCTGCTGGGCTGGCAAGCGCAGCGCGATCTGCAAACCATGTGCGCAGATGCCTGGCGCTGGCAAAACGGCAACCCCAACGGGTATAGTCAAGACTGACAAATCGACTTTTCAGGAGTTAAAAAATGACGACAAAACAAGTGATTCACCATGGCTAAGGGCATGATTTTGGCCGCAGGCCAAGGTACCCGGGTACGACCACTGACCAAAAATCTGCCCAAACCGATGATCCCGATTCTGGGCAAACCGGTGATGGAATACCTGATTGAGCACTTGGCCAACTACGGCATCACCGAAATCATGGTGAACGTGGCCCACCAGCATTACAAGATTGAGCAGTATTTTGGCGACGGCCACCGCTGGGGCGTACAAATTGGCTATTCGTATGAAGGCGTGCGCGAGCATGGTGAAGTTGTTCCCAAGCCGTTTGGCTCCGCCGGCGGCATGCGCCACATTCAGGACTTCAGCGGTTTTTTTGACGACACCACGCTGGTGCTGTGTGGCGATGCGTTGATCGACCTGGACATTGGCGCAGCCCTGCACGAGCACAAGACCAAAGGAGCCATTGCCAGCGTGGTGGCGCTGGATGTGCCGCTCACTGAAGTCCAAAACTACGGCATTGTGGTGGCCGGTGATGACGGGCATATCCAGTCGTTTCAGGAAAAACCGCAACCCTCAGAGGCCAAATCAACGCTGGCCAGCACTGGCATCTACATCTTTGAGCCAGCGGTGCTGGACTTGGTGCCAGCGGGGCAGGTCTACGACATCGGCTCGCAACTGTTTCCGCAATTGGTGGTCAACAAGCTGCCTTTTTATGCGCAAAAGCGCTTTTTCAACTGGATTGACATTGGCAGGGTGAGTGACTATTGGGTGGTGTTGCAGCGCGTGTTGCGCGGTGAAATCGCCCAAATGAACATGCCCGGGCGCGAGGTCAAGCCCGGCATCTGGGTCGGCCTGAACACCTCCATTCCCTGGGATCGGGTCACCATCGAAGGCCCGGTTTACATTGGCTCGGGTGTCTGCATCGAACCCGGTGCCAGCATCATTGGCCCAAGCTGGCTTGGCCACGGCGGCCATATCCGCGCCAATGCCAAGGTGGTTCGCAGCATCTTGTTTGAATACACCCGCATTGCGGCAGGTATGGCGTTTGTCGACATGATCGTCTCACCCACGTATTGTGTCGACCGCGCCGGCGAAACCCTCTACAGCGGCGACGAAACCACCCAGCTGCGCTGGGGTGATGCCCGCGCCTGACACGTCTTCAACCCTCTTTAAGCCAAACCATGACTTCATCCGTTTTAATGCAGCCCGTGGTTTTGTCGGGCGGCTCCGGCACGCGTCTGTGGCCCCTGTCGCGCGAGAAATACCCCAAGCAACTGCTCAACCTGGTAGGTCAGGACTCGCTGCTGCAAGCCACGGTACGCCGGGTCGAGGGCATTGCTGGCGTGGTGCTGGCCCCGCCGATGGTGGTGTGCAACGAAGAATACCGGTTTGTCATTGCCGAGCAGTTGCGCCTGCTGGGACTTCGCGGCACCATCGTGCTTGAACCTTTTGGACGAAATACGGCTCCAGCCCTTACCATTGCTGCGCTAGAAGCTATTAAAAATGAAGTAGACCCGGTGCTGCTGGTGATGCCCGCCGACCACGTCATCACCGACATAACAGCCTTTCAAAGCGTTGTCAGCGAGGGCGCAAAGTTGGCCGCTGGCGGTGCCGTGGTGACCTTTGGCATCACCCCCGACGCACCCGAAACCGGCTATGGCTACATCCAGAGCGGTCAGCCTTTCGGTACAGCATCCAGTGCAGAGGCGCCACGGCTGATTACCCGTTTTGTTGAAAAACCTGACCTGGCCACTGCCCAGTCGTATCTGGACGCAGGCAACTACCTGTGGAACAGCGGCTTGTTCATGATGCGCGCTTCAGTCTGGCTGGATGCCATGACCAGTTGCCGTCCTGACATTTTGATTGCCTGCCAGGCCGCATCGGATCAGGGTGCCACCGACGGCGAGTTTGTCCGCGTCGGCAAAGAAGCCTTCGCACAGTGCCCAAGCGATTCGATCGACTACGCCGTCATGGAACGCATTGCCGATAGCGCAGAGACCTCGGCAACGGCCTTGCCACCCGGCGTGGTGCTGCCCCTGAGCGCCGGCTGGTCTGATGTGGGTGCCTGGGATGCGCTGTGGCAGGTGTTACCCAAAGACGCGCACGGCAATGTGGCTCAAGGTGATGTGTTGCTGCAGGGTTGCGAGAACACGCTGGCGCTGTCCGAAGGCCGTCTGGTGGCCTGCGTGGGTGTCAGCGACCTGGTGGTGGTGGAAACCGCCGATGCGATTTTGGTGTCGCACAAGGACAAGACACAGGATGTGAAAAAGATTGTTGACCAGCTGCGTGCCGCGGGTCGTGCCGAGGGCAGCATCCACCGCAAGGTGTTTCGCCCCTGGGGTTCGTACGATGGCATCGATGCTGGCGCGCGCTTTCAGGTCAAGCGCATCGTGGTCAAACCGGGTGGCACCTTGTCATTGCAAATGCACCACCACCGCGCCGAACATTGGGTGGTGGTAAGCGGCACCGCCCGCGTCACCAAAGGCGACGAGGTGTTTTTACTGTCCGAAAACCAGTCCACCTTCATCCCGCTGGGCACCACGCACCGGCTGGAAAACCCTGGCTGTGTGGCACTGGAGATGATCGAAGTGCAGTCGGGCTCGTACCTGGGCGAGGACGATATTGTGCGTTTTGAGGATGTGTACGGGCGCTGATGCAATTAATTGGGGTCAGATAACGATTATTTCGAGTTGACAAATTGCCGTTTACCGTTATGACTGTTGTGTTGTTTGCTACTGAAACAGTAGTTTTATTTTTTGATTGGGGTAGCCTTCCCCCACTCTCTTCCCCCGCCCTCTCTCGCCCCGCCGGGCGAAAGGGGAGCTAACAGGCGTATTTGGCCAGTGCTTTTTAGAGGGTGAGTTCAAGGTGCATTGCTAACAGTGGTTGCTTGGGCCAGGGTAAATTTGTTCTCCGTGCTTTCATAGGGAATTCACCGTGGCCCTCGTGACAAGCGAGCGCAGCGCGGCAATCCATGGCCCCGCAAGTCATGGACTGCCACGCTGCGCTCGCAGTGACGCTCTACAAATCAACCACTTACGTTTAGAACAAATGCACCGTGTTGCTTGGGCTCTATCGCCAGACAATACCGCTTGCATTGGGGTCAGATCCCAAAGCCGATACGCCAGCGCGGATAGACGGCGGGTGCGATTCAAAGTGATGTGCAGCAGAGTCAAAGCATTGGGGTCAGAGCACGAGTTTTGGGGGCGACTGTTGGCAAGTTCACCGGCCAGGCCAGCAGCCAAAATCGTGATCCGACCCCAAAGCCGATACAGCACACCAGTTCGAATCGCACCCGTAGACGGCTGAGCAACGCTCGGAAAATGCAATTTCCGATAGTCCCACCACACTCACAGTGCGCAGCAGGCCATATGCATTGAACTCACTCCCTAAAAACCCATGGCCAAATACGGCTGTTAAAGCTCCCCTTTCGCCCGGCCGGGCGAGAGGGGTTGGGGGAGAGCGGGGAAAGGCCAGACGACGACGCAGTCCAGCACCATCAAAATAAACAACTCTCTAATGCACTTTTCGGTCAAGTATTAGAACGAAATCAGCCTCTAGCCCTTATTGCCATTGCGCAAGTAGCTATCAAAAATATAGCGAAATAGTTATAACCCAAGCCGACTGCAAATCTCCAGCGTAGCCGCGCTCTGGTTCATGCTGTAAAAATGCAGGCCCGGTGCGCCGCCTGCGCGCAGCTGCTCGCACAGGTCGGTGACCACATCCAACCCAAAGGCTTTGATCGACGCTGTGTCGTCGCCAAAACCCTGCAGCCGCAGCCTAATCCAGCGCGGAATCTCGGCACCGCAGGCATCGGAAAAACGCATCAACTGCGATGAACTGGCAATCGGCATGATGCCCGGCACCACTGGCACGCGTACACCCAGCGCGTCAGCGTCTTCGACAAAACGAAAGTAGGCATCGGCGTTGTAAAAATACTGGGTAATGGCCGAATTGGCTCCGGCATGCACCTTGGTGGCAAAGGCTTGCAAGTCACTGTCGGGCGATTTGGCTTGCGGGTGAATTTCTGGGTAGGCTGCCACTTCGATGTGAAAGTCATCGCCGGTCTCAGTGCGGATAAAGGCCACCAGATCGCTGGCGTATTGAAATTCGCCACCGGTGCCAAAGCCGCTGGGTAAATCGCCGCGCAGCGCCACCAAGCGCTTGACACCCATGGCTTTAAGCGTGGCCAACTGCTCGCGCACCCGATCCCGCGTGGCACCAATGCACGAGAAGTGCGAGGCGGCGCTGACCCCCTCAGCCAAGATGCTGGCCACCGTGCTGAAGGTGCCCTCTTGCGTGGAGCCACCAGCACCGAAGGTCACCGAGCAGAACTCTGGCGTCAAGGCGTAAAGCTGCTGGCGCACCAGGCGCAGTTTTTCAACGCCCTCCGGGGTTTTGGGCGGAAAAAATTCGACACTGACTGGCATTGGAAATGTCGTCGTCATGGCTGGCTTTCTGGGAGATTTTCAGGCTTGCGCGCGGCGATAAAAAATTCACGGTTGCCGTCGCCACCCGCAATGGGCGAATCAAACCAGTGGGTCACGCCCAGGCCCAGCTCAGCACAGGCATCGCGCAACCGTTTTTCAACGAAGGCATACAAGGCTACATCTTTGACGATGCCACCCTTGCCAACCTGGCCGGGTTGCAACTCAAACTGCGGTTTGACCAGGCTCAGCAGCCAGCCACCGGGTTTGAGCAGCGGCACCACAGCGGGCAGCACCAGCGTTTGCGAGATGAACGACAAATCGGCCACGATCAGGTCAAACTCAGGCACAAAGGCCCCGTCGGCGCTGGCTGTGGCAGGCGCACCATCCTCAGCACCATCCTGCGCATCGGCACCCTCCTCATCGTCGGCCAGATCATCCTCTTCTTCAAGATAAAACTGGCCCTCAGCCCCCGTACTGTCTTCGTAGGCAGCTATCAAATCTGCAGCATCCAGCGCCCGTGCGTTAAGGCCTTCAACGCACAGCACACGTGGATCAGCGCGCAGGCTGGGATGCAACTGGGCGCTGCCCACATCGACCCCCACCACCAGGGCGGCACCCTGCTGCAGCAGGCAGTCGGTAAAGCCACCCGTGGATTGACCGACATCCAGGCATTGCAGCCCAGTCACCGGCAAGCCCACTTGCTTCAAGGCGGCTTCCAGCTTGAGGCCGCCACGCGACACATAGCGCGCCTCGGAGTCGTCCAGCAGGCGAATGGGCGCGTCGTCCGGCACCTCATCGCCGTTTTTGGTGACGCGCCGCCAGATCTCGCCGATTTGCCATTCCACGCCACCGGCGATCAGGCGTTGCGCCTGCGAGCGGGTCGAGCTGAGCTGGCGTTGCACCAGCAGTTGGTCAATGCGCACAGGTGTCCAATCAGTAACGGTAGGCTTCGGCTTTGTACGGGCCGGCCTTGTTGACACCAATGTAGGCGGCTTGCTCTTCGGTGAGCTCACTCAACATGGCACCGACCTTGGCCAGGTGCAGGCGGGCTACTTTTTCATCGAGCAGCTTCGGCAACACATACACCTGGCCCACCTTGTAGGCTTTGGGCTTGGTGAACAGTTCGATCTGCGCCATGGTCTGATTGGTGAAGCTGGAGCTCATGACAAAGCTGGGGTGGCCGGTGCCACAACCCAGATTCACCAGCCGGCCTTTGGCCAGCAAGATGATGCGCTTGGCTGGTTTTTTGCTGCCTTTTTTCACCGGGAAAATCACGTGATCGACTTGCGGCTTGATTTCTTCCCACGTGCATTTTTCCAGCGCAGCCACGTCGATTTCATTGTCAAAGTGGCCAATGTTGCAGACGATGGCCTGGTCTTTCATGGCATCCATGTGCTTGTAGGTGATGACATTCTTGTTGCCGGTGCAGGTGACAAAAATATCGCACTTGTCGGCGGCGTATTCGGTGGTGACCACCTTGTAGCCTTCCATCGCGGCTTGGAGCGCATTGATCGGGTCGATCTCGACCACCCAGACTTGCGCGCTCAGGGCCCGCAGCGCCTGGGCCGAACCCTTGCCAACATCGCCGTAACCGATGACGCAAGCCACCTTGCCAGCAATCATCACATCGGTAGCGCGCTTGATGGCATCGACCAAGGACTCGCGGCAACCGTACAGGTTGTCAAACTTGCTCTTGGTGACCGAGTCGTTGACATTGATGGCGCGCACCATCAGCTCGCCCTTGGCCGACATGTCGTTCAGGCGGTGTACGCCAGTGGTGGTTTCTTCGGTCACGCCAATGATGTTTTTCAGGCGGCGGCTGTACCAGGTGGGGTCCAGCTTCAGCTTGGCCTTGATAGCGGCATACAGACAGATTTCCTCTTCACTGGTCGGCTTGTTCAGCAAGCTGGCATCCTTTTCAGCGCGGGTGCCCAGGTGCATCAGCAGCGTGGCATCGCCGCCGTCGTCCAAAATCATGTTCGGGCCTTCAGCGGCTGTGCCTTTTTTGCCGTCAAATTCAAAAATCCGGTGGGTGTAGTCCCAATAATCGGTCAAGGACTCGCCCTTGTAGGCAAACACTGGCGTGCCCTGGGCCACCAAAGCGGCGGCGGCGTGGTCTTGCGTCGAGAAAATATTGCACGAAGCCCAACGCACCTGCGCACCCAGTGCTTGCAGGGTTTCCACCAGCACACCGGTCTGAATAGTCATGTGCAGAGAGCCGGTGATGCGGGCACCCTTTAACGGCTGGTCTTTGGCGAATTCTTCACGAATGGCCATTAGGCCGGGCATTTCGGTCTCGGCAATGTTGAGTTCCTTGCGGCCCCAGGCCGCCAAGTTGATGTCGGCAATCACGTGGTCAACAGGTTTGGTGATCTTGGCATTTTTTGCAATTTTGGATACAGCGTTCATGGTTCACTCCAGAAGTTAAGGTAACAACCACAGGCGTGACGACAAGACTGAAAATGAAGTCTCACCGCACACGAACCGTGGGTGAGCGCCGTTGTGAACGTCACAGCGCAATGGCTTTGACGGTTTCCGAGCCTCACTCAGCGCCAAGCTTTCGGGCTTTTGGCGTGAGCTGCAACGCTCCTCGGATGCTGTAAATTATAAAGCCGTCCCGGCTCATGCAAAATACAGGTCTGCCATTAACCCGTTACAACTTGAGGAATCCCCCTTGACAGCTGCCGCCAACGCCCAGTCCATCAATCCCGGCGAACAAATCAACGCCCACTTGCTCCACACCGTCGGGGTAGACCCGCAACATGCCTCCCAAAGCGACCTGATGCGGGCTGTGGCGCAGGTAGCACGCGCGCAACTGTCGCAGCGCTGGGTCGACACCCAGACCCTTGAGCGCAACACCAAAGCGCGCCGGGTTGTCTATTTGTCAATGGAGTTTTTGATAGGCCGCACGCTGTCCAACGCGCTGGCCGCGCTTAATCTGACGCAAGGTATGGCACAGGGCCTGACCCAACATGCGCAGACCCTGGAAGACATTGCCGAGCAGGAGCCCGATGCGGCGCTGGGCAACGGCGGCCTGGGCCGACTGGCCGCCTGTTTTCTGGACTCGATGGCCACGCTGGAGCTGCCTTCCTGGGGCTATGGCATCCGCTATGAATACGGCATGTTTTCCCAGCACATTGTGGGCGGCGTGCAAGTCGAATACCCGGACCCCTGGCTGATCGACGGAACCCCCTGGGAGTTTCCCCGCGCCGGCATCACCTACCCGGTGCGCTTTGGTGGCTGGGTAGAGCATGTCGACGGCAAATCGGTATGGCGTCATGCCGGTGAAGTGGCCGCCAAAGCCTACGACATGGTGGTACCAGGACACGGCACGCACAAAGTCAGCACCTTGCGCAAGTGGAAAGCCGTCGCACCCAAGCACTTTGATTTGGGGGCCTTCAACACCGGTGACTACGCACGCGCGGCCAGCACCAAAAATGAATTTGAGAATATTTCATGGGTGCTGTACCCCAACGACAGCACTCCGGCCGGGCGTGAACTGCGGCTCAAGCAAGAGTATTTCTTCGTCGCCGCCTCCATGCAGGACCTGATCAAGCGACACCTTGAAGAGCACCCAACGCTGGCCAATCTGGCCGAGCATGTTGCCATTCACCTCAACGACACCCATCCGGCCATCGGCGTGGCCGAGCTGATGCGCATTCTGTGCGACGAGCACCGCATGTCATGGGCGAGTGCCTGGCAGTTGTGTACCAAGACTTTCTCTTACACCAACCACACCCTGATGCCCGAGGCGCTGGAGACCTGGCCGGTGGGCCTGATGCAGCATGTGCTGCCGCGCCATTTGGAGATCATCTTTCGCATCAACGAGGAATTTTTGGAATTTGCTGCCAGCCAGCGCCCCGGTGACAATGATTTTTTGAAGCGTTTGTCGCTCATCGACGAACAAGGCGAACGCCGGGTGCGCATGGCGCACCTGTCGGTGGTCGGCAGTCACACGGTTAACGGCGTGTCCGCCCTGCACTCCGAACTGCTGGTGCAAACCATCTTTGCCGACTTTGCCGCACTTTGGCCCGATCGTTTTACCAACATGACCAACGGCGTGACACCGCGGCGCTGGCTGGCCCAGGCCAACCCTGGCCTGGCCGGACTGCTCGACGACACGCTGGGGACGCGCTGGCGGCTTGACCTGAACCAACTTGGGCAACTCAACGCCAAAAAGACCGACCCGGCATTTCAGCAGGCCTTCATGGCAGCCAAGCATGTCAACAAGGTGCGCCTGGCCGCTGCCATTTACCGCGGCACAGGCATTCTGGTCAGTCCCAACAGCCTGTTTGATGTGCAGGTCAAACGCATCCATGAGTACAAGCGCCAACTGCTCAATCTGCTGCATGTGGTGTGGCGTTACCAAGCCATTCTGGCGCAGCCTGACGCGCCCTGGGTACCGCGCACGGTCATTTTTGCCGGCAAAGCGGCATCCAGCTACGTCACCGCCAAATCCATCATCCGCCTGATTCACGACATCGGCGAAGTCATCAACCACGACCCGCGCATTGGCGACAAACTCAAGCTGATCTTCATGCCCAACTACGGTGTCTCGGTGGCCGAAGTCATCATGCCGGGTGCCAACTTGTCCGAACAGATTTCAACCGCCGGTACCGAAGCCTCAGGCACGGGCAACATGAAGCTGGCCCTCAATGGCGCGCTGACCATTGGCACCGACGATGGTGCCAACATCGAAATCCGCCAAAACGTGGGCGATGACAACATTTTCATCTTCGGTTTGAAAACCCCCGAGGTCAAAGCGCTACGGCAAAGCGGCTACCAGCCCATGCGTTATTACGAGCGCCTGCCCGCCCTGAAAACCGTGCTCGATGCCATCTCAGGCGGCCTTTTCTCACCGACAGAGCCCGGTCGCTACCGGCCATTGATCGACTCACTGCTGTGGGGCGGTGACCACTACATGCTGCTGGCGGACTTTGAATCCTACATAGTCACCCAGACCAAGGTGGATGAGCTGTACCGGCAACCCAATTTATGGTGCGAGCGCTCGATTGCCAACGTGGCCGGCATGGGCGTGTTCTCATCGGATCGAACCATTGGTGAATATGCCAAGCAGATTTGGCATGTGGCAGCCGTCCCCCTCTGAACTTTCGCCACACCCCTAACCTGATTGACTGCCATGTTGCGATCCAAAGACATCCTCATGATTTGCAACGCAAGCCACCACGACCCCTTTGCCGTACTGGGGCCGCACAACACCTCATCGGGCAAATGCTCGGTGCGCTGCTTTTTACCCGGTGCTGACCGGGTTGATGTGCTGAACACAAACGGCACCCCGCTTGGCGCACTGACCCAACGCGACACCTCCGGTTTTTTTGAGGGCCTCGTGGCGCTCAAGGTGGGCGAACCCTACAAGCTGAATATCGCCTGGGCCAGCGGCCACGCCGATACGCTGCATGACCCCTACCGCTTTGGTCTGGTGCTGGGCGAGATGGATGTCTGGCTGCTGGGCGAAGGCACTCACCTGCGCCCCTTTGAGGTGCTGGGAGCCCAACCCGCCAGCATGGACGGCGTGACCGGAACCCGCTTTGCGGTCTGGGCACCCAATGCCAGTCGCGTCAGCGTGGTGGGCGACTTCAACCTGTGGGATGGCCGACGTCACCCGATGCGTCTGCGCCGCGAGTGTGGCGTGTGGGAGCTATTTCTGCCTGACGTGTCCAAGGGTGCCCGCTACAAATATGAGATTCGCACGCAAAACGGCGAAGTGTTGCCACACCGCTCCGACCCCTACGCGCTGCAGTGTGAAGTGCGTCCGGCCACCGCCAGCGTGGTGGGCCAATTGCCCGCTATCGAGCCGCCCTCAACGCAGCGGCAGCGGGCCAATGCGCTGGACGCGCCGGTCAGCATTTATGAGGTGCACCTGGGTTCCTGGCGCCGCGTCACCGAAGACGGCAACCGCTGGCTCAACTGGGACGAGCTGGCCGACACCCTGGTGCCCTACGCCAAAGACATGGGCTTTACCCACCTGGAACTCATGCCCATCAGCGAACACCCGTTCGACGGCTCCTGGGGCTACCAGCCGGTCGGCTTGTATGCGCCCACTTCGCGCTTTGGCGATGCTGACGGCTTTGGTCGACTGGTGGCACGCTGCCATGCCGAGGGCATCGGGCTGATCCTCGACTGGGTTCCTGCGCACTTTCCCACCGATGCCCATGGCTTGGGCAATTTTGACGGCACCCAGCTTTACGAATACGCCGATCCGCGCGAGGGTTTTCATAACGACTGGAACACGCTGATCTACAACCTGGGTCGCACCGAAGTCAGCAACTTTCTGGTGGGCAACGCGCTGTACTGGCTGGAGCGCTTTGGTGTCGACGGTTTGCGCGTGGACGCCGTGGCTTCCATGCTGTACCGCGACTACAGCCGCGAGGCCGGGCAATGGATTCCCAATGTGTTTGGCGGGCGCGAAAACCTTGAGGCCATCGCCTTCCTGAAACGAACCAACGAAGTGGTCGGCGTGGAGCGCCCGCAGGCCATTACCCTGGCCGAAGAGTCCACCGCCTACCCAGCCGTGTCGCGCCCCACCTACGCCGGCGGCCTGGGTTTTCATTACAAATGGAACATGGGCTGGATGCACGACACGCTGGCTTACATGGCCCGTGACCCGATTTACCGCCAGCACCACCAGGGTGAAATGACGTTTAGCCTGGTTTACGCTTTCAATGAAAACTTCGTGCTGCCGATCTCGCATGACGAAGTCGTCCATGGCAAAGGCTCGTTGCTGGCAAAAATGCCGGGTGACCGCTGGCAACAATTGGCCAATGTGCGCGCGTTTCTGGGCTACATGTTTGGCCATCCGGGTAAAAAATTGTTGTTCATGGGCTGCGAATTTGCCCAGGAACGCGAGTGGAACCACGACCACAGCCTGGACTGGCATTTGCTTGAACAAGACAGCCACGCCGGCGTTCAGCGCCTGGTGCGCGATCTCAACACGCTGTACCGTGGCTACCCGGCGCTGTACAGCCAGGATTTTGTGCCCGAGGGTTTCGAATGGATTGACCACCACGATGCACAACGCTCGGTGCTGAGCTTCATCAGAAAGCCCGCGGCTGGCTCCTCATTCGTGCTGGTGGTGTGCAACTTCACCCCCAATGTCTGGCAGGGTTACCGCCTGGGTGTGCCGCAACCAGGGCACTACCGCGAGATACTCAACACCGACTCAGCCCACTATGGCGGCAGCAACGTGGGCACGCCGGCGGGCCTGACAGAAACCACAGACACCCCCTCGCATGGCCGACCCCAATCCATCTTGTTGACCCTTCCACCTTTGGCCACCGTATTTTTTGAATGGATCTCCTGAAACCACCCCCCCTGCAAAATGGACAGCCTTGGCCGATGGGCGCAAGTTTTGATGGCCATGGCATCAATTTCGCTGTTTTCTCAGCCCATGCCAAAGCCATTGAGTTGTGCCTGTTTGATGTCAGCGGCACCCACGAGCTGACACGCCTGACCTTGTGCGGCCACACCGGCGATGTCTGGCACGGCTACCTGCCCGGCGCGCTGCCAGGTCTGGTCTACGGCTTGCGGGCCCATGGACCTTGGCGACCCGAGCGGGGGCATCGTTTTGATGCCTCCAAACTGTTGCTCGATCCTTACGCTCACGACATTGTTGGCGAGTTCACCTGGCCCGACGAACCCACGGCACCTGCCCCGTTGCAACCGGTACAGCTATCCCCCCATGACAACGCCCGCCTGGCACTCAAGGCCCGCGTGACCCATGACCAATTTGACTGGCAGGGTGACCGCCCGCCCTACACCCCGCTGGCGAGCTCGGTGCTGTACGAATGCCACGTCAAAGGCTTTACCCAGCAACACCCGCACATTCCGACACATCTGAAAGGCACCTACGCCGGCCTGGCGCACCCTGCGGCAATCAGCCATTTGCAGACACTGGGCATCACGGCAGTCAGCCTGCTGCCGGTGCACTACTGCATCGATGAGGAGCGGCTGGTGCGCATGGGCTTGTCCAACTACTGGGGCTACAACACGCTTGGTTTTTTCTGCGTCAATCCGCAGCTGGCCAGCGGCGCTAATGGTCAGACACCGCGTGACGAATTTCGCAGCATGGTGCGAGCCCTGCATGCGGCTGGCCTGGAAGTGATTCTGGATGTGGTCTACAACCACACGGCCGAAGGCGACCACAGCGGACCCACCCTGAGCTTTCGCGGCCTGGACAACGCCAGCTACTACCGGCTTTCCCCCAACAACCCGATTCACTACAAAAACTTCAGCGGCTGCGGCAACACGCTGGACGTGCGCCAACCCAAAGTACTGCAACTGGTGATGGACAGCCTGCGCTACTGGGTCACTGAGATGCATGTGGACGGCTTCCGTTTTGACCTGGCCACCGTGCTGGGACGAGGTGACTTCAACTTCAGCGCGCAGGCACCGTTTTTTGCCGCTGTGGCACAAGACCCGGTGCTGTCGCGCGTCAAGATGATTGCAGAACCCTGGGACATTGGCCCGGACGGCTACCAGTTAAGCGCCTATCCGCGCGGCTGGCTGGAGTGGAACGACCAGTTCAGAGACAGCATGCGACGCTTTTGGGTGCAAAGCGCAGCCACCCCAGATGCCGCCGTAACTGACAGCACCCGGGGCGACTTTGCCATGCGCTTGTGCGCCTCGTCCGACCTGTACCAGACCCGCAACCGTGCCCCGGCTGAATCGCTCAACTACGTGGTGTCACACGACGGTTTTACCCTGCGCGACCTGCTCAGCTACAACCAGCGCCACAACCTGGCCAATGGCGAAGACAACCGTGACGGCCATGGCAACAACCTCAGCTTCAACTGCGGCGCAGAGGGCCCCAGCGATGACCCGGTCGTCAACGACCTGCGCGCCAGGTTACAGCGCAGCTTGCTGGCCAGCATGCTGTTGGGCCAAGGCACGCCAATGCTGTGCGCGGGCGATGAATTGGGCCACACCCAGGGCGGCAGCAACAACCCGTATTGCCAGGACAACACCACAACATGGATCAACTGGTCAAGCCTGGATGGCAATCTGCTGGCATTCACCCAGCGGCTCATCGGCTTGCGACACCAGTTGCTGCCCTTTGCCAACCGCTGGTACAGCGGTGTTGCCGATGCGCAAGGCAACTACGACCTGTCGTGGTGGAACGCCGACGGCAGCGCGCTTCAATTTGAAGCCTGGCATATTCCCATGGAGCGCGCTCTGGCTTGCCTGATCGGCAAGCCCGGACGTGCCACAACGCCCTTGCTGATACTGGTCAATGCCAGCGCTACGCCCCGAGCCTTTGCGTTACCCAAAGGCCAGTGGCAAGCCCTGCTCGACACCAGCCACCCGCGCGGCGAGGCCGACTGGCTGGCCAGTGTCATTACGCCAGATACGGTGGGCGCACACAGCTTGTTGTTGCTCCAGCTAAACAGCCCGCACCGACTGCTGCCAACCTAGCGATGCTATTATAAAAATAGCTGCATACGCTTGTAGTACAAGGGCTAGACGGCTATTTGATGTATAAGTGCCGTCTTCGGATCAGCAAGGCAGCTTGAGCCGATCCAAATCCACACGGCCACTGACTACCGTGATCTGCAGCAGTTGCTGCGCCACTTGCGGCCCAACCCAGTCCCAGGAAAAACGCCACGACCAGCAGCCCATGGTGCCGGGCGTGTTCATGCGGTGCGAACCATCGAGCCCCAGCACATCCTGAAACTGGTACAGCGCCAGGTTGGCCACCGAATTGGTCGCCGCTTGCACCAAGGCCCAGTGCACTGCATCACCTTCAACCTGAAGGTAATGACCGGCAAACCCCCGCTCATGTGGACTGGCACTTGCCCACCACCCCTGCGCCGTATCGTTGTCATGCGTGCCGGTGTACACCACCGTGTTGGCCTCGTGGTTATGCGGTAAAAAACTGTTGGAGTCATCGCCAGCAAAAGCAAACTCCAGCACCCGCATGCCGGGGAAACCGGTGCGCTCGCGCAAGGCCCTGACCTCGTCCGTGATGATGCCCAAGTCCTCGGCAATGATGGGCAACTCACCAAGTTCACGCTTGAGCACGGCAAACAGTTCATCACCTGGGCCGGGTTGCCAGCGCCCATGGATGGCAGTAGGTTCGTTGGCCGGTATTTCCCAGTAGTCGACAAACCCCCGGAAATGGTCGATGCGCACAATATCGGCCAGCGCCAGTTGACGCTGCATGCGCGCCACCCACCAGCGGTAGCCGTCTGCGCGCATGGCTGCCCAGTCGTACAGCGGGTTGCCCCAGCGCTGTCCGGTACTGGAAAAAAAATCGGGGGGAACACCCGCCACAACACTGGGTTGGCCGCCTTCGTCGAGCAAATACAGATCAGGCCGGGCCCAGCAGTCGGCGCTGTGGTGGGCAATAAAGATAGGCAAATCACCCACCAGCAACACCTGCTTGCCGTGGGCGTAGTTCCTGAGCGCCTGCCACTGCACATCAAACTGCCATTGCACAAACTGCCAGAAGGCCAGTTCGCCGGCATGCAGGCGGCGCGCTGCATCCATCGCACCCGGCTCACGCCTCGCCAGTGGCTGCGGCCATTCGGGCCAGATCGCTGGTTGATACGCCTGATCGAGTGCCATGAACAAGGTGTAGTCATCCAGCCACTCCCGCTGCGAAATCACCCAGGTATGCATGGCACTGACATCCTGCGGCGTCGCAAGCCTGAGAAATCCGGCATGGGCATCGCGCAGCTTTTGCATGCGCCATGCCATTACCTTGGGGTAGTCAACTTGCAGCGCATCAAAACTGGTCTGCAAGCTGTCAGCGCTGATCCAGCCGCGCTCAATCAAGGGCTCAAATGCCACCAGCATCGGGTTGCCGGCAAACGCAGAACTCCCCATGTAGGGCGAATAGCCCGGCCCAACCGGCCCCAGTGGCAGGGTTTGCCAAAGCGTTTGACCGGCCGCACAAAGCCAATCAACAAAACGACTGGCATCCGGCCCGAAGTCACCCGCGCCAAACGGCCCAGGCAAAGAAGTGGGGTGCAACAGCACCCCGGCACGGCGTTTTTCCAACAGTAAATTCGTCATGATGACCTTAATACTTTACCCAGGCTCACGGGCACAGCCTGCGGTACAGCGCCACGTACTGCGCAGCCGCATGGCCCCAACCCAGCGGCTGGCGCATGGCACGTGCACGCACCGAGCGCCACTCGGGCTGGCTGCCAAACAGGGCAAAAGCCCGTCCGATGGCGCGCGCCAACGCGTGCGAATTGAAATGGTGAAAAACAAAGCCATTGGCCGTTTGGTCTTCCATGTCTTCCAGCGTGCAGTCCACCACCGTGTCGGCCAGCCCGCCGACACGGTGCACCAGCGGCAAACTGCCGTATTTGAGGCCGTACATTTGCGTCAAGCCACACGGCTCAAAGCGCGATGGCACCAGCGTCACGTCGGTGGCGGCAAAAATCTGGTGGGCATAGGCTTCGTCATAGCCAATGCGCACCGCCACCGCTTGCGGGTGGGTGGCTGCACTTTCCCTGAACGCGGCCTCCAGCGCCGCATCACCCGCTCCCAGCACCACCAACTGGCCCCCACGGGCCAACAGCTCGTCAAGCACGCTCAGCACCAGGTGCAGGCCTTTTTGCTCTGTCAAACGGCTGACGATGCCAAACAGTGGTGCATCGTCCTGCACAGCCAGCCCCAATTGCTGCTGCAGCGACTTTTTGCAGCGCGCCTTGCCTGCTGGCTTGTCAGCATCATAGGCGTGGGCAATTGCCGGGTCATGCGCGGGGTTCCACACGGTCTCATCGACTGCATTGAGAATGCCCGAAAGCGCACCCACACTGGCCTGCGTGCGCAGCAAACCATCCAGCCCGCAACCCTGCTCAGGGGTTTGAATTTCGCGCGCATAGCTGGGGCTGACGGTGGTGATGTGGTCAGCGTAATACAGGCCGGCCTTCATGAAGGACAGGTGGCCGTGGAATTCAAGACCGTCCACACCAAACGCCCAGGCCGGCAAACCCAATTCGGAAAATTGCTGCCACGAAAAAAGTCCCTGGTAGGCCAGGTTGTGCACGGTGTACACGCTGGCCACCGGCGTTCGCCCAGCGGAGGCCAGCACCAGGTAGGCCGATGTCAAGGCGGCATGCCAGTCGTGGCTATGCACCACCTGAGGCTGCCAATGGACATCAAGCCCATGGGCCAGCCGCGCCCCAACCCACCCCAGCAAGGCAAACCGCCGATGGTTGTCCTCGTGCGGCTGGCGCTGCACATCCTCATACGGCGTGCCCGGGCGAAGGTACAGATCAGGGGCATCAATCACATAAGCCTTCAACCCCAGGGTCGCCAAGTCCCCTTGAAGCAAGGCCACCCGCGCGCCCCAAGGCGCAGTCAACTCGGCCAGGACACTGCTGTTTTTCAAATCAGCCAAAATCGGCGCAAAACCCGGCAACAGCACCCGCACATCGCAACCAGCGGCATTGAGCGCGCCAGGCAACGCGCCGGCAATGTCGGCCAACCCGCCGGTTTTCAACAGTGGAAAAATTTCAGCACTAACTTGCAGGACTTTCATAGGCGACTCGCTCCCGGTTTTCAATTCAATTTAGCCAGCATGTCGCGGGTGATCAACACCACGC
>JBBQLQ010000030.1:0-26912 GCA_038328055.1 Burkholderiales bacterium
GCCGATCACGAAGAAACGGTCTGTATCCACCGGCTTGCCAGGGCCGATCATCGTGTCCCACCAGCCCTGCGAATCGGGCTGTCCCGCATAGCTGCCAGCCACGTGGTGCGAGGCGTTCAGCGCATGGCAGATCAGCACCGCATTGGATTTGTCGGCATTGAGCTGGCCGTAGGTTTCATAACTCAGGTCATAGGCGCGAATCGAGGCACCGCTGCGCAGGGGCAGTGGCGCGGCAAAATGCATAGCTTCTGGCGTGGCGACAAGGACGGGGGCAATAGGCACTGTTGATGGATCCACGATAAAACAGACACAAGATCAGGACAGGAAAAACAGCAAGGCGAAGCGGAAAAAAGAAAACCCGGCATCGCCAAGGCGAGTCCGGGTTCATGGGGAGAATCGTCTTTAGCCGTACTTTTTATGCGCCCGCAAGCTGAGCAAATCGGCGCTTCGCCAGTATAGCAATCCGGCCATCCGGCAGGCGCCTAAGCCGGCACCAGCAGCGCCAGCACGCCCAGCGCAGCAAAAATCAATGCCGACACGATGTGCACCACGCGCAGCGGAATCAGATGCATGAATTTGCTGCCGAGCCAGACTACCGGTGCGTTGGCCAGCATCATGCCCAGCGTGGTGCCGGCAACCACCCAGAAATACGCGTCGTAGCGAGCGGCCAGCATCACGGTGGCAATCTGCGTCTTGTCGCCCATTTCAGCCAGGAAGAACACGAAGACCGTGGTGCCGAACACGCCAAAACGCAGTGGCTTGCTGGCACTGTCGTCTTCATCGAGTTTGTCCGGGATCAGCATCCACACCGCCATCGCGAGGAATGAGACGCCCAGTATCCAGCGCAGGGTTTGCGGTCCCAGGAAGGTGGTCACCCACGCGCCCAGTGCGCCGGCCATGGCATGGTTGGCAATGGTGGCCACCAGGATGCCCAGAACGATGGGCCAGGGTTTTCTGAATTTTGCCGCCAGCACCAGCGCGAGAAGCTGGGTTTTGTCGCCCATTTCAGCGAGGCCGACGATACCGGTAGAGACGAGGAAAGCTTCCATGGAACAAACAGCTCAGGCCGGAATAAAAACCAATGACTGCACGGCATCCCCGGCCCGAAGCTTTTTAAAAGTTCTGGAGGCTGTGCAGTCAAAGGTCTCGCCAGGCTAAAAAACTGTTTGCGCCATGTTGGCCTTGTTGCAAGGCCAGACAAGTCTGTTGACGCAAACCCCCTCTCAATAAAGAAGGGCGGCTACTCCCCAATGACAGCGGGCATTATATCGATGCCTTTTTGAATGCCTGTGGCATGACCGCCATCGGTGCTTGGCGGCATCGCACCATGAACAGTCATTTTTTTGGCGCGTTTATTGCTTTATTTTGGTGCAATTTTCTGCATCCGCCAGAAAACGCACCAAACCATCACATATCACTCACGAAAGCGCGTTATGGAAGCACTAAAACAGGGCACCGATGCCCTGTTCATCTTGTTGGGCGGCATCATGGTGCTGGCGATGCATGCCGGTTTTGCCTTTCTGGAACTGGGCACGGTGCGCAAAAAAAACCAGGTCAATGCGCTGGTCAAGATCCTGGTGGATTTCTCGGTCTCCACCGTGGTTTATTTTGCCGTTGGCTATGGCGTGGCGTATGGCACCCATTTTTTTGTCGGCGCCGAGGAGTTGGCGGCCAAAAACGGCTATGAACTGGTCAGGTTCTTCTTTTTGCTGACGTTCGCGGCGGCCATTCCGGCGATCATTTCAGGTGGTATCGCCGAGCGCGCGCGCTTTTATCCCCAGTTGATTGCAACAGCCGTCATTGTCGGATTTGTCTATCCATTTTTTGAAGGCATCGCCTGGAACCATCACTTTGGCGTGCAGGCCTGGATTCAATCCGTCACCGGCGCCGAATTTCATGATTTTGCCGGCTCGGTTGTGGTTCATGCCATGGGCGGCTGGCTGGCGCTTCCGGCAGTCATGCTGCTCGGTGCCCGCAGCAATCGTTATCGCAAGGATGGCGCGATGTCGGCACACCCCCCGTCGAGCATTCCTTTTCTGGCGCTGGGCGCATGGATATTGATCGTCGGCTGGTTTGGTTTTAACGTGATGAGTGCACAAACACTCGACAAAATTTCCGGCTTGGTCGCGGTGAATTCACTGATGGCCATGGTGGGCGGCACATTGGCTGCGCTGGCCTTTGGAAAAAACGACCCGGGTTTTGTGCACAACGGCCCATTGGCAGGACTGGTGGCGGTGTGCGCAGGCTCTGACGTGATGCATCCGCTGGGCGCGCTGGTAGTGGGCGCTGTCGCTGGCGCCGTGTTTGTTGTGATGTTCACGCTGACCCAGAACAAATGGAAGATTGACGATGTGCTCGGCGTCTGGCCGCTGCATGGACTGTGCGGCACCTGGGGCGGACTGGCTGCCGGTATTTTTGGCAGCAAGGCGTTGGGCGGCTTAGGCGGCGTCAGCTTTGGCGCACAACTGATCGGTACCGTCATGGGCGTGACATGGGCGGTGTTCATGGGATTCGTGGTGTATGGCGCACTCAAAATGACCCTGGGACTGCGACTGACCCAGGAAGAAGAGTTTGAAGGCGCCGACCGGTCGGTTCACCGCATCGGCGCAACGCCTGAACACGAGGTGAATTGGTAACTTAATGTAACTAGTGAAAGTAAAGAATTCAGCCGTTTTTGATTTCTTAACAATCGCAACCGATTCCAAATACCTTCGGCTTCAAAATGGCTGCCAGGAACTCAGTGTTTCTACCTACCAATTCCTGGTGGCAAGGCGTTTCAGGAGAAATTCCACAGTCGTTCTTTTGAGGAAATGGATCATAATATGCAAGTGCAAATTGAAAGTTTGTGCATGTTAGGTGATCGGTAAGTTTCGCGCGCTACAGCGGTACGTTCAAGATTTGTTGTGCTTTCGGGACCCCATCGCTTTTATTTATGTGTTTTAGAGGAGTCCCTTAATGGGCAACAAACTATACGTCGGCAACCTGCCTTACTCAGTGCGTGACGAAGACCTGCAACAATCTTTTGGTCAATTCGGCGCTGTAACCAGTGCCAAAGTCATGATGGAACGCGACACCGGTCGCTCCAAGGGTTTTGGCTTTGTCGAAATGGGCGATGATGCGCAAGCACAAACCGCCATCAATGCGATGAATGGTCAACAATTCGGTGGCCGTGGTCTCGTGGTCAATGAAGCTCGTCCGATGGAGCCACGTCCTCCCCGTTCAGGTGGCGGCGGCTTCGGCGGCGGCGCTGGCGGTGGCGGCGGTGGTGGTTACGGCGGTGGCGCTGGTGGTGGTCGCTCAGGTGGCGGTGGCTACGGCGGCGGCGGCGCTGGTGGTGGCGGCGGCGGTCGCTCCGGCGGCGGCGGCGGTGGTGGTTACGGCGGTGGCGGTGGCGGTGGCCGTAGCAGCTACTAAGCAGCAACCAGGTTCACACCTGAAACTCAAAAAAGGCTCTTCGGAGCCTTTTTTGTTGACCAAATTTAGTCGGCCGACGCACGCGGCTTGCGCGGTCGCCCGGCAAATAACCTGTCAAACACGCCATTGGGCAACAGCCGCAGCAATTTGGCCACCACGCCCATCTGCCACGGAATCACGCGGTAGCTGGACTCGACCTCAATGGCATGAAAAGCTTTTTTTGCGAAGTCGTCTGCTTGCATCAAAAAAGGCATCTTGTAGCTGTTATTGCGGGTCAGCGGGGTGGCGATGTAGCCCGGGCACAGCGTCACCACTTTTACGCCGCTTGCACGCAATTCACCGCGCAGGCTTTCGCAGTAGCTGATCACGGCCGCCTTGCTGGCGCAATAAGCACCATGCCCAGGCAAGCCGCGGATGCCAGCCACACTGCCAATGCCCACCAGCGTGCCTGAGCCACGCGCCGTCATGGCGGCAATCAAGGGCCCGAAGGTGTTCGCCACGCCCATGACATTGGTGGCCAGAATGCGGGCCATCACGTCGAGGTCTTCGCGCAGCGAGGAGTCGACGCCGATGCTGATGCCGGCGTTGGCGATCACCACGTCTGGCACGCCCTGGCGCGCCAGGCAGTCTGCCGCCATGGCCGCCATGCTGTCTGAATCAGTGACATCTGCGCTATATATTTGATAGCTGTCTGCGCTTATTTTATAAGGGCTAAGCCATGATTTGACAACATTCGTGCGGCGCGCCACCAAGGCCAGCCGAAAACCCTGCCGCGCATAGTGCAAAGCCAATGCCTGGCCAATGCCACTGGATGCACCGGTGATCAAGACCAGCGGCGTCATGGTGCGGCGGTAGGCACCAGGATGCCCCTGACCCGCCCTGTCATCACCATGACGCGCTCCAGGTTGTCAAAATCCATGCTGTCCGCAGTGAAGCGGTCTTTTCCCCGGGTGAGTTCCACCGGCAGGTGCGACTTGATGCGCTCGGTATTCATGTAGGCATGAAGAAACTCGCCTTTGAAGGCCAGCGCGGGTTGTATGCGACCGGCTGGTGTCAGCGTAGAGGCCCGTACAACCTTCGCGTCGCCCATCAGTTGCACCTCGGAGGCATCACTGTTGGCGATGGCCTGGCGCGCCGTTGCCGTTGTCAAGCGGCCCTGCACATCGAATGAGCGAATGTTGACCTGGTCAATTTCAAGTGTCTCGGTATCCGGGAAGTGCCGCGCTTCGGTGCCACTGACCTGGCTTTTGAGTTGTCCGTTTGCATCGTAGGTTTTGACAGCAAATTTGCGCATGAAGTAGTCAGGCTGGTGCTGCACGGCAGCAGCGACAGCGGGTGCACTGGTAGCCGGCGTGCTGCGTACCAGCCAGTAGGTGCCCATGGCCAACACGCCCATCAGGAAGACCGGCAAATACAAAACCAGACGATCCAAAAGGGCGCGCAGCAGGCCCATCACCGCATTGACTCCTGCCAGAGTTGGGCATAGCGGCCGCTGGCCACCAGCAACAGGTCACACAGTTCGCGCACGGCACCAGAGCCGCCCTGCAACCGGGTGACGTAGTGTGCCGCAGCGGCTACCTCCGTCTGGGCATTGGCGGGGGCGCAGGCGAAGGCGCAGCGCGTCATCACCGGCAAATCGGGCCAGTCATCGCCCATGGCCGCCGCTTGCGACCATTCCAGCGCCAAGGTCTTGAGGGTTGCCTCAGCCGCTGGGCGCTTGTCTTCGGTGCCGTAGTGCGCATGTTCGATACCCAAAGCGGCCAGGCGCAAGCGCAGCGGCTTGGAATCACGCCCGGTGATCACGGCAGGCGTAATGCCGGCACGTTGCAGCAGCTTGAGACCATGGCCATCCAGCGTGTTGAAGCGTTTGAGGGTTTCACCCTGCTCTGAAAAATACAGTCCGCCATCGGTCAGCACGCCATCGACATCGAAAAAAACCACGCGAATGCCCTGCGCTTTGAGCAGCAGCTCAGGGGAGAAATTCAGGACAGGTTGTTGCATCAGATCACCTTGGCACGCATCAGATCATTGCTGTTGAGAGCACCGCACAGATGCCCACTGGCATCAAGCACCAGCACACTGGTAATGCAGCGCGACTCCATCAGCTCGGCAGCATCAACCGCCAGGGCATCGTAGCTGATGGTGCCGGGGTTGGCGTGCATGACCTGCTGGGCCGTGGTCGCCCGCAGATCAATGCCTTTCTCAACCAGACGGCGCAGGTCGCCATCGGTAAAAATGCCCTGCACCAAGCCCGCCTCATCGACCACGGCCGTTGCCCCCAGGCCCTTGTCGCTCATTTCACGCATCAGGTCGCTGAAGCTGGCCGTCAAGCCGACCTTGGGCACGCGCTCGCCCGTGCGCATGACATCACTGACATGGGTCAGCAGCTTGCGCCCTAGCGCGCCACCCGGGTGCGAACGCGCGAAGTCTTCGGCCTTGAAGCCGCGGGCATCCAGCAGCGCCACCGCCAGGGCATCACCCAACGCCAGCTGTGCGGTGGTGCTGGCGGTGGGGGCTAGGTTCAGCGGGCAGGCTTCTTTTTCGACACCGCTGTTCAGGTGAACATCGGCGTGGTGCGCCAGTGTGGACTGCGGGTTGCCCGTCATGGCGATCAGGGGTGCGCCCAAGCGCTTGATCATCGGCAAAATGGCGTTGAGTTCTTCCGATTCACCACTGTTGGAAATGGCCAGCACCACATCAACGGCCTTGATCATGCCCAGGTCGCCATGGCTCGCTTCTGCCGGGTGGACAAACATGGCCGGTGTACCAGTCGAGGCCAAGGTAGCCACGATCTTGCGACCAATGTGACCGCTCTTGCCCATACCCATCACCACCACACGGCCGCTGACCGCCAGCATCAGCTGCACGGCCCCGACGAAGGCTGCACCGACCTGGCGCTTGAGGCCCAGCACGGCTGCGGCCTCAATGTCCAGTGTTTCATGCGCCAAGGCGATGGCTCGGTGGGCATCAAACGCAGGGACAAAGGGGGGCTCTAGTTTCATGCGCGCATTTTATCGGCTCGGGCCAATCGCGCATGGGCGCTTGGTAGTATCAGGGGGTGAACCCACTTGACCTGACCCTCTTGTATTTGCTGGCTGCCGTGCTGGGCGTGGTGGCCTGCCGTTACCTGAAACTGCCGCCCATGCTGGGCTATCTGGCAGTTGGCGTGGTGCTGGGCCCCAACGCGTTGGCATTGGCCAAAAATGCCGACGGTGTGCGCCACCTGGGCGAGTTCGGCGTGGTGTTCCTGATGTTCGTGATCGGCCTGGAATTCAACTTGCCCAAACTGCGCGCCATGCGCAATCTGGTGTTTGGCTTGGGGTTGTTCCAGGTGGTGCTGACCGTTCTGATCACCACTTTGGGCAGCCTGGGGTTGGCGTGGCTGGCTCCCAAGCTCTGGCAGATGAGTTGGCAGACGGCGCTGGCACTGGCCAGTGCCTTGGCAATGAGCAGCACCGCCATTGTGGTGAAGCTGATGGCTGAGCGGCTGGAAATGGAGAGCGAGCACGGCAAACGCGTCATGGGTGTGCTGTTGTTCCAGGATTTGGCCGTGGTGCCGCTGCTGGTGTTGATTCCGGCATTGGGCGCGTCGGCTGAAGTGCTGGCGGAAACCATGTCCTGGGCCATGCTCAAGGCCACAGTGCTCATCACCTTGCTGCTGGTCGGTGGCCCGGGCATCATGCGCTGGTGGCTGACCCTGGTGGCCAGGCGCAAGAGCGAAGAACTGTTTGTGCTGAATCTGTTACTCGTCACACTGAGCCTGGCCTGGCTGACCGAGCTGGCCGGCTTGAGTCTGGCGCTGGGCGCGTTCATTGCCGGCATGCTGATTTCCGAAACCCAGTACAAGCACCAGGTCGAAACCGACATCCGGCCGTTCCACGACGTGTTGCTGGGACTTTTTTTCATCAGCATCGGCATGATGCTGGACTGGCGGCTGGTGCTGGAGCGCTGGCCACTGGTGTTACTGCTGTTGACCGTGCCGGTGTTGTTCAAGGCCGCTCTGGTGACACTGCTGGCGCGCGCTCTGGGTGCCAGCATGGGCGTGTCACTGCGCACGGGGCTATACCTGGCGCAAGCCGGTGAATTTGGTTTTGTGTTGCTGGCACTGGCGCAAACGCGTGCCTTGGTGCCGCCGGAGTTGCTCAATCCGATTTTGGCCGCCATGGTGTTGTCGATGCTGGCCACACCGTTCATCGTGATGCACAGCGGCGCACTGGTGATGCGTTTGGTCAGCAACGAGTGGTTGATGGAATCGGTGCAAATGACCAGCATTGCCAAGAAGGCGATCAAAGCCAACAAGCATGTCATTATTTGCGGCTATGGCCGCTGCGGCCAGAATCTGGCCCGCATGCTGGACAAGGAAGCCATCCCCTACATGGCGCTTGACCTCGACCCGGATCGCGTCCGTCAGGCTGCCGCTGGCGGTGATTCGGTGGTGTTTGGCGATGCGGCGCGCCTGCAATCCCTGATGGCAGCGGGCTTGGCACGCGCCAGCGCCGTGGTGGTGACTTACCTGGAAACAGCCAGCGCCGTAAAGGTGCTGGCGCACATTCATGAACACGCGCCGCAAGTGCCGGTAGTGGTGCGCACGCAGGACGACCACGATCTGGAGTTGCTGCAAAAAGCCGGTGCCACCGAGGTGGTGCCCGAAGCCATTGAGGGCTCGCTGATGCTGGCCACCCACGCGCTGGCACTGGTGGGTGTGCCGATGCGCCGGGTGATCCGTATCGTGCAGGAGCAGCGCGACGCGCGTTACGGCATGTTGCGCGGTTTTTTCCGCGGTGCCGATGATGGCGATGCAGACGAAGCACAGCAGGAGCGACTGAGCTCACTGAGCCTGCCGCCACATGCGAAATCCATTGGTCGCACCGTCGGTGAGCTGGCACTGCCCGCGCTGGGCGTGCGACTGGTCAGCCTGCGGCGCAAGACCGGGCAGGTGATGCCGCTGTCCGACACGCTGTTGCTGATGGACGGCGATGCGCTGGTGCTATCAGGCAAGGCCGACTCGCTCAACCAAACTGAGTTCCGTCTGCTCAAGGGTTGACCGCCCGCCCGAGTGCTCCGGCGGCAACACCTGATGGCTGACGTGCAACCCAGGCTTGACCCAGTGCCAGACCGCCGTCGTTGGGTGGTGCCTGTTGCGCCTCAAAGAGCATCACCCCTTGCGCCTCCAGGGCAAGGCGCAAAGCCGTCATCAGCACTACATTCATCGCACAGCCACCCCCCACTGCAACCCTGTTGATCTGCTCACGCTGCGCCGCCATCTGCAGCCACTGTGCCAAGCCATGGGCTACGCTGGCATGAAACAGGGCAGCACCGTAAGCAGCGTCATCGCACTCCGCCAAAAAAACCAGCAGCGGTGAAAAATCAATCAGCGCGTCAGTCAGCAACGCGCTACCTTGCAGCGGCAACACGCGGCCATGGTGCTGGGCCAAACCCTCAAGCGCCATCGCTGCCTGTCCTTCAAAATGGGACTCGCTGCACACGCCCAGCAAGCCAGCTGCCGCATCAAACAAACGACCCAGGCTACTGGTCGGCGGGCAGTTCAGACCGCGATTGAGCATGCTGATCAGCGGCCTTGCTTGGCGTTGCGGGTAGTGTTTTTGCAACCATTTTTCCGCCTGTTCGCCAAGCCCGGCACCGTGCAGCGCCGATACCGCCATGCGCCAGGGTTCACGTGCTGCCCGGTCGCCACCCGGCAAGCGCAATGGTCTCAAATGCCCCAGCCGTTTGCACTGGCCGCCATCGACACGCAACAGCTCACCGCCCCACAAACCCCCATCAGGGCCCAGACCAACCCCGTCAATGGCCAGACCCAGCACCGGCTGAGCCAAGCCATGCTCGGCGCAAACTGCACCGATATGGGCATGGTGATGCGCCACCGCCAGAATCGGCACGCCCCACCGGTGGGCCAATCGCTCTGCCAGATGGGTGGACGCGTAGTCCGGATGCAGGTCATGCACGACCAGTTCAGGGCGAACCTCCAGAATGCCCTGCAGGTGGCTTACCGTTTCTTCCATAAAACCAATGGCCGCCACGTTGTCGAGCCCCCCTATATGCTGCGACAGATAGGCTTCACGGCCCTTGGCAATACAAACCGTATTTTTCAGGTGTCCGCCCAAGGCCAACACCACCGGGCCATCCTGCGCCAGCGCAATTGGCACCGGTGTGTAGCCGCGCGCCCGGCGAATGAAGGCCGGGCCGGGGCGCACCACCGAATCGTCGCAGCGCACCACGATGTCACGGTTGTGCAGCAAATACGCATCGGCAATACCCACCAGGCGCTGCACAGCTTCATCGTTGTCACACACCAGAGGCTCGCCATGCGGATTGGCGCTGGTCATGACAAGAAGCATCTCGTTGGGGGGTGTCAGCCAGGCCGTGCCAGCGGGTCGGCCCAGGGCTTCATGCCACAACAACAGCTGAATCGGCGTGCTCGGCAACATCACCCCCAACCAGGCCAGGCCTGGGGCGATGCCCGCCAGCTCAGCCGGCGCCTTGTCGCACAGCACAATCGGCGCGGCCGGGCTATGCAACAAAGCCAGCTCTGGCGCGCCAAGGTCAGCAAACCCAGCCAGTGATGAGGCGTTGAGTGCCATCACCGCAAACGGCTTTTCATCACGCTGCTTGCGTTGCCGCAATTGCGCCACCGCCGCGACATGACGGGCATCGCAGGCCAGGTGAAACCCGCCCAGCCCTTTGATGGCGACGATCTTGCCGTCTTGCAGTCGGTGCAGCGTCTGTTGGATCGGGTCGCCCAAGATCGGCGCGCCGCCAGCGTCCAGCAGGCGCAAGCGGGGCCCGCAAGCCGGGCAACAGGTGGTTTCGGCATGAAAGCGCCGGTCTGCCGGGTTTCGGTATTCCACCGCGCAGGCGGGGCACAAGGGAAATTCGGCGAGGCTGGTTTGGGCCCGGTCATACGGAATATGCCGACTCACCGTGTAGCGCGGCCCGCAGTGTGTGCAGGTGGTGAAGGCATAGCGCCAGCGGCGGTTTAGCGGATCACACAGGTCAGCAATGCAAGCCGGACACATTGCCGCATCCGGGCCAATGGCCGTGGCGACTGGCCCCTGTTCGCTTTCCAAAATGCTGAAGCACTGGACAGAAACCTCAGCTGCCCCGACTTCCATGCCATCAATGCGGGCAAGGCGCGGAATTTCCGCTGGCAGGCGCATCAAAAACTCATCCATTGCCGCCCCTGCCACCACCACCGTGACACCCGCACTGTCGTTGCGCACCCAACCCGAGAGTCCCAATTGCGTAGCCAGGTGCCACACATACGGCCGAAACCCGACACCTTGCACCAGGCCCCGCACCCGAATTTGCTGGCCTTTCATTGACAAGCCAGCGCTGGGCCCGCGAGGCGCTTTTTACCCGCGCCGTTACTGCTTATTGAATGCATGAGTGGATTCCCCGTAATGACTGCCGCCGCTGTGGGGGCGTTTAAACTGTGGCGTGCCATCATACCTACGTCCACTTATGCAACACCTCAGCGTCAACCAATACCTTCGTGACCATATCCGCACCGTGCCGGACTGGCCAGCGCCGGGGGTGCAGTTCCGCGACATCACGCCACTGCTACAAGAGGCCAAGGTGTTTCGGGTGTTGATCGATGCCTTTGTGCACCGCTACATGGACCCAGAGCGTCGACCCGATGTGGTCGCAGGGCTCGATGCGCGCGGCTTCATCCTGGGGGCGGTGATTGCCTATGAGTTGAGTGTTGGTTTTGTGCCTATCCGAAAAAAGGGCAAATTGCCGTTCACCACGGTGGCCGAAACCTACGAACTTGAATACGGCAGTGCAACCGTGGAGCTGCATACCGACGCGGTCAAACCCGGTGCCCGCGTGCTGTTGATTGATGACCTGATCGCCACGGGCGGCACCATGATGGCGGGGAAAAAATTACTTGAAAAACTCGGTGCCGTGGTGATAGAAGGCGCCGCCATTGTGGACCTGCCCGAGCTTGGCGGCTCGGCCAAACTGCGCGAAGGTGGTCTTGCCCTGTTTACCCTGATCGATTACGACGGCCATTGAGCAAGCCCTAATCCAAACCGCCAAACTGGGTGCCACTGAGTGGCGATGCGGTGTCGTCATGCTCGATCACCTGGGTATCTTCAAAGCCGGTTGGGTTCGCCTGGTGCCGCGGGCCGGTCGACACTACTTCGCCTGTTGTCCCCGTGTCAACCCTGGCTGATGTCGCTGCAATAGCCTTTTTGAACGCCAAAACCTCTTCTTGTGCGATCGGCTCGAATCCGGAACTTGGCGGTGCAACGGGTGCCGATCCGAAGGGCGCTGCAGCACCCGCATGGACGGCTGCGGCTGCAACAGCCACGGCTGCAGCCGGCTGCGTATTCGCGAGCTGAGCCGCCACCAACGGCGGCTGGTTGGTCCGCCAATAAACCGCTTTGACCAACAACTGGTGGCGCTGTGCGGCCTCGGTGGCAATCAGGCTTTCAATGGCTGCCAGGCGTTGCGGGGCCTCCAGGCGGTCATTGACCATGTCCACCATGACAAGAAATTGGCAACCGCGAACATCCAGCGACAGCACCTTGAACTTGTAATTGGCTGCCAGCACCTCACTGCGCAACATGGCAGCACGCACGACACCATACAACTGCTCGCGGCGCTCCTGGCGCTGTTGCTTGAGGTCAACCACTGCACCGCCCGATACCGGTGTACGCGCAGATGCTGGTGCCGACAGCAAGCCACTGGCAGACACGCCGGTGCCATGGCTCGACTTGGCTTGGTACTCGGGCTTGGATTTTGACTTGGGCAGAAACCAACTGAAAATAGACATTTTCAACCCCTCGAACAGTGAAAGAGCGGCAGCTTCAATGAATTACTCCAGTGAATCAAGTGCCCCGAAGATGGCTGCCTGACAAGCTATTTGCCAATGCAGAAGCTCGAAAATATAACACCGAGCAGATCGTCCGGCGTGAATTCTCCTGTGATCTCGCTCAAAGCGTTTTGAGCCAGCCGCAATTCTTCAGCCAACAAATCCAGCGACTCGGCCTGACGCGCCAGCAATTTGTCAGCGCAGTCAAGATGATCAAGCACCCGGCGCAGCGCCTGAACATGGCGCTCGCGGGCAATGAAAACACCTTCGGCACCGGCCTGCCAACCCGCCACCGCCAGCAGCCGCTGGCGCAACACATCGAGCCCGAACCCGGTTTTGGCCGACAGGGTCAAGCCATGGGCAGGGGCTTGCTCAGACACTGCATCGGCCTTGTTCCAGACATCAATGACCGCCACGTTTTTTGGAACAATTTCACTCATAGCCCTTTGTATATCAGCGTCAGCAGCTATATATTCAGTAGCATTCAGGCGAGTCATATCGTGCAGAAACAACACCGCATCGGCCTGCGCAATGGCCTCCCAGGCGCGCGCGATACCAATTTGCTCAATTTCGTCCTGACCGGCGCGCAGCCCGGCTGTGTCAATGACATGCAGCGGCACACCTTCGATCTGAATGGTTTGCTGCACTCTGTCGCGCGTGGTACCCGCCACCGGAGTGACGATGGCCAGCTCAGCGCCAGCCAGCGCGTTCAGCAGTGACGACTTACCCGCATTGGGCTGGCCGGCAATCACCACCTTGATGCCCTCACGCAACAAAGCGCCTTGGCGCGCCCGCTGCAATACAAGCCCGAGTGTCTGCTGCAAATTGGACAGCTGCCCATACGCGTCTGCCTTGCGCAGGAAGTCAATTTCTTCCTCGGGGAAATCCAGCGTGGCCTCCACCAGCATGCGCAGGTGAATCAGCGCATCACGCAATTGGTGGATTTCCTGGGAAAACGCACCTGACAGCGAACGAGCGGCGCTGCGAGCGGCCGCTTCAGTGCTGGCATCGATCAAATCGGCAATGGCTTCTGCCTGCGCCAAATCAATTTTGTCGTTCAGATAGGCCCGCTCGGAAAACTCGCCGGGCAACGCTACCCGCAATCGCGGCAAAGTCGGCTGGCCATCAGGGCGGCATTGCGCTGCCGCTTCCAGGCAGCGCGCCAGCAACAACTGCAACACCACCGGGCCGCCATGAGCCTGGAGCTCAAGCACGTCTTCGCCAGTGAAAGAGTTCGGACCCACAAAGTAAATGCCCAGACCGCGGTCAATGGCGACGCCAGCGTGGTCAAGAAAGGCGGTGTAAGTGGCCTCGCGCGGTTTAAGCGACTTGCTACACAAGGCCAAGGCCAGCGGCGCAAGGCCGCGACCACTGACGCGCACGATGCCGACCGCGCCACGCCCGGGTGCAGTGGCAATCGCCACGATGGGGTCCTGCTGGCGCGCCAAGCTCACATCAGACCCCAGAAGCGCTTAAACGCTTAGAACTTGGGCAAATGAAACTTGGGCGGCACACCCATGCGGGTGTTGATGACCCACTGCTGCGCGATGGACAACACGTTGTTGGTGATCCAGTACAGCACCAGACCAGCGGGGAAGAAGAAGAACATCACGCTGAACGCCAGCGGCATGAACCACATCAACTTGGCTTGCATCGGGTCAGGCGGTGCCGGGTTCAAGGATGTCTGCAGCACCGTGGTCAAGGCCATGACCAGCGGCAAAATATAAAGCGGATCGGGGGACGACAAGTCGTGAATCCAGCCCACCCAGGGCGCGTTGCGCATCTCCACGCTGGCCAGCAAAACCCAGTACAACGCGATAAACACCGGTATCTGAATCATGATCGGGAAGCAGCCGCCCATCGGGTTGACTTTTTCCTCTCGGTAGATGCGCATCATTTCCTGCTGCATCTGCTGTGGATTGTCCTTCAGGCGTTCACGCATTTCGGTAATGCGCGGGTTGACGGCCTTCATTTTGGCCATGCTGGAATAGGCCTTGGCATTGAGCCAGTAAAAAGCCGCCTTGAGCAACACCACCAGCGCCACAATCGACCAACCCCAGTTCTGGATAAAACCGTGCAGCTTGTCAAGCAACCAGTACAGCGGCTTGGACAGAATGGTCAGCCAGCCGTAGTCTTTGACCAGCTCCAACCCCGGTGACAGTGCTTCGAGCACTTTTTCTTCTTGCGGGCCGGCAAAAAATCGGGCCTCAATCGTTTTACGCGCACCCGGAGCAATGGCTTCCAGCGGGGCGATCATGCCAACGGCGTACAGATTGGTATCGACTTTGCGCATGAACAATTCACGTTTGATGCCGTCACCCAGCAGCCACGCGCTTGCAAAATAGTGCTGCACCATGGCCACATAGCCGTTATCGGCCGCCTTTTCAATGTCAACCTTGCCTTTTTCAATGTCGGCAAATTCAACCTTCTGGTACTTCTTGGCTTCGGTGTAAATCGCCGGGCCAGTGAAGGTGGAGTAAAACGACGATTCGCCTGGGGGCTTGTTGCCATCGCGCACCAGTTGCAGATAAAGCTGGGCCACAACCGCAGCGGCACCCACGTTGACCACCTCATGCTTCACCGCCACCGCGTAGCTGCCGCGCGTCAGCGTGTAGGTTTTCACAAGTTGCACACCACCTACTGCAGGCGACTCAAAGCGCAGCTCCAGCGTCTGGCTGCCGTCTGCAAGCGTGCGTGCGCCAGGAGCCATCGTCATCACGACTTTGTGGGTTGGCAACGCAGCACCACCGGCACCGGCAATCAGGCCCGACTGCGCTAGATAGATGCGCTCCTTGCTGTCATCGAGCAGCACAAACTTGCGGGTCTTGTCCGCCATGTCGATGTGCTTGAGAAATTCGGTCTTGACCAGCGATCCCCCCTCGGTGCTGAAAGTCAGCTTGAACACATCCGTTTGAACCACCACCAGCTCATGGGCTGCAGAGGCGGCCGTTGTTTGAGGCACCAGCACAGCACCAGCGCCCGTAATGCCTGGTGTAGCTGCTATATTATTTGTAGCGGATGGGACACCATTCTGGGCGCTGGCGGGGCTGGCGGCAGGCTGGGCAACCGTCGAAGTGGTACCCGGAAAAAAGGTCGCATGGCGGCCGTTGTAGACCTGCCATTGATCCCACAGCATGACCATGGAAAGGCCAAAAATCACCCACAAAATGGTGCGACGGATATCGTTCATGAGGACTTCTTATGAATGGAAGATGAAATCAACCGGGTAAACAAATCAGGCTTGGCAGACGATGCAGGAACCGGCACCGGATCTAGGCCACCAGCACACCAGGGATGGCAGCGCCCAAGACGGTTCAACGTCAAATAGCTGCCTTTGCCTGCGCCATGCAACTGCAACGCCTGCAGCGCGTAGGCCGAACAAGTGGGTTCAAACCGACATGACGAACCCAGCCACGGGCTCAGCAACAGCCGGTAGCCCTTGACCAGAATAATCAACAACCGCGCCATCACGACGAGCTCGCCAAGACACCCGTCGGTACGGCGCACGCCTTGCCGAACAATTGCGTCAATTCGTCGCGCACCTCAGCCTTGAGGGCATCTGAGGTGGCGCTGACAAACTGCTTTCGGTCAAAGCCGCAGCGCAAGCGCACTACATGGGCGGACTGCGTCAACGAAGTCTCAAAACCGCAGCTGACGGTGTATATCTGACGCTTGATGGCGTTGCGCGTTACCGCGCGTTTGGCCCAGCGCTTGGGCACCATGGCACCCATCCAGACATCAGGCGGCTCAAACAGTGGCCGAACGGGCCCAGCAACGCCGGGGACATTCAGCGCAACACAATGCAGCGCGAAATGCGCCGTACGCGCCAATGTTCGACCTGCCAGCACGGCCTGAAACTGACTGCGCTTTTTAAGTCGTTGCACTGTCAGGCTGCCATCATGGAGTAGGTCAGCCGCAGACCACACCTTTCGGCAAATCAGACTGCCAGGCGCTTGCGGCCTTTGGCGCGGCGGGCATTGATCACGGCACGGCCGCCACGGGTTTTCATGCGAACCAGAAAGCCGTGGGTACGGGCGCGACGGATCTTGGAGGGTTGGTAAGTGCGTTTCATTTTTGGAAATCCTAAGAGACTCAGAGGCGACCAGAGCCGCCTGCATTGAATACGCAGCGGACCAGATCGGTGTTCAGTTTTCTCCTGAACAGTTCAGGTGAACCGCAGATTATCGCAAACTTTGCGCGTACCGACAAATTGATCCGCAAACACGCACTTCTCCGAACTGTCAATCAGGTGATTTCCGGGTTGATCCGCTTTGTGGATAAGCGTTTGATAAACTAGAATTCGGGGCACAGCAATTTACAACTATCCACACGAAGCTGCCCATACCATGACCGAGGGATTCCACCCCAAAACCGCTCCATCTGATGTTATGCAAAGCACCCAAAACCCTGATTTTTGGCAGGCCTGTATTGACCAGTTGGCACAAGAATTACCCGAGCAGCAATTTCAGACCTGGATCAAGCCGCTGTCTGCGCAGGTGTCTGACGACCTCTCCAAAGTCACGCTTTTTGTCGCCAATCGGTTCAAGCTGGATTGGATTCGAGCCCAGTACAGCGCTCGCCTGGCATCCCTCATGGAGCGCCTGATTGGCCAACCAGTCCAGATAGAGTTAGCACTTGCTCCGCGTGAAGCCACCGCCAGGAGCCACCTTGCCATCAATCAGCCGTCCTCTTCTTCGGTAGAGGCCACGCCACAAGCAAGTGACAGCCGCACCACTGAGCTGCTCAAGAACCGACTCAACACCGCACTGACCTTTGACACGCTCGTAGAAGGCAGCGCCAACCGGATGGCGCGCGCTGCGGCCATGCATGTGGCCGGCATGCCAGGCCACCTGTACAACCCCTTATTCATCTACGGTGGCGTCGGGTTGGGCAAGACCCATTTGATGCACGCGGTGGGCAATCAGTTGCTGAGCGACCGCCCGGATGCCAAAGTTCTCTACATCCACGCAGAGCAATTTGTTACCGATGTGGTTAAGGCCTACCAACGCAAGGCATTTGATGAGTTCAAGGAGCGCTACCACTCGCTTGATTTGCTGCTGATTGATGATGTGCAATTTTTTGCCAACAAGGAACGCACCCAAGAAGAATTCTTCAACGCCTTTGAAGCCTTGCTCGCCAGGAAATCGCACATCGTGATGACTAGCGACACCTACCACAAGGGTCTGGCCGACATTCATGAACGCCTGGTGTCGCGCTTTGACTCTGGGCTGACGGTCGCCATTGAGCCGCCAGAGCTTGAAATGCGGGTGGCCATTTTGATCAACAAGGCGCAAGCCGAAGGCATTGTGATGCCGGAAGAAGTGGCATTTTTTGTTGCCAAAAACGTGCGCTCGAACGTCCGCGAGCTCGAAGGCGCCTTGCGCAAGATCCTGGCCTACTCCCGCTTTAACCAGAAAGAAATTTCCATCATGCTGGCTCGCGAAGCCTTGCGTGACCTGCTGTCGATCCAGAACCGGCAAATTTCTGTGGAAAACATCCAGAAGACGGTGGCCGACTATTACAAGATCAAGATTGCCGACATGTACTCCAAAAAGCGGCCCGCCAGCATTGCCCGCCCGCGCCAGATCGCCATGTACCTGGCCAAAGAGCTGACACAAAAAAGCCTGCCGGAAATCGGAGAATTGTTCGGCGGGCGTGACCACACCACGGTGTTGCACGCGGTGCGAAAAATTGGTGGGGAGCGCCAGCAATTAACCGAACTTAACCAGCAACTTCACGTTCTGGAACAAACCCTGAAAGGGTGACGCAAATGAGTGGGAAAATAACGGGGGTTGCCTGCAACCGCTTTGCGGCCTGAGTTGCGCCAACACACAATTTGACAATTGAACACAAGAGGAAGACATGATTGTTTTAAAAGACACCCAGGACAAAGTGCTGTCAGTGCTGCAAGCGGTCGCGGGCATTGTGGAGCGTCGTCACACGTTGCCGATTCTGGCCAACATACTGATCCGCAAAACGGGTGAATCGTTGCAAGTTACCACCAGCGACCTGGAAATCCAGATTCGCACCACGGCCGAACTCGGTGGCGATGCGGGCGACTTCACCACGACAGTGGGCGCGCGCAAGTTGATTGACATTTTGCGCAGCATGCCTGCCGACCAGATCGTGTCCCTCGAATCCAGTGCCGCCAAGCTCATTCTCAAGGGCGGCAAAAGCAAATTCACCTTGCAAACCATGCCGGCAGAAGATTTTCCGCTGGTGCAGGAATCGGCCAGTTTTGGGCCAGTTTTCAGCATCCCGCAAAAAACGCTGAAGGCTTTGCTGGGTCAAGTGTCATTTGCCATGGCCGTACACGACATTCGCTACTACCTGAACGGCATTTTGTTTGTGGCCGAAGGCCAGCAGCTCAGCCTGGTGGCTACCGATGGCCACCGACTGGCGTTTGCCTCGGCCACCCTTGATGTGGAAGTGCCCAAACAAGAAGTCATTTTGCCGCGCAAAACCGTACTGGAGTTGCAGCGCCTGCTGTCAGACGCGCAAGGTGCTATCGACATGCAATTTGCCAACAACCAGGCCAAGTTCAGCTTTGACGGCATGGAGTTTGTCACCAAACTGGTTGAAGGCAAGTTCCCGGACTACAACCGCGTCATCCCCAAAAACCACCACAACAGCATCATTCTGGGTCGCGCCGCCCTGCTGGCCACCTTGCAGCGCACGGCGATTTTGACCAGCGACAAATTCAAGGGCGTGCGCTTGAACATCGACCCCGGCACCCTGCGTGTAGCTGCCAACAATGCCGAGCAGGAAGAGGCTGTGGACGAGCTCGACATCGACTACAGCGGCGACAGCATCGAGATTGGTTTTAACGTGACCTACCTGATTGACGCGCTGGCCAATATGAGCCAGGAAATGGTCAAGCTGGAGTTATCCGACGGCAACAGCTCGGCTCTTTTCACCATCCCCGAGAACGACCACTTCAAATACGTCGTGATGCCCATGCGAATCTAAGCAGCCACCTGTGTCGGCATGCAACACACCAAGCCCGCGACGAACCCTGGTTCCTGGCGGGTTTGATCATTGCCGCAGCCAGCAAGTTAGTCGTATTTTGCCGGACAGCAGCCCCGCCAGGCCTGTCCAAACCTGATTGAGAACGTGCCATGACCGAAGAAAACAAGCCCAGCCAAGACTCCGAAAACTCCGTCCACACCGGCGAGAGTACGGCTGACAGCTCCAACTTTCAACCCACCATCGATGCCCATCAAGCGGGTGCTTCAGAAGCTTATGGCGAAGGCTCAATCCAGATCCTTGAAGGACTGGAAGCCGTGCGCAAGCGCCCCGGCATGTACATCGGCGACACGTCGGACGGCACCGGACTGCACCACCTGGTGTTTGAGGTGGTCGACAATTCGATCGACGAATCCTTGGCCGGCCACTGCGACGACATTCTGGTCACCATTCACTCTGACAACTCGGTGTCGGTAGTCGACAACGGGCGCGGCATTCCGACCGGTGTCAAGATGGACGACAAGCACGAGCCCAAACGCAGCGCCGCCGAAATCGCCCTGACCGAATTGCACGCCGGTGGCAAGTTCAACCAGAACAGCTACAAAGTCTCGGGTGGCTTGCACGGCGTGGGGGTCAGTTGCGTCAATGCCTTGAGCAAAATGCTGCGCCTGACGATTCGCCGCGATGGCAAGGTGCATGTCATGGAATTCAGCAAGGGCTTCGTGCAAAACCGCTTGATTGAAACCGTCAACGGTGTCGAAGTTTCGCCCATGAAGGTGATTGGTGAAACCGAAAAACGCGGCACCGAAGTGCACTTTTTGCCTGATCTGGAAATTTTCCAGACCAACACCGACTTTCATTACGAGATTTTGAGCAAACGCCTGCGCGAGCTGAGCTTTTTGAACAACGGCGTGCGCATTCGCCTCAAAGATGAGCGCACCGGCAAGGAAGACGACTTTTCCGGGGCAGGCGGTGTCAAGGGCTTTGTCAACTTCATTAACAAGGGCAAAACCATCCTCAACCCCAACATCTTCCATGCCATGGGCGACCGCCAGAGCGACCAACAAACCAATATCGGTGTCGAAGTGGCCATGCAATGGAACAGCGGCTACAACGAACAAGTGCTGTGCTTCACCAACAACATTCCCCAGCGCGACGGTGGCACCCATTTGACGGGTTTGCGCGCGGCCATGACGCGGGTTATCAACAAGTACATTGACGACACCGAAATTGCCAAAAAGGCAAAGGTTGAAGTCACCGGCGACGACATGCGCGAAGGCCTGACCTGCGTGCTGAGCGTGAAAGTACCCGAGCCCAAATTTTCCAGCCAGACCAAGGACAAGCTGGTCAGCTCCGAGGTGCGTGGCCCGGTCGAAGATATTGTGTCAAAGCTGCTTTATGACTACCTGCAAGAGCGCCCGGCCGATGCCAAGATCATCGTCGGCAAGATCATTGAAGCCGCCCGCGCCCGCGAAGCTGCCCGCAAGGCGCGCGACATGACGCGGCGCAAAGGTGTGCTCGACGGCATGGGCCTGCCCGGCAAGCTAGCCGACTGCCAGGAAAAAGACCCGGCGCTGTGCGAGATTTACATCGTCGAGGGTGACTCCGCTGGTGGCTCGGCCAAACAGGGCCGCGACCGCAAATTCCAGGCGATTTTGCCGCTGCGTGGCAAGATTCTGAACGTGGAAAAAGCCCGCTATGAGAAGCTGCTGACCAGCAATGAAATTTTGACGCTCATCACCGCCCTCGGCACCGGCATCGGCAAGGCCGGTGGCACCACCGGCAACGACGACTTCGACGTGGCGAAACTGCGCTACCACCGCATCATCATCATGACCGATGCCGACGTGGACGGTGCGCACATTCGCACCTTGCTACTGACATTTTTCTACCGCCAGATGCCCGAACTGGTGGAGCGCGGCCACATCTACATTGCGCAGCCACCGCTGTACAAGGTCAAGGCCGGCCGTGAGGAGTTGTATTTGCAAGGCCAACCTGACCTGGAAAGCTTTTTGATGCGCATCGCGCTGGTCAACGCCAGTGTCGTCACCGGGGGAGCCAACAGCACCACGCTGGCCGGCGACACCCTGATCGAACTGGCGCGCAAGCACCAGGTGGCACAAGCGGTGATCGCACGCTTGGGCAACTTCATGGATGTCTCAGCGCTGCGCGCCATTGCCGATGGTGTGCCGCTGAACCTTGACACCCTGGCCGATGCTGAAGTTTCGGCGGCCGCCATGCAAGACCATCTGCCTGATGCGGAAGTCGCGGGCGAATTCGATGTGCGCACCGACAAACCCATTTTGCGCATCAGCCGGCGCTTGCACGGCAACATCAAGAGCAGCGTGCTGACGCAAGACTTTGCACACGGTGCTGATTACGGTGCCTTGAGCGAAGCAGCCAAAACTTTCAAGGGCTTGCTGTCCGACGGTGCCAAGGTCACGCGCGGCGAAGGCGAGCGCCAAAAAGAGCAAAAGGTCAACGACTTCCGCGAAGCCATGGCCTGGCTGATTGCACAGGCCGAACACGCCACCAGCCGCCAGCGCTACAAAGGTTTGGGTGAAATGAACCCCGAGCAGCTTTGGGAAACCACCATGGACCCGACCGTGCGCATCTTGTTGCGGGTACAAATTGACGATGCGATTGAAGCTGACCGCGTCTTCACCATGCTGATGGGCGATGAGGTCGAACCCCGACGCGAGTTCATTGAAACCAATGCGCTGCACGCCGGTAATATTGATATTTAGACAAAATGGCCACTAGCCCATGTATTTACTGATGTTATAGCTATTTAAAATATAGCAAAAAATACTATGATTGATCGCAAGCCGTTTGAAATTGCGCGTGAAACGCTGAAACAGCTGACTGTTCGCAAACTCGCGCCCACGCCCATCAACTACCAGCGCATCTACAGCGAGATCGCCCAACTGCCCAACGAGCCGGTGTTTCCGGCAGATCGTTTGCGCGACATCGCGCTGGCGCTGCCAACCAAGACCCCTGGGCAGCAAAAGCAGCGGGGCCTGCTGGAATCGGCCATCAACCAGCTCAACTGGGACGGTGTCAAGAACGCCTTGATGGCCTACGGCGGCTTTAGCCCGCCCGCGCCCGAGCCATCCAAAACTGCCGGAATACCTTTGGTGGATACACCCAAAGCCGCGCCGCCGATTCCTTTGGTGTATGCCAGCCCGGCATCGTCCGCTTCTTCGGCCCCCGCCCTGACCGCCGATTTTTTCGGCCAGATCGCACGCCTGATCGAATACGCCTTGCCCGCGCTCGGTCATGATGACGAGCGGTTTTCAGAGCAGACCCAGACCATGCTCAAGGCACTGCGCCAACCCGATGCCAAGGCGGTAGAGGTCAAGCAAATGCTGGCCAATTACAGTCACCGGCTGTCTTTTGCAGCCGAAGACCAGGCCGAAGTCAAGAAAATGCTGCTCAAACTGCTGCACTTGATCATTGAAAACATCGCGCATCTGAGCCTGGACGACACTTGGCTCAAAGGCCAGGTCGACGCGCTGATGACGGTCTGTGTGCCGCCCATCACACTGCGCCGGCTCGACGATGTAGAGCAACGCCTCAAAGATGTCATTTTCAAGCAGACCGAGGCCAAGGCGCGCACCGTGCAGGCGCAAGAAGACATGCGCCAGATGCTGGCGGCCTTCATCGACCGACTGGCCGCCATGTCCGAGTCCACCAGCAGCTTTCACTCTGAAATGGAAAGCAGCGCCCGACTGATTGAACAAGCCAAGACCCTCGCCGAAATTGCCCCCGTGCTCAAAGACATCGTGGGCGCCACCCGCAGCATGGCGCATGACAGTCAGCTAGCCCGTGATGAGTTGCAGAGCATGAAAAAACGTGCCGAAACAACCGATGCTGAACTGACCAAACTGCACCAGGAGCTCGACCGCGTCAGCGCCCAGGCGCGCCATGATCCACTCACCGGTGCCCTGAACCGGCAGGGCCTGGATGAAGCCATTGTTCGCGAGGTGTCCAAAGTCAGGCGCCAGGACACACCGCTGTGCGTCGCGCTGCTGGACATCGACAACTTCAAGAAACTCAATGACACCCTGGGTCATGCTACCGGTGACATTGCGTTGACCCATTTAGCCAGTGTGACCCGTGAGGTGATGCGGCCCCAGGACACGCTGGCGCGCTATGGCGGCGAAGAATTCGTCATTTTGCTGCCCGATACCCTGCTTGAAAACGGCATTGAGGCCATGACGCGCCTGCAGCGTGAGCTGACCAAAAACTTTTTCCTGGCCGGCACCGAAAAAGTCCTGATCACCTTCAGCGCAGGTGTCGCCCAGCTGACGGCCGATGAAACCGGCGAAGATGCCATCAAGCGGGCTGACCAGGCCATGTACCTGGCCAAGCGAGCCGGCAAAAACCGGGTGCTTGGCGCGTGAGCTTGCAAGGGCAGACATGGTTTATCTGGTTTTAGGTCTGCTGGTCTTTTTGGGTGCGCACTCAGTGCGCATGTTTGCCGACGACTGGCGCACCCGCGTGCGTGAAAAATTCGGCGCACAGACCTGGCAAGCGGCGTACGCCCTGCTCTCGGCACTTGGCTTTTGTCTGATCGTCTGGGGTTTTGGCCTGGCGCGGCAAATGCCGGTGCAACTCTGGAGCCTACCTGCGGGCATGCGCCACCTGGCCGCGCTGCTGACCCTGCTGGCCTTTGTACTGCTGGCCGCAGCCTATGTGCCCGGCAATGGCATCAAGGCACGGGTGCACAACCCGATGGTGGCGGGTGTCAATTTGTGGGCCTTGGCGCACTTGCTGACCAACGGCAATCTGGCGCATGTGCTGTTGTTTGGCGCTTTCATGCTGTGGGCGGTGGGGAATTTTCTGGCAGCCAGCCAGCGCGACCAGCGTTATGGCGTGGCGCAAACCAGGGTAAAGAAAGGGGCCACCGGCATTACCGTGGCCCTGGGCGTGGCGTTCTGGATTGCATTTACCCTGTGGCTGCACGGCCTGCTGATCGGCGTGCGGCCTTTTGGCTAAGGCAAGACAAACGCCCGGTGAACCTTACTTGATGTTCATGAAATACTGAATCATGTACTTGGCCAGAAAGCCCACAAAGCCAAAGGCAAGCCCCAAAAACATCACAAAGGTTCCGAACTTGCCGGCCTTGGACTCCCAGGCCAGCTGGCCAATGATGAACAGCATGTAGAGAATGCCCGCAGCAATGCCAAAGGTCATGCCAAAGTTTGTGATCTGCTCTTCTGTATAGCCAAACATCAGCGCTGCTCCCGTTCTGGTAGCGCGGTTGCATCGATCAAATCCCGGTATGCATGCCAGCTGGCGTGTCCCAGCAGGGGCGCCACCAGCACCAGACCAATCAGCGCAAAACCAAACCCCAGCAGCGTCAGCGCCATGATGAGCGCGCCCCAAAAGGCCATCGGCACCGGATTGGCCAGAATGACTTGCCAACTGGCCGCTACCGCAGTGCCAACGGACACCTGACGGTCCAGCAACAAGGGAATGGTGATGACCGTCGAGGCAAAAATCGGCGCGACCAGCACGCCCCCGAGCGCCAGCCAGAGTTCAAACAAAAGACCGTTTTTGGTCAGCACCACGTGCTCAATGAATGCCATCGGTGTGGTGATCGGCACCGGAGCCAGCAAGGTGATCAGGGCGGCCGAGAGAAGCACCCAGCCGGTACCGGCCAGCGCCAGCAACACACCAAACTGCACCAGGCACCAGTGCGCCTGACCCCATGGGTTGAACTGCTGGTGGTGCCAGTTCAACCAGGTTTTCAGCACGATGGCCAAGCTGGGTTTTTCACCGCGCTCCAGCGCGCGGCTCAAGGCGTACAAGCTGGTGGCCAAAATAGGCGCAACCAACAAAAAGCCGGAAAACGCCCCGGCCATGAACCAGAACTGCGTGCGCCCAACCGTCAGCATCAGCACCCCCGCCAATGCCATGGCCACGCCATGCAACAGGCTGATCCAGCCACAGCGGCGCAAATCGTGCCAGGCCCGCGCCAGCCATTGCAGCGGTTGGGTGATTTCGATGGTACGCACCGACATAGCGAAGCTGGGGGTCGGGGCGATCTGTCCGGGTAGCGGGAAATTTGGCATGGCAACAATTTGTTAGAGCGTAAGGGCAAGCTGACCGACGACCCGAATAGACCGTCGGCCATCTTTGGCATAACGCGCGATGTTGCCATAAGCACAGCTAGGCTGGCGTGGCGGCGCAAAAAAACCATGGCCGGCACTTGCGCATTGCAAGTGCCGGCCAGGGTGATTGGCAAGCGCCGGTCGGGGGATGCCGAGGATTACTGCTTGGGCATCATCGGGCCCTTGCCAGCACCTGGCCCACCGGCACGCCCCTGGCGCTGCATGGCGTTGGCATCAAACACCTTTTGCTGCTCAGGGGTCAGCACGGCGTAAAACGTTTTGACGGCTTCAGCGTGCTTGTCCATGGCAGTGGTCATCTCGCCCATGCGCTGCGTGTGCAGGGTCTTCATCTTGTCCAGGCGTTCGGGAGTGGGCAGCTTGGCCATTTCAGCCGGGTCCGGGCGGGTTTCCATCATGCCTTTTGGCAGTTTTGTGGCCTCGTTGAAGGCGGTCCAGGCGGGTTCCTGTGCCGGGGTCAGCTTGAGCTGCACTTTCAACGCAGCGTGGCGCTTTTCCATCATGGTCTGCATTTTTGCCGGATCCATGTTGCCCATTCGGCCGTGGTGCATGCCCTGTTGTCCATACATGCCGCCCTGGCCCATCATCATGGGGTCACATTGGCCACGCATGGGGGCTTGCGAATAGGCGACACCGGCGGCGACCAGCAGACCGGCGATCAGGGAGAGTTTGAGAGTGGTTTTCATGATGTATTCCTTTCGGGTTGAACTGATGACCAGAGATTGGTATCGGCGTGGGGAGAAGTGTGCGCCGCCTGTGTAACGCCTTGGTGCCGCGCAGCGAAAGCTTTGTAAAGTTGAACGAATTTTCGGCGCGCGTTTTGATGGGATGATCAGCGCCTTGCAAATTTGAATGGATTGAGGAAACCCGTGTTCAAGAACATCATCATGTACCGTATCAACCCCGACTGGGATACCACCGCAGAGCAGGTGCAAGAACGCCTGTACGCGGGCCGTTTTGTCGAGTGTGGTGCCAGTCAGGAAAAGTCGATTGGCTGGATCGAGCCGCGCGGCCAGGCCAACGGGGCGTTGCTGGAGTCCGTCGCGGGGCAGTGGATTTTGAAGCTGATGGTGGAAAGCCGGGCGCTGCCGGCTTCGGTCATCAACCGCAAAGCCGACGAGCGCGTGCGGCAAATTGAAGCGGCCACCGGGCGCAAGCCAGGCAAAAAGGAAATCCGCGACCTCAAGGACGACCTGCGGCTGGAACTGCTGCCCATGGCGTTTACCAAGCAGTCATCGGTGTTGGTGTGGCTGGACCGCGATGCCCGCATGATGGTGGTGGACGCGGCCAGCCAGGCCCGCGCTGACGAGGTGGTGACCTTGCTGGTGCAAACCTTGCCCGGCTTGGCCTTGAGCCTGGTCAACACCAAAATTTCGCCGGTCGCTGCGATGGCCGAATGGCTGCTAAGCCAAGAGGCCCCGGCGGGATTCAGCGTTGACCGCGAATGCGAACTCAAGGCCGCTGATGAATCCAAGGCCGTGGTGCGCTACGCCCGCCACCGGCTCGACATGGAAGAGGTGCAACAGCACATCCGGGAAGGAAAAATGCCGACCCGCCTG
>JBBQLQ010000031.1:0-26897 GCA_038328055.1 Burkholderiales bacterium
CTCCACCTCTGGGCGGCTGGTGAACCACTCGGCGTCGGCCCAGCTCTGGACCACTTCCTTGGCTTTGGCGTTGCCGGCCTTCGACTTCTCGGCCACGTCGTTGAAAAAGTCGAACATCAGCAGCGTCTTCTTGAGCGCCTCGGCAGCCACACCGGCCACCTCGGCGTCGTCCAGCAGCTCGATCAGCGGATGCACGTTGTAGCCACCCACCATGGTGCCGAGCAATTCGGTGGCTTTGGCTTTGGAAATCAGGCCCACTTTTTCATCACCATGCGCCACGGCTGCTAGGAAGCTGGCCTTGACCTTCGCCGCGTCGTCCACGCCCGGTGGCACTCGGTGGGTCAGCAGGTCCATCAAGAACGCGTCTTCGCCAGCGGGTGGATTTTTGATGAGTTCGATCAGCTCTGCAACCTGCTTGGCTTCCAGGGCGAGGGGTGGAATGCCCAGGGCGGCGCGATCGGCAACGTGTTCACGGTAGGTGTTCAACATGGGGGTTTCCTTTGACTTGAATGAATTTTGGGCGTGGGCAAGCCTGGGCGGGTTGGCCGCCGCGCACGCGCGGGTGTGGGTGATATCAGGGTCTGGTGGGCGCCGCGGCGGGCGACGGTTCATCCAGCAAACCGGGAGGTGGTGTTTTCTCGAACGCTTGGGCCACCACAATTTGCTCTGGGCTGGTGCAGACATCGACCATGCGCTGGCCCAATTTGGCGTTGACCAGCATCGACTTGTTGGACAGCTGAATCCACGCCGCATCGCCGTTGACCGCGTCCAGCCGCACCGCGCCCGACTTGCTTTGCACCGCGTGCATGCGGAAGTTGGCTTTTTTGATGGCCAGATCAAAGTAACCGGGCGATTTGGCATCGGGCGTGATGGAGACAAACTGCCCCAGTTCGCACGGCAAGCGCCCCACGTAAACCCGGCTGGCCACGTCCAGCTCGGCGGGCGTCAGCTCTCTCTCGGGCGCGGTTGAAGCGGCTTGGGCAGGGGCCTGCGCGGGCTTGCGCGAGCTGGTTTTGGCCGGTGTTTGCGCCAGCGCAACAGAAGTCGCACCGAACAGGATGAAGGCGGGCAGCAGAAATTTCATCGGTTTTTCTCCGGTGAGGGTGGGGAAGAAGCAGGCAACGCAGCGACGCCCAGATGGAACCAGGCGCGAGCCTCTGGCGGCAAGGCACGCCCGGTTTGATTCGCCCTGAGCAGCACCTGCCAGTGGTAACGCACGCTGGCGCGGTCGTGCAACTGGCCTTGGAAGCTGAGGGGTGCCCAGTCAACATCGGCAGCCGCACACACAATGCGCGCGGCGGTCTCGACCTCGCCTTCGCTCGGCGCAAAGGCGCTGAGTATGGGCCGAATTTGCCCCGGGTGGATGCTCCACATGCGGGTGTAGCCCAGCTCGCGCGCCGCCCGGTGTGCGGCGTGTTCAAGTGCAGCGACATCCAGAAACTCAGTCACCACATTGTGCGACGGCACCTTGCCGTGCGCGTGGCAAGCCGAGGCGATGATCAGCTTGGCGCGAAGCACCAGCGGGTGCGCAAACTGCCCTGCCACGCCCATGGCCCCGGCGGGAATCGCGCCCCCGTGGGCAGACACAAAATCCATCAAACCAAAACTTAGCGACTGCACCCGAGGATGCGCTGCGATGTCAATGGCGCGGTGCACCGCCAGGGGCGATTCAATCAAGGCGTGCAACGGCAGATTCGGCGCACCCGCTGCGTTCATCGATTCAACCGCGCGCGCCACGTCGGCCACCGACTCCACCTTGGGCAGCATGAGATGGCACAGCCGGTGCCCGCAAACACCCACGATGCGGGCCACATCAGCCTCAAAAGCCGGGTGGTCCACCGGATGTACCCGCACCGCCACGCGTGCGCCAGCCGGTGCGGCCAGCGCCAACTCGGTGACCAGCGCGGCATGCTCGGGCTCGCCGCCCACGGGCGCGCCGTCTTCGCAGTCCAGCGTGACGTCGAACACGCAGGCACCGAACTCGGCCGTCAGCTCAGCCTGCAACAGCAAGCTCTTGCGCATGCGCGCCTCGACGCCGCTGTAGTGGTCACAAACCGGCAAGGCGAACGCACCGGCTTGGGCGCCCAGCAACACAGCAGAGGGATGGCGGCTCACAGCGCTCAACGGTTGCTCAAAGCAGGTGTTTGACGCCTTCTTTTTCGCCTTCAAGTTCGGCCAGCGTTTTGTCGATGCAGGTTTGCGAGAAGGCGTCTATTTCCAGGCCTTCAACAAGCTTGTATTCGCCGTTCTCGCAGGTGACGGGGAAGCCAAACATGGTGTCTTTCGGAATGCCGTACTGGCCGTCTGAAGGGACGCCCATGGTGACCCATTTGCCATGGGTGCCCAAGGCCCAATCGCGCATGTGGTCGATGGCGGCGTTGGCGGCTGACGCGGCTGACGAAGAGCCACGCGCCTCGATGATGGCCGCGCCGCGCTTGCCCACCGTGGGCAGGAACGTGTTGGCGTTCCATTCCTGGTCGTTGATCATCTTGGCGACGCTTTCGCCGTTGATGGTGGCAAAGCGGTAGTCGGCATACATCGTGGGCGAGTGGTTGCCCCAGACCGCCATTTTTTCAATGTCAGCCACTGCCTTGCCGGTCTTGCTGGCCAATTGGCTCAGAGCGCGGTTGTGATCAAGGCGCAGCATGGCTGTGAAGTTCTTGCGTGGCAGATCAGGCGCACTCTTCATGGCGATGTAGGCATTGGTGTTGGCAGGGTTGCCGACCACCAGCACGCGCACATCACGGCTTGCCACGGCATTCAAGGCCTTGCCCTGGGCGGTGAAAATTTCTGCATTGACAGCGAGCAATTCGGCGCGCTCCATGCCTGGACCACGGGGACGTGAACCAATCAACAGCGCGTAATCAATATCCTTGAAAGCGGTCATCGGATCGCTATGGGCTTCCATGCCGACGAGCAACGGGAAAGCGCAGTCCTGCAACTCCATCATCACACCTTGCAATGCTTGCTGGGCTTTTTCAACTGGCACTTCCAGCAAGCTCAAAACCACGGGCTGATCCTTGCCCAGCATTTCGCCAGAGGCGATACGAAACAGAATGGCGTAGCCAATTTGACCTGCTGCGCCAGTGACGGCAACGCGGACGGGTTTTTTGCTCATGGTGAAAACTCCAGAAGTGATAAAAAAATGTAACGCTGCACAAGGCAGACAGGCTTTTCAAACCCAGCGCCTCGGAGCGAGAAAGAGTGTACTCCGGAAACCCCGATTTCGTCAATTTGTCTTATGTCTTATATAAGATATGATTCGCAAAAACGACAATAGCAAGAAAGAGACCTCCCGCCATGCAGTCCGCACCCGACACACCTACCGAAGACAGTCCGGCTCTGCCTGATCAGACAGCGTCAGCAGGTGCCGGCAACACGCCCGCATTCAGCCCCTTGTACCAGCAAATCAAAGGACTGATCCTCAACAGTTTGCGTGCTGGCGAATGGAAGCCTGGCGAGGCGATTCCAAGTGAAATGGAACTGGCGGTGCGCTTTCGCGTCAGCCAGGGTACGGTGCGTAAAGCCGTCGACGAGTTGGCGGCTGAAAATCTGCTGCTGCGCCGCCAGGGAAAAGGTACTTTTGTCGCCACCCATGCCGAGCAACAAGTGCAATTCAGATTTCTCAAACTGGTACCCGACAGCGGTACCCGGGGCAGTCAGGGGCCGGCCCAACGCGACATCATTGAGTGCCGACGCATCCGCGCCAGCGCCGATGTCGCCAAAGCACTGGCTGTGCGCAACGGCGACACCGTTCTGCAAGTACGCCGGGTGCTGAGCTTTGGCGGTACACCCATTATTCTGGAGGATATCTGGCTGCCAGCAACCCCCTTCAAGGGCCTGACGGCAGAACGACTGACCGATTACCAAGGACCTATGTACGCCTTGTTTGAAACTGAATTCAAACTGCGCATGGTCCGTGCTGAAGAAAAAATACGCGCCATTGCCGCCACAGATGTGCATGAAAAGCTGTTGAAGGTGACGCTGGGAACACCCCTTTTGTGCGTTGAGCGAGTCGCCTACACCTACCGCGACGAGCCCATGGAGTTGCGCCGTGGCTACTACCGCACAGACACCTACCATTACCACAATACCCTAGGCTAGAACCCAATCAACACAGGCCTGTAAGGAAATTGCCAGACGCAAGCGGCACACTCGCCCATTGGCAATACCTTGCGCTCGATCAAGCAATGACCTGAAAACTCTTCCTACCTGCAGCGCAGCCAAACAAGTGATGCTGCGTTGCAATAGAATTTCGCGGTAACCGGCATCCACTGGTTGCCAAGCTTTACTCAAAACATAGAAAGCAATCGTATGTCTGAATCAACGACCACTACAGCCAAACCCCGTCCCGAATTTCGCAACATTGATGGCGCCAGTCTGATCAGTTATCGCTGGCCGCTCGCGTCGTTGGCGTCCGGCATGCACCGGGTCAGCGGGGCCATCATGTTCTTTTTGATGCCCTTCATCATCTGGATGTTTGACAACTCCATTTCTTCTGAAATTTCCTTCATGAAATTCAAGGCGGCCTTCAATGTCGGCATGCTTGGCTTGCCTGGCTTCATCTGGAAGCTGGTGGCACTGGGCCTGATCTGGGCCAGCTTGCACCACTTCATTGCCGGCATGCGCCACCTGTGGATGGACACCCATCACCACCAGGTCACCAAGGATTTCGGCCGGCAAACTGCTGTCGTCGTGATCGTGCTGACCCTCACCCTGACTGCCGTCCTGGGTGCCAAGCTTTTCGGTCTTTATTAATTCAGGAGTCACTCATGTCCGTTAATTTTGGTTCCCACCGCCTGGTCGTCGGCGCACATTACGGTATGCGCGACTGGTTGTCGCAGCGCGTCACAGCGGTGTTGATGGCACTGTTCACTGTTCTGGTTCTGGCGCAGCTCATTTTCAGCAAAGGCCCCATCAGCTACGAGCTTTGGGCCGGCATTTTTGCCGCCCAATGGATGAAAACCATCACTTTTATGGTTATCGTCGCCATGCTCTACCACGTCTGGGTCGGCATGCGTAACATTTTCATGGATTACGTCAAGCCCTACTTTGTGCGCTTTGTCATGCACGTCTTTGCCATCGCCTGGCTGACCGCCTGTACCGGTTGGGCCATCCAGGTTTTGTGGCGCCTTTAGGTCGCTTGTTCACTGCCACACGGTATCGCCGTCCACGTTGACAAAACCGTCGACGGCGACATCCAAAACCGCCACTCACTACATATCATGACTGCAACTTCCAAACTTTCCACACGCAAATTTGATGTCGTTATCGTCGGTGCCGGCGGTGCCGGCATGAGCGCATCACTGCAACTTGCCAACGCCGGCCTCAACGTCGCCGTACTCTCCAAGGTTTTCCCAACCCGCTCACACACAGTGGCGGCACAAGGTGGCATCGGTGCCAGCCTGGGCAACATGGCTGAAGACAACTGGCATTTCCATTTCTATGACACGATCAAGGGCTCGGACTGGCTGGGTGACCAGGATGCCATTGAATTCATGTGCCGCGAGGCGCCAAAAGTGGTTTATGAACTGGAGCACTTCGGTATGCCGTTCGACCGCAACCCGGACGGCACCATTTACCAGCGCCCGTTTGGTGGCCATACCAGCAACTACGGCGAAAAACCAGTGCAACGCGCCTGTGCCGCTGCCGACCGCACCGGTCACGCCATGCTGCACACGCTGTACCAGCAAAATGTCAAGGCCCATACCAACTTCTTTGTCGAATGGATGGCGCTTGATTTGATCCGCGATGCCGATGGCGACGTTGTCGGTGTCACAGCCCTGGAAATGGAAACCGGTGAAGTTCATGTCCTGCACGCCAAGAGCGTGATGTTGGCCACAGGCGGAGCCGGCCGTATTTTCGCTGCATCGACCAACGCCTTCATCAATACTGGTGACGGCTTGGGCATAGCCGCACGCGCAGGCATCCCGCTGCAGGATATGGAATTCTGGCAATTTCACCCCACCGGCGTAGCCGGCGCTGGCGTGCTGTTGACCGAAGGCTGCCGCGGTGAAGGTGCCATTTTGCGCAATAGCAATGGCGAGCGCTTTATGGAACGTTATGCCCCGACCATGAAAGATCTGGCACCGCGCGACTTCGTCTCGCGTTGCATGGATCAGGAAATCAAAGAAGGTCGAGGTTGCGGCCCCAACAAGAGTTACATCAATCTGGACATGACCCATTTGGGTACCGAAACGATTGCGCTGCGCTTGCCAAGCGTGTTTGAAATTGGCCATAACTTTGCCAATGTGGACATCACCAAAGAGCCGATTCCCGTCATCCCCACCATCCACTATCAGATGGGTGGCATACCAACCAATGTCAACGGCCAGGTGGTCGCACCCAAGGACGGCGTACCCAATGTCGTGGTCAGAGGCCTCTACGCTGTGGGTGAATGCGCCTGCGTCAGCGTGCACGGAGCCAATCGACTGGGCACCAACTCACTGCTGGACATTGTGGTGTTTGGTCGCGCTGCTGGCAAGCACATCGTCGCCTTCAACAACGAAAACGACAACCATAAACCATTGCCAGCCAATGGCTCCGATGCGTCGCTGGAGCGCTTGAACCGTCTGGACAGCTCTACAACGGGTGAGTATGCGCAGACCGTAGCCGATGCCATCCGCAACACCATGCAGGAACACGCCAGTGTTTTTCGCACCCAAAAGAGCATGGACGAAGGGGTGCTCAAAATCGCTGCGATGCGCGATCGCGTGAACAACATCACCTTGGCCGACAAGTCCAAGATTTTTAATACCGCGCGCATTGAAGCCCTTGAAGTCGACAACATGATCGAAGCGGCCCAGGCCACCATGGTGTCAGCAGCCGCCAGAAAAGAATGCCGCGGTGCCCATACCGTACTGGACTACGACCGGCCTGCCGACGATGCCACCTGCCCATTGGGCCGGGATGATGTCAACTGGCTCAAACACACCCTGTGGGACAAGGCGACCAACGGCCTGAGCTACAAGCCAGTCAACCTGAAGCCGCTGACGGTGGCCTCGGTGCCCCCGAAAGTTCGCACGTTCTGACGGTTTGCGATCACTCCCACGGTTTTATTGCCCATTTTTGACCAGCGGCGGAACCCACCGCCGACTCTGTCCCACCTAAGGAAGTACATCATGGCTAAACGCACTTTTCAAATTTACCGTTACAACCCGGATACGGATGCCAAGCCCTACATGCAAACTCTCGAGATCGAACTCGATGGCGGCGACCGCATGTTGCTTGACGCGTTGACAAAGCTCAAGAAACTCGACCCGACCTTGTCCTATCGCCGTTCATGCCGCGAAGGCATCTGCGGCTCCGATGCCATGAACATCAATGGCAAGAACGGCTTGGCTTGCTTGGTCAATATGCTGACCCTTCCTGACACCATTGTTCTCAAGCCACTGCCTGGCCTGCCAGTGGTGCGGGACCTGATCGTTGACATGACCCTGTTTTTCAAGCAGTACCATTCGATCAAGCCTTACCTGATCAACGACACCCGCCCACCTGAAAAAGAGCGCCTGCAAAGCCCAGAAGAGCGTGACGAGCTCAATGGCCTGTACGAATGCATCTTGTGTGCCAGTTGCTCCACCAGCTGCCCGGTATTTTGGTGGAATCCAGACAAGTTTGTCGGACCCGCCGGGCTGCTGCAAGCCTATCGCTTCATCGCTGACAGTCGCGACGAGGCCACCAGCGAGCGGCTGGACAACCTGGAAGACCCTTACCGGCTGTTCCGCTGCACCACCATCATGAACTGTGTAGATGTGTGCCCCAAAGGCTTGAACCCGACGGCCGCCATCGGAAAAATCAAAGAGTTGATGGTGCGTCGCGCCATCTAAGCCCTATGGAACCCATTGCTGCGTCAAAGCCTGACGATCTCATTGATCAGAGGGTTTTGAGCAAACTCAAGTGGCGCTGCCGTCGTGGGTTGCTCGAAAACGATCTTTTCATTGATCGTTTTTTCAAGCGCTTTGAGTCAGTCCTGACCGTCAATCAGGCGCAAGGTCTGAGCGCTTTAATGGAGCTCAGCGACGGTGATTTGCTCGATCTGCATTTGGGGAAAAAAACGCTCCAAGAGGTAGATACCAAGCTCGTCTGCAACGAAGTTTCCGAAGTGTTAAGTATGTTGAAAATCCCCCCAGAAAGGTCAATATGAAGCTCGCTGAAAATAAAGCCACCCTGTCGTTTTCCAATGGCAGCCCAAGCGTTGATTTACCGGTGTACCAAGGCACCGTAGGTCCGGATGTTGTTGACATCCGAAAGCTTTACGCTCAAACCGGCATGTTCACCTATGACCCCGGATTTTTGTCCACCGCCTCCTGCCAGTCTGCCATCACCTACATTGATGGCGATAAGGGCGAGTTGCTGTACCGCGGTTACCCGATTGAACAGTTGGCGACCAAGTGCGACTACCTCGACACCTGCTACCTGCTGCTCAAAGGCGAACTGCCCAACGTGCAGCAACGTGGCGACTTTCACAAGCTCGTCATCAACCACACCATGGTCAATGAGCAGATGCAGTTTTTCCTGCGTGGCTTTCGCCGTGATGCGCACCCCATGGCGGTGCTGACCGGCTTGGTCGGTGCCCTGTCGGCGTTCTACCATGACAGCACGGACATCAACAACCCTGAGCACCGTGAAATTGCGGCCATCCGCCTGATCGCCAAGATGCCCACACTGGTTGCCATGGCTTACAAGTACGGTGTCGGCCAGCCCTACATGTACCCGCGGAACGACCTCAGCTACGCAGGCAACTTCCTGCGCATGATGTTTGGCACGCCATGCGAAGAATACAAGGTCAACCCGGTGCTTGAGCGCGCACTTGATCGCATCTTTATCCTGCATGCTGATCATGAGCAAAACGCATCCACCTCCACCGTGCGCCTGTGCGGCTCGTCGGGCACCAACCCGTTTGCGGCCATTGCTGCCGGTGTTGCTTGCCTGTGGGGCCCAGCTCACGGCGGTGCCAATGAGGCCTGCCTGAACATGCTTGAAGGCATTCAGCGCCAAGGTGGTATCGCCAAGGTCGGCCAATTCATGGAGCAAGTCAAAGACAAGAACTCTGGTGTCAAGCTGATGGGTTTTGGGCACCGTGTTTACAAAAACTACGACCCCCGAGCTACCCTCATGCAAGAGACTTGCAACGAAGTTCTGGCAGAACTGGGATTGCAGAACGACCCGCTGTTCAAATTGGCCAAAGAAGTCGAAAAAATTGCCCTTGAAGACGACTACTTTGTCTCACGCAAGCTCTACCCCAACGTCGACTTTTACTCCGGCATCGTGCAGCGCGCCATTGGCATCCCGGTTAACCTGTTTACCGGGGTCTTCACGCTGGCACGCACAGTGGGCTGGATTGCCCAACTGAACGAAATGATCAGCGACCCCGAGTACAAAATCGGCCGTCCGCGTCAGTTGTTCACCGGCTCAACCACACGCAACGTGAAGCCAGTTACCGAACGCTAAGCGTTCATCGCTTAAAACGCCCGCCGGCTGGCAACACCGGCGGGCGTTTTTATTTGTCCAGCGCAAGGGATTTGCGCCGTTTAAAATCGTTAGTTCGTCAAGAAACCTGAATGGAACGCATGGAATCGACCTCGCACGCACGCACGCTTTACGACAAGCTCTGGGATGAACACGTTGTCCACACCGAAGACGACGGCACCGCCCTGCTCTACATCGACCGCCATCTGGTCCATGAAGTCACCAGCCCGCAAGCTTTTGAAGGGCTGCGGCAAGCCCATCGCAAGCTGTGGCGCATCAGTTCGATTGTGGCCACCGCTGACCACAACACTCCCACCACAGGCTGGGAACTGGGTTACGACGGCATTACCGACCCGACCAGCAAAGAGCAAGTGATGACACTGGATGCCAACATCAAGGAATATGGCGCAGCGGCCTACTTTCCATTCATGTCCAAGCGCCAGGGCATCGTGCACGTCATTGGCCCAGAAAACGGCGCAACACTGCCTGGCATGACCGTGGTTTGTGGTGATTCCCACACGTCCACCCACGGAGCCTTTGGCGCACTGGCGCACGGCATTGGCACCAGCGAGGTCGAGCACGTCATGGCCACCCAGACTCTGCTGGCCAAAAAGGCCAAAAACATGCTGATCCGGGTGGACGGCACGCTGCCGCGCGGCTGCACTGGCAAAGACATTGTGCTGGACATTATTGGAAAAATTGGCACCGCCGGCGGCACTGGTTACACCCTGGAATTTGGCGGCTCTGCCATTCGTGCGCTCAGCATGGAAGGCCGCATGACAGTGTGCAACATGGCCATTGAGGCCGGTGCCCGCGCCGGTTTGGTAGCCGTTGACGACAAGACCATCCAGTACGTCAAAGGCCGGCCACTGGCACCCGGCTACAACGCACCCAATGCGGCAGCAGCATCGGTCGAGTGGGATCAGGCCGTGGCCTACTGGCAAACCTTGCACTCGGATGTCGCAGCGACATTCGACACCACGGTGGTGATCGATGCCGCCATGATCGTGCCACAGGTCACCTGGGGTACCTCGCCAGAAATGGTGCTCGGCATCAATGACCGCGTGCCCGATCCTGATCGTGAAAAAGATGCCAACAAGCGCGGTGCCATTGAACGCGCCCTGACCTACATGGGCCTGGAGCCTGGCAAGGCGCTCAATGACTTGTACGTTGACAAAGTGTTTATTGGCTCATGCACCAACAGCCGTATTGAAGACATGCGCGAAGCCGCTGCCATGGTGAAAACACTGGGCCGCAGAGTGGCCTCCAATATTCGCCTGGCGATGGTGGTTCCAGGCTCTGGCCTGGTCAAAGAACAGGCTGAGCGCGAGGGTTTGCACGAGATATTCAAGGCCGCAGGTTTTGAATGGCGCGAGCCCGGCTGTTCCATGTGCCTGGCCATGAACGCCGACCGGCTGGAGCCCGGCGAGCGCTGCGCCTCCACCAGCAACCGCAACTTTGAAGGCCGCCAGGGTGCCGGTGGCCGCACCCACCTGGTCAGCCCCGCCATGGCGGCGGCAGCGGCCATTCATGGTCACTTTGTCGATGTCAGAAAATTTGTCTAACTGGAGGGATTCCGTCATGAAAACCAGCATCATTTTGTTTGTGGCAGTTGCCCTGATGGCCTTGTCTGCTTGCAACACGGTCAAGGGTGTCGGCCAGGACTTGCAAAAAGCCGGCTCGACCATTGAAGGCGCAGCCAAGAAATAAGGCCCCCATGCAAAAATTTACACTGCTCAAGGGCCTGGTGGCCCCACTGGATCGGGAAAACGTCGACACCGATGCCATCATTCCCAAGCAATTTCTCAAGTCCATCCGCAAAACTGGCTTTGGCCAAAATTTGTTTGACGAGTGGCGCTACCTCGATGCTGGCTATCCGGGCCAAGACCCGCTCAGTCGCAAGCTCAACCCCGACTTTGTGCTTAATCAGCCGCGCTATCTTGGCGCGTCTGTGTTGCTGGCGCGCAAAAACTTTGGCTGCGGCTCATCGCGTGAACATGCGCCCTGGGCGCTTGACCAGTATGGCTTTCGCGCGATCATCGCCCCCAGTTATGCCGATATTTTCTTTAACAACAGTTTCAAAAATGGCTTGCTACCGATCGTGCTGAGCGAAGCGCAGGTAAGCCAGCTGTTTGATGAACTGGCTGCTTTTCCCGGTTACACGCTCACGGTCGATCTGGAGCGACAGGTCATCGTCAAACCCGACGGAGACGAGTTGCCGTTTGAAGTCCAGGCATTTCGCAAGTACTGCCTGCTCAATGGTTTTGACGACATTGGCCTGACGCTGCGCCACGCTGACAAAATCAAAGCCTTCGAATCCCAACGTTTAGCACAAAAACCATGGTTAGCCTATACCATGCTTGCCTAAGCAGCTATTGATACTATAGCAGTTACCGTACTACGAAAGAAACATAAGATGAAAATTGCAGTTTTACCCGGTGATGGCATTGGCACTGAAATCGTCGCCGAGGCGGTCAAGGTTTTGCACGCGCTTGACCTCAAATTCGAAATGGAAACAGCCCTGGTCGGCGGTGCCGCATTTGAGGCCCACGGCCACCCGCTGCCCGAGTCCACGCTCAAGCTTGCCAAAGAGGCCGACGCTATTTTGTTTGGGGCGGTAGGCGACTGGAAATTCGACACGCTGGATCGCCCATTGCGCCCGGAACAAGCCATTTTGGGCCTGCGCAAGCATCTCGGACTGTTTGCCAACTTTCGCCCTGCCATCTGCTATGCGGAGCTGGTGGGTGCATCAAGCCTGAAGCCCGAACTGATTGCCGGGCTGGACATTTTGATCATCCGGGAGTTGACGGGTGACATCTACTTTGGCCAGCCACGCGGCCGTCGTATTGCCATTGATGGGCATTTCCCGGGTGCTGAAGAGGCCTTCGACACCATGCGCTACAGCCGCCCGGAGATCGAGCGCATCGCCCACGTCGCATTTGGGGCCGCACGCAAGCGCAAAGCAGGCGGCTCTGAAGGCCGCGTCACCAGCGTTGACAAGGCCAATGTGCTGGAAACTTTCCAGTTCTGGAAAGACATCGTCACCGAAGTGGGCCTGCAGTACCCGGATGTCGCGCTCGACCACATGTACGTCGACAACGCCGCCATGCAATTGGTCAAGGCACCCAAAAAATTCGATGTCATCGTTACCGGCAACATGTTTGGCGACATTCTGAGCGATGAAGCCTCCATGCTGACGGGCTCCATCGGCATGCTGCCATCGGCTTCCATGAACGCGCTCAACCAGGGCCTGTTCGAGCCCAGCCACGGCAGCGCGCCCGACATCGCCGGCAAAGGCATTGCCAACCCGTTGGCCACTATTTTGAGTGCCGCCATGATGTTGCGCTTCAGCCTGAACCAGCCCGAAGCCGCGCTGCGCATTGAGGCAGCGGTTAAAGCAGTGCTGGCGCAAGGGCTTCGCACCGCCGACATCTACAGCACCGCTACCACGCGTGTCAGCACCCGTGAAATGGGTGAGGCTGTGGTCAAAGCGCTGCGCTAGTTTTTTTGAATCCCTCATCTAAAAAGGAAACGTGATGAAAGTTGGTAATCTGGTTGGCTTGGTGGGCTGGCGTGGCATGGTCGGATCAGTTTTGATGGACCGCATGCAGACAGAGGGCGACTTTGCCCTGATCGAGCCGGTGTTTTTCTCTACCTCCAACGCAGGTGGCAAAGCCCCAGCCTGGGCCAAGAACGAAGCCACACTGCAAGATGCTTTCGACATTGATGCGCTCAAGCGTTGCGACATCATCATCAGCGCTCAGGGCGGCGACTACACCACGGCTGTTTTCCCCAAACTGCGTGCCGCCGGGTGGAAGGGCCACTGGATTGACGCAGCCTCCACCCTGCGCATGGAACAAGATGCCGTGATCATTCTGGACCCGGTCAACCTGCCGGTCATTCAGAGCGCGCTGACCAAAGGCGGTAACAACTGGGTGGGTGGCAATTGCACCGTGAGTTGCATGCTGATGGGTGTTGGCGCACTGTACAAGGCCGGGTTGGTGGAGTGGATGAGCACCCAGACCTACCAGGCGGCCAGCGGCGGCGGCGCGCAACACATGCGCGAACTGCTGACCCAGTACGGCACCTTGAATGCAGAAGTCAAAGCCCTGCTGGACGATCCCAAGAGCGCCATTCTGGAAATTGACCGTCTGGTGATTGCCAAACAGCGCACGCTGACACCCGCTGAGACCGCCAACTTTGGCGTGCCGTTGGGGGGCTCCCTGATTCCCTGGATCGACAAGGATCTTGGCAACGGTATGTCCAAGGAAGAATGGAAAGGCATGGCCGAGACCAACAAAATCCTCGGTATGGGTGAAGGCTTTGGCACCGCCGCCATTCCTGTTGACGGTTTCTGCGTGCGCGTAGGCGCCATGCGCTGCCACAGCCAGGCACTGACCTTCAAGCTGAAAAAGGACGTGCCCGTTGCAGATATCGAGGCCCTGATTGCCGCCGACAACGCGTGGGCCAAAGTCGTGCCCAACACCCGTGAAGCCACCATTCGGGACCTGACACCGGTGGCAGTCACTGGCACCATGACTATTCCGGTGGGGCGCATCCGCAAGCTGGCGATGGGCCCCGACTACGTGGGTGCCTTCACCATTGGAGACCAATTGCTGTGGGGAGCCGCCGAACCATTGCGTCGCATGCTGCGGATTTTGTTGCAAGCTTGAGCACCAGGGCGTGATGCCCGGCCAGTCTCGCCACCGTAAGGCGCGACTGGTCGTTGCCGGTCTACAACATAGAATCGCAATGAATGGTCATTAACAGAGGCTGTGACAAGTTCAGAAGCTGTCTTAACTTGTCAGGCTAACGCATTGATGCTATGGTACTTTTCATTGTTTTCAGATATTGACCAACACGCTATGAAACACGATCTGCGACTGGCCATAAACCGGAGTTCCCAAATTGATTGCTAAGTCTCGTCAATGGCAGCTGACCACTGTTGCAGTTGCTGCGCTTTTGGGATTATGGGCAAGTAGTGCCACCGCTTTATCGCTCGGCCGGATCAGTGTGCAATCTGCTTTGGGCGAACCGCTCAAAGCCGAAATCGACATCCTCGACATCAACGCCGAAGAAGCCGCCAGTCTGAGCACCCAAGTCGCGCCACCCGAGGCATTCAGGGCCGCCGGACTGGACTACAACCCGGCCATGACCGGCCTGCAAGCCAAGCTGCAGCGCCGCCCCAACGGACGCGCTTATATCCAGATCAGCAGCAGCCGAGCCATCAACGATCCTTTCGTTGACATGATTTTGGTGGCCAATTGGGCCTCCGGGCGAATCGTGCGGGACTACACCATGCTGTTCGATCCGCCCAATTTGCGCGGCCCAACAGCACCTACCCCGACCACGGCGCAGCTTGCGGCAGTGCCAGCGCCAGCGCAGCCACCCGTTCAGACGCAACCGAGCACCACCACAGCGCAACCTGCAGTCAGAACAGCGCCTGCGGCACCTGCTCCTGCGGCACCTGCTCCTGCGGCACCTGCCCCTGCAGTTGCGGTCAAGCCGACACCTGAAATCACCCAGACCAAGCCTGTCGCCGCGCCTAAACCTGCGCCGCAACCTCAACCATCGGCGGCTCAGACCATCACCGTCCAAGCGGGCGATACCGCTGGAAAAATAGCCGCTGCCAGCAAGCCAGCCAACGTATCGCTTGACCAGATGCTGGTCGCCATGCTGCGGGCCAACCCGGATGCCTTTATTTCCGACAACGTCAACCGCATCAAGGCTGGTGCGGTGGTGACGCTGCCGTCTGAAGAGCAGGCCAGCGCGATGCCAGGCCCGCAAGCGACACAAACCATCATCGCGCAAAGTCGTGATTTCAACGATTTCCGCAGAAAATTGGCCAGCAGCGTTCCAAGCACCCAAGTAGCACCCGCCAGCCGAGATGTCGTCGGCAAGGTGCAAGCCACCGTGGATGAAAAAAAGCCCGCTGCGCCTGCGCCCGACAAGCTCACCCTGTCCAAAGGATCGGTCAAGGAAAAGACCAACGAAGATCAGTTGGCACAAGCGCGCAATGCCAAAGAAGCGGCCAACCGGGCCAATGAGTTGGAAAAAAATATCAGTGATTTGAGCAAACTTGCGGCGGCCACCAGTGCAAGTGCACCAGCGAGTGCCGCAGCAACTGCCCCTGCCAGTGTTGCCAGCCCTGCCCTGCCCGCTGCACCAGCGGTGCTCGCGTCCGCACCGGCTGCACCAGTGCCAGTCGTTGCGCCCCCCGTAGCGGTAGCGGCAAGTCTTCCAAAGCCCCCGGTTTCTGCTAGCGCTCCACCGGCAGCAACACCCGCCGCCGAGCCAAGCTTCATGGATGCCCTGCTGGAAAACCCCCAGTTGCCGTTTGGGGCTGCGGCTTTGATTGCCGCGCTGGCAGGTCTGGGCTTTTACAAAAACCGCCAGCGCAAGAAAGCCAGCGCGTTGGAGAGCACTTTCAATGAAAGCAGTCTGCAACCCGAGTCATTTTTCAAAGCCAGTGGCGGTCAAAATGTCGACACCAATGACCACCTGACCACCGGCTCGTCCATGGTCTACTCACCAAGTCAACTCGATGCCGTCGATGATGTTGACCCGGTTGCCGAAGCGGATGTTTATCTTGCTTATGGCCGCGACCTGCAGGCCGAAGAAATCCTGAAAGACGCACTGCGCAGCAACCCGCAGCGACTCGCCATCTATCAGAAATTACTGGAAATTTACCTCAAGCGCCGCGATGCCAAGGGCTATGAGTCCATTGCCACACTGGTCTTCAACCTGACAGATGGCACCGGCTCAGCCTGGGACAACATCTGCAATGACGGCTTGACACTTGAGTCAGACAACATTTTGTACCAGCCCGGTGGACAGCCACTTGCCTCGCCAAAGCCAGCCGCAAGTGCGGCAGCAGTTACGTCAGGCATCCTTGCCCCCCAGTTGGACGCAGCTGAATTCACTGCGCCCATGCCCATGCAAGACGGCGCGATGGACATGGACTTGGACCTCGACTTCTCTGTGGATGAGCCCGCACCGGCACCTGCCACGGCCCTCAAGCTCGACTTTGAGCCGGCCCCAGCGCCAGCAGCACCCCCGTTGGCCGAATCAACCGAGCAAGAGGTACCTACGCTGTGGTCGGAGCTGTCCGCGCCCGCACCGCCTGACCTGGCAGAACCCGAACCAAAGCCTGAACACGAACCCGAACCTGAGCCTGAACCCGAACCTGAGCCAGAACCCGAGCCAGAGCCAGAACCCATCGCTGACTTGACGTTTGACCTGGACGGTTTCTCCGCGTCACAGCCAGAAATCAGTACGCCTGCAGCCTTGCATCCGCTTCTTGAGCTCGAAGATTACCCGCAAGCGGGCGAAGCAGCCCAGCAGGCTGCGCCAGCTTCCGAAACAAGTCCTATGCCTTTTGACCTTGAGTCGCTGTCATTGGATTTGGGTGACAGCAATGTGACCGAGGCCGGCGCATTCCCTGACGATGCTGTCGACCCGCTGGAGACCAAATTGGCCTTGGCCGATGAGTTCCGGGCCATTGGCGACGACGATGGTGCCCGCGCTCTGATCGAGGAAGTGATCGCCGAATCTACGGGTGACATGAAAGTCAAGGCGCAGCGCGCGCTCAGCAAACTTTGAGACTGGCACTGGGCATCAGCTACAACGGGCTGGCCTATCAGGGCTGGCAAAGTCAGTTGTCCGGGCAAACCGTACAAGACAAGCTGGAAAAGGCACTGAGCCAGTTCGCCAACCAAAAAGTCTCCACCCTGTGCGCCGGACGCACCGATGCCGGTGTGCATGGACTGATGCAGGTCATCCACTTTGATACCCCGCTGGAGCGCCCCGAAGCGGCCTGGGTGCGCGGCCCCAATGCCTTGCTGCCGCACGATATGGCGGTGCAATGGGCCAAGGTGGTGCCTGCCGAGTTTCATTGCCGCGCCAGTGCAGTCTCAAGACGCTACGCTTATATTTTGCTGGCCTCCTCGGTACGCCCCAGCGTTGACACCGGTCGGGTGGGCTGGGTACACCGCCTACTGGACCATGAGCGCATGCAACAGGCAGCGCAACATCTGCTGGGTGAACATGACTTCACCTCGTTTCGGGCCAGCGCCTGTCAAGCAATTTCTCCGGTAAAAAACCTGCATCGCATCGCCATTTCGCGCCAAGGTGCCTACTGGCGTTTTGAGTTTGAAGCCAATGCTTTTTTGCACCACATGATCCGCAACATCATGGGTTGCCTGTTGATGGTGGGCGATGGCCGCAGGCCGCCCAGCTGGATTCTGGACGTGCTGGCCGCGCGCGACCGCGATGCCGCCGCCCCGACCTTTTCACCGCATGGCCTGTATTTTTTGGGCCCGCGCTATGACCCGCGCTGGGGCCTGCCCGATCAGGCCTTGCTGCTTGACGGATTACCAGGAGCACCTTGATGTCTACCCCACCCGCCAGCCACACCTCGCCGTGCAGCCGCACCCGCATCAAGATTTGTGGCCTGACGCGTGAGCAGGATGTCGACGCAGCCGTGGCAGAAGGTGCTGATGCCATCGGTTTTGTGCTGTATGCCAAAAGCCCTCGCTTTGTGACGCCAGAGCGCGCTGCCGAACTGGCCCAAAGGCTGCCCCCGTTTGTCACCCCGGTACTGCTCTTCGTTAACGAAAATGCTGCAAAAATAATAGCGTCTTGCGCAATGGTTTCGGGGGCTATAGCCCAATTTCATGGTGATGAATCACCTGCAGATTGCTGGGCCGCCTGCGAGCAAGGCAAACGCCCTTACCTGCGCGCTGCGCGTATTCCCACTGGCGTTGCCGGGGGCAGCTTTGATCTTCTAAAATTCGCGCACGATTACTCACAAGCCCAGGCCATTTTGCTCGACGCGCACAGCGAAGGGTATGGTGGAGCCGGGCAAACATTCAATTGGTCACTGCTTCCTCCAAACGTCAACGCTCACCTCGTCTTGAGTGGTGGGCTCAACGCTGCCAACGTGATCGATGGCATCGCCGAGGTGCGCCCGCGCTGTAAAACCCTCAGCGTCGACATCAGCTCGGGCGTTGAAGTGCCGGGCCAAAAAGGCATCAAAGACCCCAACAAAATTCGTGAGTTTGTCTTGGCGGTTCGTCAGGCTGACAAACTCTTAAATACAAAATAAGCCTCTAGCCCTTATGGAACAAGCGTAAGGCGCTATCAATTTTAATACGCCATGTACCCTTACCAACAACCCGATCCACGCGGCCACTTTGGCATTTATGGCGGCAGTTTTGTGTCCGAGACACTGACGCATGCCATCAATGAGCTCAAAGAGGCTTACGCCAAATACCAATTTGACCCGGCTTTTGTGGCCGAGTTTGACTACGAGCTAGCCCATTTTGTTGGCCGACCTTCGCCGGTTTACCACGCCGCCCGCATGAGCCGCGAACAAGGTGGCGCGCAGATTTTCCTCAAACGTGAAGACTTGAATCACACCGGCGCGCACAAGATCAACAACACCATTGGCCAGGCCATGCTGGCCAAACGCATGGGCAAGCCGCGTGTCATTGCTGAGACCGGTGCCGGCCAGCACGGCGTGGCCACTGCCACCATTTGCGCTCGCTACGGGATGGAGTGCGTGGTCTACATGGGCAGCGAAGATGTCAAGCGCCAAAGCCCCAACGTCTACCGCATGAAGCTGCTGGGTGCCACGGTGGTGCCAGTCGAGTCCGGCAGCCGCACCTTGAAAGATGCTTTGAACGAAGCCATGCGCGACTGGGTCGCCAACGTGGACAACACCTTCTACATCATCGGCACCGTGGCAGGCCCGCACCCCTACCCGATGATGGTGCGGGATTTTCAGAGCGTGATCGGCAAGGAATGCCTGGTGCAAATGCCCGACATGCTCCGGGCCGCAGCTTGCACCAACGCCCAACCCGACGTAGTGGTGGCCTGTGTGGGCGGCGGCTCTAACGCCATGGGCATTTTTTACCCCTATATCGGCCATGAAGCCACCCGGCTGATCGGCGTGGAAGCGGCCGGCGCCGGTATGGACTCTGGCCGCCATTCGGCCAGCATCCAGCGCGGCAGCCCCGGCGTGCTGCACGGCAACCGCACCTATGTGCTGCAAGACGACAACGGCCAGGTGACTGAGACCCACAGCATCAGCGCCGGGCTGGACTACCCTGGCGTCGGGCCCGAACACGCATTTTTAAGCGACATTGGCCGTGCCGAATACGTCGGCATCACCGACACCGAGGCGCTGGCGGCGTTTCATTACCTGTGCCGCACTGAGGGCATCATCCCGGCGCTCGAATCCAGCCACGCCGTGGCCTACGCCATGCAACTGGCCAAAACCATGCGGCCTGACCAATCCATCCTGGTCAACCTATCAGGCCGGGGCGACAAGGACATTGGCACGGTGGCTGATTTGTCGGGTGCCGACTTTTTCTGCCGACCCAGCTGCCAGGGGCAATCGGTCAAGGGAAATACATCAAATCAGCCTGTAGCCCTTATACAAAAAGCGCAAGCAGCTATTGTTTCAGGAGCATCTAAATGAGCCGCATCGCCGCCACTTTTAGCCAGTTGCAGGCGCAAGGCCGCAAGGCGCTGATTCCGTTTGTCACGGCTGGCTTTCCTTATGCCGATGTCACCCCCGAGCTGATGCATGCTTTTGTTGCCGGTGGTGCCGATGTGATTGAGCTTGGCGTGCCGTTTTCCGACCCCAGCGCCGATGGCCCGGTGATTCAGAAAGCCGGTGACAAAGCCCTGGCGTTTGGCATTGGTCTGGCCCAGGTGCTGGACATGGTGCGCACATTTCGCACCCAAAACGCCACGACACCCGTGGTGCTGATGGGTTACGCCAACCCGGTGGAACGCTACAACCAGACCCATGGCGCGCCCGCCGTGCTTGCCACAGCAGCCGCCACGCCCCTTGCAGCCTCAGGCACCAGCCCGTTCGTGCGCGATGCGGCTGCAGCCGGTGTTGATGGCGTGCTGATCGTCGACTACCCACCTGAAGAATGCGAAGACTTTGCCACCGACCTGAAAGCCCATGGCATGGACTTGATCTTTTTACTGGCCCCCACCAGTACCGACGAGCGCATGCGCCAAGTGGCGCGCATCGCCAGTGGCTATGTGTACTACGTGTCGCTCAAGGGCGTGACAGGCTCCGGCAGCCTCGACACCGGCGCGGTCGAAGCCATGCTGCCGCGCATTCGCCAATTTGTGAAAGTTCCGGTAGGCGTGGGCTTTGGCATTCGTGATGCAGCCACCGCACGCGCGATTGGCAAAGTGGCCGATGCCGTGGTGATTGGCAGCAAAATCATCGAGCTGATCGACCAGCAGCCTAGAGACCAAGTGGCCGCCACCGCGCAAACCTTCCTGCGCGAAATCCGCACTGCGCTGGATTCATAATCCGCAACTCAATGAACCGACTCCTTGTCATTGCGACTGCCACGCATCCGTCATCGCGACTGCCACGCATCCGTCATTGCGACTGCCACGCATCCGTCATTGCGAACGAAGTGCGGCAATCCATGACCCCTGGACTTCCTGGATTGCCACGTCGCTGCGCTCCTCGCAATGACAGCAGGGCGCTGGCGCTCCTCGCAATGACAGCAGGGCGCTGGCGCTCCTGGCAATGACAGCAGGGCGCTGGCGCTCCTGGCAATGACGCGTGTTTCGGTTCAATATCCCTGTGCGGTTTTGAAGTCGAAACTGGAAACTCGCAATGATGGAAAATGCGGCAACCCTATCCCTCTGACCGGAGACACCCCATGAGTTGGCTCGAAAAACTGCTTCCCCCAAAAATCCAGCAAACCGACCCGAAAGACCGCCGCGCGGTTCCTGAAGGCCTGTGGATCAAATGCCCGGCCTGCGAGACCGTGCTGTACAAAACCGATCTGGAGCAAAACCAGAACGTCTGCCCGAGTTGCAGCCACCACCACCGCATTGGCGCGCGTGCGCGGCTCAACGTATTCATGGACAACGAAGGCCGCTATGAAATCGGGCAAGAAATTCTGCCCGTTGATGCGCTCAAGTTCAAAGACAGCCGCAAATACCCCGAGCGCCTGAAAGAGGCGCTGGAAAACACCGGCGAGACCGATGCATTGGTGGTCATGGGCGGCTCCGTCATGGGCATTGGCCTGGTGGCGGCCTGCTTTGAGTTCGAGTTCATGGGCGGCAGCATGGGCTCGGTGGTAGGCGAGCGCTTTGTGCGCGGCGTGCACACCGCCATTGAGCAAAAAGTGCCGTTTGTCTGCTTTACTGCCACCGGGGGTGCCCGCATGCAAGAGGGTTTGCTCTCTCTGATGCAAATGGCCAAAACCAATGCATCGCTGACGCATCTGGCCAAAAAGGGCCTGCCTTACATCAGCGTGCTGACTGACCCGACCATGGGCGGGGTCAGCGCTGGTTTTGCCTTTTTGGGCGATGTGGTCATTGCCGAGCCCAAAGCACTGATCGGCTTTGCTGGCCCGCGGGTGATTGAATCCACCGTGCGCGTGACCCTGCCCGAAGGCTTTCAACGCGCCGAATTTTTACAAACCAAAGGCGCGGTCGACCTGATTTGTGACCGCCGTGAACTGCGCAGCACCATCGCCAACACCTTGGCCATGCTGACCCGGCAAAGCGCGGATGCGGTAGCTTGAAGCAGCGGCCTGCGCTGGGTGCGATTCAAACTGGTGTGCTGTATCGGCTTTGGGGTCGGATCACGATTTTGGCTGCTGGCCGCTGAGCTTGCCAATGTCGCCCCCCAAAACTCGTGCTCTGACCCCAATGCTTTGACTCTGCTGCACATCACTTTGAATCGCACCCGTAGTGATTTGTGCAGTTAAGGCTTCAAAGTCAAGCCGCAACGCCTTTACCTCCAGGGTAAATTTGTTCTCTGTGCTTTCATAGGGAATTCACCGTGGCCCTCGTCACAAGCGAGCGCAGCGCGGCAATCCATGGCCCCGCAAGTCATGGACTGCCACGCTGCGCTCGCAGTGACGCTCTATAAATCAACCACTTACGTTTAGAACAAATTCACCGTGCCGTTACCTCCGCATTGGCCTTCCATTTGGCGGTTCCCTACTCAAAGCAACAACGCCGCCGCCTGCAAACTGCCCAGCACGATAGCCGCAATTTGCAACAGCACCAGCAGCGCCAGCGGCGACAGGTCAATGCCGCCAATCAGCGGCAGCACACGCCGGATCGGGGCCAATAGCGGTGCTACTAGGCGCTCAATCACATCGGCCATGACCGAGCGGGTTTGCACCCAGGACAGCACGGCGTAAACAATCACCGCCCCGGTCATGCCGGCAATCGCCATGCGCAGCAAGCCAAACCCCGCCAGAATGGGCACCGCAAACAAACCACCGGCGGCACCCGCCAGCAGCCACAGCAAGCCAAACTCGGTCAATTGCAGCAGGTAAGCCGCCACCAGACTGGCCGTGTCGAGCGCGCCGATGGCAGGCAGCACGCGGCGCAGCGGCAGCACAATCCAGTCGGTCATGGCAAACACAAAGCGGCCCAGCGGGTTGCCCGAGCGGGCCGACATCGGGATGCGCTGGTACTGCATGTACAGCCGCAGCAGGCAGGCGCCGCTTAGAAAGCCGACAACAACTTCAAGCAACAGGGAAACAATTTGGTACAGCATGGCGGATTTGTGAAGATTGAATTAGCCGGGCAATGATAGCGGCCCGGCGGTCTCTTAAAATGCTGCGTCTAAGGATCATCCACTTCGGAAATGGCTCCGAATCGTGACCCTCCGTCATCGCCAGCCCGCACTTCCCAGCGACTCCTGGCAGCTGGATTGCCGCGCTTGGCACGCCATGCCGGTCTTCCGTGTTTTTTTAGTTAACCATTGCCCCACATGTCTGACCACACCACTGCCCCCGTCGCCCCTGCACCGCAAGATGAAAACCAGCTGATTCTGGAACGCCGCGAAAAGCTCAAAGCCCTGCGCCAGGCCCAGGCAGAGGGCAAAGGCATCGCCTTTCCCAATGACTTCAAGCCGTCTGACCACGCCGCCGACCTGTTTGCCGCCCATGCCGGGCAAACGCCTGAAGGCCTGATCGAACAAGGCGCACGCGCCAAAATAGCAGGCCGCATGATGCTCAAGCGCGTCATGGGCAAGGCCAGCTTTTGCACGCTGCAAGACAGCACCGGGCGCATCCAGATTTACGTCAAGGGCGAAGATGTGGGCGCTGACGTGTATGCCAGCTTCAAGCATTGGGACCTGGGCGACATCATCGCCGCCGAGGGGCTGGTGTTCAAGACCAAAACCGGCGAACTGTCGATTCACGCCAGCAGCATCCGCCTGCTCACCAAGAGCCTGCGCCCGATGCCCGACAAGTTTCACGGCATGGCCGACCAGGAGGTCAAGTACCGCCAACGCTATGTGGACTTGATGACTGACGAAGACACGCGCATGCGGTTTGTGGCGCGCAGCAAGGCTGTCAGCGGTATCCGTGAATTCATGGTGGCGCACAACTTTCTCGAAGTTGAAACCCCCATGCTGCACCCGATTCCAGGCGGGGCCAATGCCAAACCCTTCACCACGCACCACAACGCGCTGGACCAGCAAATGTTTTTGCGCATTGCGCCTGAGCTGTACTTGAAACGCCTGATCGTCGGCGGCTTCGAGCGCGTGTTCGAGATCAACCGCAGCTACCGCAACGAAGGCATTTCAGTTCGGCACAACCCCGAATTCACCATGATGGAGTTCTACGCGGCCTACTGGGACTACCAGGATTTGATGACCTTCACCGAAGCGCTGGTGCGCGATGCGGCGCAAAAAGCCCTTGGCACCTTGCAGTTGAGTTATGGCGGCAAACCGGTCGATTTGACCAAGCCCTTTGAGCGCCTGACGATTCACGAAGCCATTTGCAAATTCACCGAAGCCGGTGACATGATGGACGATGGCTCGGGCTTGAAAGTCGACAGCGCGCCGTGGCTGATACCGGCCCTGCGCAAGCTTGGCATGACTGAGGCCAAGCACCACCTGTCGACGCGCTCGCTGGCCAGCCTGCAGGTGCTGTACTTTGAGGAAACTGTCGAAGAAAAGCTCTGGCAACCCACCTTCATTTGCGAACACCCGGTTGAAATCTCGCCGCTGGCGCGCGAGAGCGACCGCAAGCCGGGCGTGACCGAGCGTTTTGAGCTTTACATCACCGGGCGTGAATTTGGCAACGGTTTTAGCGAATTGAACGATGCCGAAGAACAAGCCCTGCGTTTCCAGGCACAAGTCACGGCCAAAGACAGCGGCGACGACGAAGCCATGTACTACGACCACGACTTTGTGCGCGCACTGGAATACGGCATGCCACCCACCGGCGGCTGCGGCATTGGCATTGACCGGCTGATGATGCTGCTGACCGACAGCGCCAGCATTCGTGATGTCATCCTGTTTCCGGCCCTGCGCCGCGAAGTTTAAGAAAAATAGGCCTCTAGCCCTTATATAGATTGCGTAGATAGCTATTAATAATATAGCAAATCAAGCCAGCAACCGGCCACTGCGCTACCTGCAAGGCTACGCACCAGACACGCTGGCGCAGGTGGAACTGCTGCTGCAAGAAGACCGCGTGGCCGACTGGCTTTTAAAAAAGTACCCGCAAGCCCACGCTGTTCGCACCGACCGCGCGCTGTTTGACTATGTGCAGGCGCTGAAAGCCGAGCACCTGCGCGGGGCCGAGCCGCTGGCCAAAGTCGCGTTCGATGCCAAATTGCAAGTGGTGCAGCACGCGCTGGGCACGCACACCACCATCTCACGCGTGCAGGGCAACAAGCTCAAGTCCAAACGCGAGATTCGCGTGGCATCGCTGTTCAAAAATGCGCCTGATGAATTTTTGAGAATGATCACGGTGCACGAGTTGGCGCACCTGAAAGAGCGCGCCCATGACAAGGCGTTTTACCAGCTTTGCCACTACATGGAGCCGCGCTACCACCAGCTTGAATTTGAGGTGCGGGTGTATTTGACGCACCTGGAGGTGTCGGGACAGCGCTTGTGGGTGACGGCGGTGTAAACCCGGTGGCGTGCCCCGGTAGCAGCAAGACCGGCTACTGGCCGCGCAGGGGCTTGAGCAAATCCGACAAGCCGTTGTGGTCGATTTCGTGCATCAACGCCAGCAAGCGGCCAATCTCTCCCTTGGGAAAACCCTCACGCGCAAACCAGGTCAGGTAGTTGCCCGGCAGGTCGGCAATCAGACAGCCTTTGTGTTTGCCAAAGGGCATGCTGCGTGTCACCAGCAGTTGCAGGTCTTCGGGATTCATCAGCCGCCTGCCCTTTTGACTTTGAGCCCTTGGGCCAATAACAGCGCCACGACACGCTCGCAGTGATCGCCCTGCACTTCAATCACGCCATCTTTCACCGTGCCGCCGGAACCACACATGGTCTTGAGCTGTTTGCCTAAAGCCACTAGGTCAGCCTCATCCAGATCCAACCCCTTGACCAGCGTGACACCCTTGCCCGCGCGGCCCTTTGTTTCGCGCGACACCCGCACAATGCCGTCGGTTACTGGCCTGGCTTTGGCGGTGTCGCATTGGCAGGCGCTTACCGGCTGGCGGCACAGCGGGCACATGCGGCCACTGTCGGTGCTGTAGACCAGCCCGCCGCTGGGGGATTTGGGTTTCATCTGTATTGCTGCCTGAACATCGGGATGGTGATTGTCGGATACTGCTGCGGCTTGCATGGGACGGGGAAGCCCCTGACGTGAAGTCGTGGCCAGACTACGGTGTCCCAGCAGCAACTGAATCGTAAGCGCACATCGGCACCCTGTTCGAGCAAGTGGGTGGCAAATGCGTGACGCAAAGAGTGAGGGGTGATGGTCATGCGCCCTCGCGTTCGTCATCGCGGGCGCTTGTGTGTACTAGCGCACGGACAGCGGGAAAATGCCAAGATAAATTGAACCCTTAACTTTGATGGAGAAAACTTATGAAACCCTCGTCTGCATTTGGATTTGGCGCCCTGGCGCTACTGACCACCGACATCGCATTGGCGCAGACCGGCAATATGATGAATGGCGGCTCATGGGGTGCCGGTTGGATGGGTGGCTACGGCGGGGCATGGATGCCGATTTTGCTGATTGTTGTTGTGGTCGCTGTGGTCGCGCTGATCTTCAAGCGCGGTGGCAAATGACCGACAGCAAGCGCCCACCGCGTCTGGATTCTTCCTCAATGTTTCCCTGGTTCCCCTCTTCCCTAAACCACTCAGGAGTTCGTCATGACCCATTTCCGATTCATTCCACTTGTCGCAATCCTCGCCAGCGCTACTTTTTTGGTCGCCTGCAACACAGCTCCGCCCATGCCAATGGGACACGCATCGGCCCAATGCATGGTTTGCATCGGCCCAAAGCATGGGGATGCCCGACCACATGGCCAAAATGGATACGCATATGAAGGCCATGCAAACCATGCATGAAAAAATGATGAACGCCAAGACCCCGGCTGAGCGCAGCATGCTGATGGCCGAGCACAAGAAAGCCATGCAGGACGGCATGCAGATGATGGGCGGCATGCCCGCT
>JBBQLQ010000032.1:0-25485 GCA_038328055.1 Burkholderiales bacterium
GGCACAATTTGCTTTTTTCAGGAATAGGACTGGCACTTGTAGGAGCGGCGGCAGCCGCGAATTCGGGCTTGCCAGCCCTCCCACAAAGTCACAACCAGGCTTTCACCATGCCCATTGGATTCCGGGCGGATCAGGAAGTCTGAACTTCAGACTTCCTGATCCGCATCGGCACAGTCTGCTTTTTTCAGGAATAGGACTGGCACTTGTAGGAGCGGCGGCAGCCGCGATTTCGGGCTTGCCAGTCCTCCCACAAAGCGAATTCGGGCTTGCCAGCCCTCCCACAAAGTCACAAGCAGGCTTTCTCACAACCAGGCTTTCACCATGCCCAATGGATTCCGTGCGCATCAGGAAGTCTGAACTTCAGACTTCCTGATGCGCATAGGCACAGTTTGCTTTTTTCAGGAATAGGACTGGCACTTGTAGGAGCGGCGGCAGCCGCGATTTCGGGCTTGCCAGTCCTCCCACAAAGCGATTTCGGGCTTGCCAGTCCTCCCACAAAGCGAATTCGGGCTTGCCAGCCCTCCCACAAAGTCACAACCAGGTTTTCACCATGCCCAATGGATTCCGGGCGGATCAGGAAGTCTGAACTTACTGAAAGAAATGCGCGGTCAACTGAGGAATCTAGGTTCAAAGTATCTGCCCCAAGTCATGCCGCAGCAGTAGCAGCGCTTGGCCCCATTACTTTTTCAGCGCGGTTTTCCAGTCACGGAACACGTCGATGTCAAAACCATCGGGGTAGTTCAGCAGGCCGGGTGTGAAGCCTTTTTTGCCTTTCACGCCGTATTGCCAGATGATCTCTTTGGTCTTGCGGTCGACCACGATCACGCGGTCATTGAGGTCATCAACGATCAAAATGTCACCGGTGTCAGGCAGCTCGCGGGCGATGGAGGAATGGTCCAGCGCCTTGTCGCCGTCCTTGTAAAAGTATTCCCAGCTGACCTTGCGGGTGGCCGGGTCAAAAATCACCACGCGGCCCGGCTTCCAGAAATCAGCCACGATGATCTGCTTGCCGTCCACCGTGGGAAAGGCATCCGACGGGTAGCGCATGTTCGGGGCCTTGACGCTCCACAGCACCTTGCCCGCACGCGTGATGCGTGAAATCCAGGCGTCGGTGATCTCGGTGACCAGAATGTCGCCGTTTTCCAGCGGTGTTGCGCCATTGGCATGGGCAAACTGGTGCGGCGGGTTGTGTTTGCAAACCCCCGTCGTGCCCCACTGGGTGGTGACTTCGTTGGTCTTGGGGTCGATGATCAAGATGCGGCAGTTGCGAATATCGGCGGTGATGAACTGGCCATCACTCAGCAGGTGCGCGTCATCGGGGTAGTTCAGCAGGTTCTTGCCGCTGCCCCGGTGGTCGGGCGTGCCATAGGTCCAGGTCAGGGCGCGGCTGTTGTAGTCAACGATGTGCACGTCAAAGTTGTCTTCTTCGCTGACGGCCAACTGGCTGCCGTCCTGTGAGAAGTTCACATCTTCATTGCCGCGGTAGACCGCCAGGCTGGGCGAGGGAAATTCCCAGACGATGCTTTTGTCGGGGGCGATTTCAATCAGCCGGTTGTTGCGCCGGTCGGCAATCATGATCGGGTAGGGCAGCGGTTTGCCCCACGAGGCCACAGGTTTCTTGCGATTGCCGGTGACCGGCGGAATGGGCGGCAGCACAACGCCGCTCGAAACGATGCCGGCACCGGTCATCTCAGGCGTGACCGCAACCGGGATGCCGGTTGAGTAGCCGGGCTTGGCGGGCTTGGCTGGTTTTGCTGCGTCCTGGGCCAAGGCGGTGGCCAGCCAGGGCAGCAAAGCGGCGAGTACCAGCAGGCGTGGCGTGAGGTGTTTGGGGGTGTGGGTCGGCATGATCAGGCTCAGTAAATGCTATTAATTAAATAGCGTGTTGCGCATATATCTATTGGCCTAGAGGTCTAAAACGCTTGTAAATAGTTGCAAGCAACGGTGCATTTTACGGCGCTGGCTACAGGCTTTCGCGAATCAGCCGCTGGTGCAGCGGGTTGGGGGCGCGCATGTTGTCGGCAAAGCGCTTGTGCCACGCAGCCAGCTGCGCGGCCGACAATTCCAGCGGCTGCTTCATCACCAGCCACTCGACGTTTTCGGTGCACGGTGCGTCGGTCAGCGAGCCGCTGTAGCGGTAGTAGCTGCGCTCTGTGGGGAGCAGGCGGCTGGCATCAATTTGGACGTTGGGCAGCTTGTGGTCGCCATCGGCTTTGGCGGGGAATAGCGGCAACAGTTCTTTCAGCAAGGCGTTTTCAGCCCCCAGGCGAAACGGCACCACGATGGCCAGCAGCTGGCCTTTGTCGCCACGGTGCAGGATGTGCGCGGACATGGGAAAGTGCTCACCGTTGAGCTGGTCGCCGCCCGGGGCGTGAAAGTGAAACTGCTGCAGCTTGTAGTGTTCCTGGCCCAGCACGAGTTGCCCGGCCTGGTCAAAACGCACGCGCACCGTGTGGCCGTCGTTGGTCAGTTTGAGCGGCACTGCGCGGTAGGCCACTTGCATGGCGGGCAGCTTTTGAGCCGAGACCGCTTCTGGCGTGATGTTGATGGGCGACTGGCGCAGGCCACTGTCGCACAGCGAGGCCTGGCAGCTGCTGGCGGCCAGAAGCAACGGAACAATCAAGCGTTTCATCGAGTTCCTGAAGTGGGTTTACTGGCCGGTGCGCAGGGTGAAGTTGCGGGTGAATCGCGTGCTGTTGATGATGCCACTCAGGCTGACCTGGTAGTTGGTGTTGGGCAAGAGGGCGTTGTTGGGCACCACAAATACCTCATTGGCCGCAATTTCTCTTTGCCGGTCATTGGCCGCAGTAAGAACGGTGATCGGTATACCAACACCGCTGCTTGACGTTACGCTGGCGGTGCCAAGCGTCAGCACCTGGCCACTGTCCACCTTGAGGTAGATCGGCGGCCCAAGGGTCTGGCTGGTGCTGGTCATGGCTGGGAACGGGTTCGGGCTTTCATAGGCCGGAACGAACACGGGTGGCACGTTGATGCTGTTGGCACAGGGGTAGGTGGCCAGGTTACCGGCACCCAGCCGAATCACTTGGGTCTGGTAGCCGTTGAGCGAACCAAAACGGTATTCCTCACGCCGGGATGTGCCGCTGACGGCCGTCTGGATGTCCACCCCAAAGCCGACATCGGCACCGTCGTACATGGCACCGGTCAGGTGGTAGACGGTGTTGAGCAGGTTGCGCATGGAGGCTGCTCCGCGCTGATCTGGCGGTGTAAAGACCGGCGGGTTGCCGACTTCGTCATTCCAGACGGTGGCCTCCAGAATTTCCGCCACCTGGTCGCCGTAGCGCTGGTAAGTGGTGCGATCCCACGGGCCGTAGCCGGTGTAATACCGGTTGCTGGTGACTGTTTCGTAGTGACTCAAAAATTCAGGCGTGGTGGTCACCGACATCTCGGTCAGGTACCTGGCATGCGCCAGCGCCGCGGCATCCAGCCGGGCATCTTGTTTGGGCGAGCCAAAGCCGCACAGTATCCGCGCCTCTTGCAACACGTTCCAGGCACCCCGTTCGGCAGAGCCCATGGCATAGGTCGCCGGTGGAATGGTGACCGGCACCGACGAATAGGTCAGCACGGTGGCCACTGGTATCTCGGTGCTTGTGCCGCCACCGCCGCCGCCGCCGCAGGCGCTCAACAACACCGCGGTGGACAGCGACAGCGCAGCAGGAAAAGAGGCGTATTTGTTCAGCATGGTGGGCTCCAGTACACAGGTGGTAGAAGAATAACGGTTTTGACAAGGCAAAATCGGGCTATTCATTATCTTTGCCCTTCGTAACTATGACCACTGATCCACAAACTTTACCAGCATCCGGCCTGCTGACCCCGGATGATTACGACGCACTCGACACCCTGCTGGACGACCTGCGCACGCGTGACGACGAAATCCCGCAGTGGGAGTTTTGTGAGGGCTTCATGGCCGCGCTGATCTGCTGTCGCCGTAGCGTCTTGCCCTCGGAATACCTGCCGGTGTTGCTCGGTGGTGATGACGACGCGGTGACCCCAACCGTGTTTGCGGATGGCGCGCAGTTTGAGCGTTTCACGACCTTGTGGACGCAGCGCTGGAACGAAGTGGCCCAGGCGCTCAATGTCGAGGTGCAATCGCTCGCCGATGAGCGCGCCTACCAGCCCGAGGTGATGGACCTGGCCGGTGCTATCGCTTCTTTGACCCCCGAGCAGCGCGCCGAGATGGGCGATGCGCCGGTGCCCTCGTTTGGCCAGATCTGGGCGATTGGCTTCATGTACGCGGTCGAATCCTGGCCCGAAGAATGGGCACCGCCGCGCGACCGTGACGCGGCCAAGGTGCTAGATGCAGCGCTGCAAGCCATCGTGACGTTGACCGAAGACGACACCAAGCCGGCCACGGTGAACGCGTTTGAAGAAGACGGCCCAGCGACGATGAGCCAGCAGCGTCTGGACGACTTTGCCGATGCGATTTACGCGGTGTATGACCTGCGCGAAATCTGGCGCAACATTGGCGCGCGGGTAGAAACCGTGCACCGTGTGGCAACCCCGGGCCGTAATGACCCGTGCTCATGCGGCAGCGGCAAAAAATACAAGAAATGCTGCGGTTCCGATTGAAAGTTATGCTACTTATTAAGTAGCATGCTACGCAGGTTATATAAGGGCTAGAGGCCTAAAACGCTTAAATAGTTGCGACGCTGCAGCCCATGAGGGGCAAAATGAGCAAGAAGTGCGAGCGGGCCTGGGCTGTCGCCTCAAGGCTTGTCAGCCAGGTATTTATCAAGCGCCGCGCGGGTTTGCCTGCGCACCTGCCGGTTGAACAGCGGGGCCCAGCCCAGCACCCAGCCGCCCATGCCCAGCGCCTGGCGGGACCAGCGCCAAAAGTCAAAATGGTCGCGGTGCGTGGCAATCAGGCCCTCGGGCGTGAAAGTGAAATCGGCCAGGACGATGTTGTGCACCAGCCGCCGGGTGGCGCTGAAGCGGTAATGCGCCTCCCAGTGCGCCTCCCCGGTGGCTGCGTCGGTACGGACATTTTTGAATTCAAGCCGCCAGTCCTGTCGACCCTTGCCGCGGGCTGCATCGCACAGCATGTGCCACATGCAGCCGACCTCACGGCGGCCCTTGAGTGAAAACGCCGGGTCATCAAAGCGGGCATCTTCGGCATAACAACGGGTCATGGTGTCGGCATCCAGGGCCGCAAAGGCAGTGTAAAAGCGGCTGATGGTTTCTTCGTTGGGGTGCATAGGTTTGCTGTAAATAGAGTGGGTTACAAGCTTGCATTATTGTGCAAGTTCAGCGCATCAGCAGCATGCGCTGCCAGCGCGAAAATCACCAGCGCAATCAAGCTGTCGAGCACGGGTGCGATTCAAAGTGATGTGCAGCAGAGTCAAAGCATTGGGGTCAGAGCACGAGTTTTGGGGGGCGACTGTTGGCAAGCTCACCGGCCAGCAGCCAAAATCGTGATCTGACCTCAAAGCCGATACAGCACACCAGTTTGAATCGCACCCGTCGAGCACCCGCCAAGCAGCGGTGGTTTGAAACAACGGTGCCAGAAATCGCGCACCAAAGCCCAGCGCTGAAAACCACAGCAGGCCGGCCGTCATGGCCCCCATGCCAAAAATCCAGCGTCCGGGGTCCGGCCGCTGATTGGCGATGGAGCCGAGCAGCACCACGGTGTCAAGGTCAGACTTCCTGATGCGTGTAGGCAAAATTTGCTTTTTTCAGGAGGACTGGCACTTGTAGGAGCGGCGGCAGCCGCGAATTCGGGCTTGTAGGAGCGGCGGCAGCCGCGAATTCGGGCTTGCCAGCCCTCCCACAAAGTAACAACCAGGCTTTCAACATGCCAATAGGCTAAATTTGCTTTTTTCAGGAGGACTGGCACTTGTAGGAGCGGCGGCAGCCGCGAATTCGGGCTTGCCAGCCCTCCCACAAAGTAACAACCAGGCTTTGAACATGCCAAATGGATTCCGTGCGGATCAGGAAGTCTGAAGGTAGTCCGTCACAAGCGAGCGCAGCGCGGCAATCATGGCTGCCGGACTTTCTGGATTGCCGCGTCGCTGCCCGCCACGTCGCTACGCTCCTCGCGGCCAAGGGCGTGCCGATGCCGCTGTTGATCTGCATCTGACCGCCCCGCCAGGCACGCCGTGCGGCCAGCGGGCCAGAAATCAGCGCTCAACGCTGCAGCGTAGCGTCTTCCACCAATACCTTGTAGACATAGCCTGCGCCCAGATCGCGGTCGTTGCGCACGATGCCGGTAATGGTGATCACTTCGCCAACTTTGGCCTCTGCGGTGCTGGTCACCAGAACGTCATGGGTGTTGCTGGCGGCGCTGCCGGTGCCATCTTGCAGGTGAATCCAGTTCTTGCCCATGATGCTGGCGTTGTACTTGACAACCTTGCCGCTGACCTTGACCGGCTTGTCTTTGAGTTGGGCTGCCTGGGTCACGACCTCGGCCACGGTGCGCGCATTGGGACCGCTGGCTTTGGCCACCTTGATGGGGCCGGTATCAGTGGCCTTGGCCACGCCGCCATGGGCATCGGCCATGGTTTTGGGGTTGACATCCGGGCCACCGGCACCGGCGAGGGTGCCAAAGAGAATGGTCGGGAAGGTCTTCTTGAGTATCTTGCTCTCGAAGTCTTTCATGACCGACACATTTTCCAGGGTGACACTCATCCCCGGCTTGAGGGCGGCCGTGTTGACAGCGGCCCAGCTTTCGCCTTGTTTGGTTTTCAGGCGCAGGTAGGTGTAGGGCGCGACATTTTTCACTTCAAGCACTTCGCCGGTGACGGTGCTGGACGCGGGCGCTGCCGACCAGGCCGGGGTCAAAAATGCGGCAGAAGCTGTCAGGGCAAGGGTCAGCAGGAGTTTGAATTTCACGGGTGATGTCCAATGGTTGGGGTTTTTCGATTATCAGGCTATGTGCAGCAGGGAGGTCAGCTCGGCCAAGGCGTGCAGCGCGGCACTGGCGCGGATGCTGGCCCGATCGCCTGTGAAGCACCGCACTGCGCTGCTGACACCCGCTGGCGTAGCCCAGCCAAACCAGACCGTGCCCACGGGTTTCTCGGTGCTGCCGCCAGCCGGTCCTGCCACGCCCGTCACCGCAATGGCCACCTGGGCGTTTGAGTGCTTGAGGGCACCGATGGCCATGGCGCGCACAACCGCTTCACTGACAGCACCATGCGTTGCAATCAGTGCGGCATCCACACCCAGCAGTTCGGTTTTGGCGGCGTTGGAATAGGTGACAAAACCGCGCTCAAACCAGGCGCTGGAGCCGGGCAGGTCGGTGCAGGCGCTGGCAATCAGGCCGCCGGTGCAGCTTTCGGCGGTGGCCAGCATCCAGCTCCTCTGTACTAACAAATCAGCCAGTAGCCCTGATACTACGTGCGTAGACAGCTCTTTATTTAATAGTAAATCAGCATTTACAGGCATCACAGAACCCGCCACAGTGCTACTGCCAGCAGCGTGCAAAACGCCGCCACATAGTCATCAAGCATGATGCCCCAGCCGGCTTTGCGCCAGGCCCACGGGTCGGTGGCGGGGTCTACGTCGTGAAACAGCTGGTCGGCCCATTTGACCGGGCCGGGTTTGACGGCATCAAAAAACCGGAACAGCGCAAACGCCACCAGTTGACCCCAAAACCCGGTCGGGCTGATCAGCCACAGCACTAGCCAGAAGGCGGCGATTTCGTCCCACACCACGCTGCCCGGGTCGAGCACACGCATGTTTTTGGCGGTGACGGTGCAGGCCCACCAGCCCAACACCAGCGCTACACCCATGACAATGCCCCATTTCTGGTCCGTCATCCACGGCTGCATCAGCCAGAATGTCGCCCAGGCCCACAGCGTGCCCATTGTGCCGGGGGCAACCCGGCTCAGCCCCGCGCCGAAGCCCAAGCCCATGACGTGGGCCGGGTGCGCCAGCATGAAATTCAAGCTGGGTTTTACGGCTGCCAGTGGGCGGGCAGGTTCGCGGGAGGGGATGTCTTGCACAGGTTCAAAATCCATACCGATGATTATCCGAGAAAGCCGTAAATTCGGGCTTTCTGATCCGCCCGGAATCCATTTGGCATGGTGAAAGCTTGGTTGTGACTTTGTGGGAGGGCTGGCAAGCCCGAATTCGCGGCTGCCGCCGCTCCCACAAGCCCGAATTCGCGGCTGCTGCCGCTCCTACAAGTGCCAGTGTGAGTGCCAGTCCTATTCCCGAAAAAAGCAAATTTTGTCTATACGCATCAGGAAGTCTGAAATTCGGGCTTTCTGATCCGCACGGAATCCATTTGGCATGGTGAAAGCCTGGTTGTGACTTTGTGGGAGGGCTGGCAAGCCCGAATTCGCGGCTGCTGCCGCTGCTACAAGTGCCAGTCCTGTTCCTGAAAAAAGCAAATTGTGCTTATACGCATCAGGAAGTCTGAAATTCGGGCTTTCCAGGCCTTCTACAAAGCCATTTGCCCTCTACCATGGCGCTAAATTGACATTTGTACTTATGGATCAAACCCTTTTCCGTGTTTTTGGCTACAGCCAGTTTCGAGACGGCCAAGCGCCGGTCATCAGCGCGGTGCTGGCCGGGCGCTCGGCGGTGGCGATTTTTCCGACCGGTGCGGGCAAGTCGCTGTGCTACCAGTTGCCCGCCACGCTGTTGCCGCACCTGACCTTGGTGGTGTCGCCGCTGCTGGCCTTGATGCAAGACCAGTTGGCCTTTTTGCACCGCCACGGCATTTCGGCGGCCAGCATTGATTCGAGCCAAAGCCGCGAGGAAACTCAGGCTGTCATGGCCAGTGCCCGCGCCGGAACCCTGAAAATCTTGATGATTTCGGTGGAGCGGCTCAAAAACGAGCGCTTTCGCAGCTTCATCGCCCAGGTGCCGATGTCGCTCTTGGTGGTGGATGAGGCGCATTGCATCTCGGAGTGGGGCCATAATTTTCGCCCCGATTACCTGAAGCTGCCACAGTTGCAGCGCCAGTTGGGCATTGCACAAACCTTGCTTCTCACCGCCACCGCCACGCCCGCCGTGGTGGCCGACATGCAGAATAAATTCGCTATTGACCAAGCGGACGTGGTGCGCACCGGGTTTTACCGGCCCAACTTGAACTTGGCGGTGGTGCCCGTGCCGGGTGACGAGCGTCTGCCACGGCTGGCCAAATGGCTGGCGGTGCGCGCCCAACAGTGCGGCATCGTTTATGTGACGCTGCAAAAAACTGCCGAAGATGTGGCGCAGTATCTGTCGCAGCAGGGTGTCGCGGCCCAGGCCTACCACGCCGGCCTAGAGCACCCCGTGCGCGAGGCGGCGCAGCAGCAGTTCATGGCGGGCGAGGTGCGCTGCATCGTGGCAACAATAGCCTTTGGCATGGGCATCGACAAAAGCGACGTGCGCTACGTGGTGCACTTTGACCTGCCCAAGTCGATCGAGGGCTACAGCCAGGAGATTGGCCGTGCCGGGCGTGACGGCAGTACCGCCCATTGTCTGGTGCTGGCCAATCTGGAGAGCCTGCAGGTGCTGGAAAACTTTGTCTATGGCGACACGCCCGAGCCGGCTGGCATTGCGCATGTGCTGGCTGCCATCAAAGCTGTGCCGCCAAACCAGCCGTGGGAAATCACGCTCACCCAGCTTTCGGAGCGTAGCAACATCCGCTTGCTACCGCTCAAAACCCTGCTGGTGCAGCTTGAATTGCACGGCATCATCGCCGCCAGTTACGCCTACTTTGCCGATTACCGCTTCAAGTATCTGCTGGAGCCTGCGGCCCTGCTGAGGAATTTCAGCGGTGAGCGCGCGCAGTTTGTGCAGGCGATTCTTGACTGCTCGGCACGCGCCCGCACTTGGTGCACGCTGGATTTTGAGGTGCTGTACCAGCGCCATCAGGCTGATCGCAGCCGGGTCGTCAAAGCGCTGGATTATTTTGCTGAAAAAGGCTGGATCGCGTTAGAGGCCAAGCAGATGACCGATGTGTATGCGGTGCTTCAGCCCGGTTTTGACGCGGCACGGCTTGGGGCGCAACTGAGTGCATATTTTTCTGATAAAGAGCGCAGCGAGGTGACGCGCATCCACGCCATGCTGGATTTTTTGGCCAGCGCGCAATGCCTGAGCCAGCGCTTGGCGGCGTATTTTGGCGATGATCAGGCTCCGCTGCAGTGCGGCCATTGCTCGGTGTGCCGGGGCCAGGTGGCGCAACTGCCCGCCGCTGCACCGCTGCCGCCACTGGACGGGCAAGACTTTGACGCGCTGTGTGCTGCGGTCATGGCGCGGCATCAGACGCAGCAAAAAACGCCGATCAGCGCCGAGAGTCTGACGCGCTTTTTGTGCGGCATTGCCTCACCGCTGCTGACCCGGTTGAAGGCCCGCAGCCTGGCCGGCCATGCCGCGTTGCAGGATTACCCCTACGCGCAGGTGCGGGGGTGGGTGCAGGCGCGACAGCTGTCTGCGCAAAATTCGTGATGGCAGGCCCTGCCTTAACGCGAAATACAAAAATCGTCATTGCGAGTTTGCAGTTTCAAAATCAAAACCGCACACAGACCATGAACCAAAACATTCGTCATTGCGAGGCAAAAGCCTCGCAATGACGATTCTTTGTATTTCACGTTAAGCAAAGTGGTCAAACGAGGCGTAGCTGTTGGGCAGGCTGTGACCTTGGGCGTCCACCAGCCGCAGGCCGGGCTCTGCATTGATCTGCCCGATGCGGGTCACCGGGGTTTCGCTGCTTTGGGCCGCAGCCGCTACCGCCTGGCGCTGGCTGGGCGGGGCGGTGAACAGCAGCTCGTAATCATCACCGCCAGCGAGCGCCAGGGCGCGCCATTGCTGGTTTGATAAATTTATAGTGAATTGGCTTCTAGCCCTTATGGAATATGCGTAAGCGGCTATTAATTCAATAGCGTATTCGGCGTTCACCGTGGCGCCGATGCCCGAGCTTTCCAGAATGTGACCCAGGTCGCCCAACAGGCCATCGCTGACATCAATGGCCGCTGTGGCAATGCCGCGCAGCGCCAGTCCCAGTGCCACGCGGGGTGTCGGCATGTCAAGCCGCAGCCGGGCGGTGGCCAGCACGTCATCAGGCAAGCTGATTTTGCCCATCAACGCATCCAGCGCCAGACGCGCATCGCCCAGCGTGCCGCTCACATACAGGTCGTCTCCCAATTGCGCACCGGATCGCAGCAGCGCCTGCGACTTGCCCGACACCACTGGCACCTCGCCAAACACGGTGATGCAGATGTTCAGCGGCCCGGCGGTGGTGTCGCCACCGATCAGTTCACAGCCGTGGGCATCGGCCAGCGCCAGCAGACCTTTTGAAAACGCGGCCAGCCAGGCTTCATTGGCCTCGGGCAAGGCCAGTGCCAGGGTGAAAGCCAGCGGCTTGGCACCGCAAGCGGCCAGGTCGCTCAGGTTGACGGCGAGCGACTTGTGGCCGAGCTTGAACGGGTCGGTGTCGGCAAAGAAGTGTCGGCCCTGCACCAGCATGTCGGTGGAGATCGCCAGTTGGCAGCCAGGGCGGGGTTGCAACAGCGCGCAATCGTCGCCAATGCCCAAGGCGGCGCGCTGGGTGGGGCGCTTGAAGTAGCGCGCAATCAGGTCGAATTCACCCATGGTGCGATTCGTCTTTCAAGGCCGTGGCCGCTTCAGGTTCGGGCCAGAAAAAGCTGCGTGGACGGGTACGCAGGCGCTTGAAAATGCTGTGGCGAATGCGCCGACGGTCGATGCCGCTGATGCTGTGCGCGCGCAGCGCCAAGCTGAATGCCAGGTAAAAACTCACCCCCAAATTCAGCGCGCCGATGACCGCTATGCCGGCCACGCACCACCAGAATGCGCCTTGCAGCAACAAGTCAGGCCCCAGGGTGGCGGCCGCTGCCCCCAGCATGCCGGTGGACAGCGTGACGTGGCGCACCTCCAGCCCCAGGCCAAAAAATGCGGCAAAGGCGGGCACCAGTCCCAGCATCAGCCCCAGTGAAATGTTCGAGGCCAGCCCCGAGATGTTGTTGCGCATGAAAGTGGCCCAGCGGTCAGCCCGCGCCGGGCCCAGCCGGGCGGTGATACTGGGGTTGTAGCGCAGGGCCGAGTCCAGCCGGTGCAGCACAAACCAGTTTTCCACCCAGCCGGCGATGATGCTCGACGCAAACAGCAGCACGCCGGTGAAGGCGGCAAACAGCGGCGTGGGGCCCAGCAGGGTGAGCTCGTGCAGCACATGCTCGGCCGTTTTGGCATCGATCATCGGCTGGCCAAACGCCAGCCACAGCGCGCCGCTGATGAGCAGCACCCCGGGTGTCACCAGCGCCAGATTGCCTATGATGGCGGCGATCTGCGAGCGCACCAAGTTGGCCACTTCATCAACAAAGCGCTCAATCGCTCCCGGGGCGTTGATGTCGCGCAACTTGGCGGCCATGGCCGGTGCGGTCATAGCGGGCTGTTTGGTGGCCACTGTCCAGTGCAGCAGCTGGATGAAGACAAAGCACACAGCGTAATTCATGCCGGCAAAAAAGCCGCCCCAAAACGCCGACAAGCCCATCGCCAGCACGATGAATTTCAGCCAGGTGGTGACAGCGATGACAGCACCGCCACCGGCGGCGTTGCGCAGCATCGTGCGGTGCTCTTCAATGCTGCGGCTGATGTAGTGCTCGCCGGTTTCCGAGCAGCGGTCTGCCACTTTGGACACCAGGATGGAGGTGTTGGCGGCGATCAGCACGCGCAGGCTGCGCCGGTCGTGGCCGGCCTTGACCAGATTGGCCACCAGTGCAGCCGTGTGGGCCTGTGGGGTATCAGAAAACAGGCAGTCCAGCAGCGCGCGGATGCGCAACACGCGAGCGCGCAATTGGCGCAACTGAAACACCAGATTGACCGAAATGCCGTGTGCATCCAGATGGGTGTAGACCGATGCGGCGGCTTGGCGGCAGGCCTCCAGGCGGCTCTGGAAGTGGTACAGCGCGTGCTCGCGCGCGCCGCTGGACTGGTTGGGGCTGGCCAGCCAGGCGGTGTGCAGTGCGTGCAGGTCGGCATCGAGCGCGTGAAACGGCAGGGCTTCTCGGGCTGGTGCGCTCATGCGCAGGCGCAACTCGGGCGAGAAGCCCGCTGCGCGAATCTGGCTGGTGCAAAAGGTGATAGCTTCCATTACGCTGGCTTGCCAGGGTGACACGGGCGAGTCAATTGGCTCGGGCGCGTCGGCCGCCTGCACAGGTGTCTGTAGCAAGTCGGCCAGGCGCGTCAGTGTGCTGTTGTCCAGCGCGGCAATCCAGCGGGCATCAAAGGCATCGGCCAGCACCAGTGAAAACAGGGCCGATGCATCAGCCGTCTCGGGCGTACCGGGCAGCAGTTTCAGGCGCATGCGCTCAAAAAGCTCGCTGGCCAGCGCGCTGCGCGCGGCAAAGCCAAAGTCGGCCAGCAAGGCTGTTGCATCGACCGTGTCTAGCAAAGCTTGCCACCAAAGCTGCAATTGGTAACGGGTCTGCGGGCGCTGTTGCAGGGTGTCGAGCAGCAGGGTGACGCGGGCGACGGATTGGGGTGTCGAGTTGCCGCCCCCGCGTATCCAGGCGATCAGATTGATCAGCCAGAGGTGGCGCTGCACCAGACTGGCATCGGGGTCCAGCGCATCCAGCAGTTCGGACAGATCGTGTTGGGGGCGGGCCATCAGCCAGGATTCAATGCAGCGTGCGCCTGCCGCCGCCGGGGCTCAAGGCATCCAGCACAAACATCGGCACGTCCACGTCAAACTTTTCGCCGTCGTCGGCCACGCAAAAATAGCTGCCGTGCATGGTGCCGGTAGGTGTGCGCAAGCGCGTGCCGCTGGTGTACTCAAAAGCTTCGCCGGGCTGCAGCAGTGGCTGGTGGCCCACCACGCCCAGACCTTTGACCTTTTCGGTGTGGCCATTGGCATCGTTGACGTTCCAGGTGCGCGAAATCAGCTGTGCCGCCACTTGTCCGGTGTTGCGGATGGTGATGGTGTAAGTGAAAAAATACAGGCCATCTGCCGGTGACGACTGGTCGGCAATGTAGCGCGGCTTGACCCGAACCTCGAATTGGTAGTTAGGTGTTGGACTCATGGCAGGCCTGGTACAGGTGGAAGTTCGAGGGTGAGGGTGGCAGCGTCTTGCAGGCTGGGCCCTAGGCCAACGCTGCGGGCCTTGACGGACTGCAGCACTAGCCCTTCAGCGACACTGTCGCCGACTCGATAGGGTTTGGCGGGCGCGCCCTGCACCGCAATCAGGGCGCTGCCGCTAGCGGTGCTTTTCCCCGGCCCGCCCAGTGCAATGACACCCTGCAATTTGTAATTGCTTTGCGCGCTGGCCACCGGTGCCGCATCGCCCGGGGCACCTTGGCGAGCACCCAGCAATTGGGCAATTTTGGCGCTGTCAATGGGCTGTATTTGGGGGGCGCTTATGCTGCTGCGCAGGGGGGTGGATGCACCGGGCCACTTTAACGCCCAATAGGCTGCGCTGGCTGCGGCCAGTGCAGCCAATGCAAACGTAAGCAGACGTATCAGCCAGAGGTTAGTGCTTGGAGGGGGGAGTAAGCTCTGCATGCGCGAGATTATCATCGCAACACCGCAACCCCTTTGACACCCAGGCCATGACCCACCGACACCCCTCTCTTCATTTGAACGCACGGTTTGCCACCCTGGCCCGCCGCCTGCAGGCCGGCTTCACCTTGATCGAACTGATGGTGGTGCTGCTCATCATCGGCGTACTGGCCGCGCTGATCGTGCCCAATGTGCTCAATCGTGCCGACGATGCCCGCGTGACTGCCGCCAAAACCGATGTACACAACCTGATGCAGGCGCTCAAGCTTTACCGACTCGACAACATGCGCTACCCAAGCGCCGAGCAGGGCTTGCAAGCCTTGCTGGCCAAGCCCACTGCGCCGCCGGTGCCCTCCAACTGGAAAACTTACCTGGACCAGTTGCCCGCAGACCCCTGGGGTCACCCCTATGTGTACCTGAATCCCGGCATCAAGGGTGAGGTGGACGTGATGTCTTACGGTGCCGACGGGCAGTCGGGTGGCGAAGGCAACAATGCCGATATTGGCAGCTGGCAGCCGTAAGCCTTGCCGGTCTGGCCGCGGCTTCACGCTGCTGGAGTTGCTGGTGGTGCTGGCGATCGTGGCGTTTGCCTCGGCGGGTGTTGGCTTTGCCATGCGCGACGGCACGCAAACCCGGCTGGAACGCGAGGCGCTGCGGCTGGCGGCGCTGCTGGAATCAGCCCGGGTGCGCTCGCAGGTCAGCGGGGCGCCGGTGCGCTGGCGTGTGGCTGGCAATGACTTTGGTTTTGAGGGGCTGGTGCTTACCGGGCAACCTGACCAGGATTTGCCGCAAGCCTGGCTAGACCCGGACACCAGCGCCCGTGTTGACAGCACCTCGCTCGTGCAAAATCAGCCAGCAGTGGCCGGCCAAAACGCGCTGGTGCTGGGGCCCGATCCGATCATCGAGCCGCAGGCCCTCACGCTTTTTTCCCGCAGTGAACCCGGCAAATTCGTGCGCTTGGCAACCGACGGTGTGCGGCCGTTTGCCGTGGCGGATGGAGCCCCGTGAAGCGTCGCCACCCTTCAGTACACATGTGTGGTTTTACGCTGGTGGAAGTGTTGGTGGCGTTGGGCATTGTGGCCATTGCGCTGATGGCCGGACTGCAGGCCACCGGCGCGCTGACCCGCCATGCGCAACGCCAGTCCGACATGGTGCTGGCGCAGCTGTGCGCCGAAAATGCGCTGGTCAACCTGCGGCTGATGCGGCAAATGCCGGGCGTGGGTGACAGCGTGGTCGAATGTGATCAGGCTGGTCGAACCTTGAGCGTGGCGCTGGCGGTGCGGCCCACGCCCAACCCCAACTTTCGTCGGGTCGACGCGCAGGTGATGGACGGCGATGTGCCGATCTGGCGGCTGACCACCGTGCTGGGGCGTTACTGATGTTGGCCGGATGCCATGCTTTTGAAGCGTCTTGGGCCTTGCAGACACCGTGGCTTTCCCCCACTCTCTCCCCCCGCCGGGCGGAAAAGGGAGCTAACAGCCCTATTTGGCCATGTGTTTTAAGGGGCCAAGTTCAAGGCGGCTGGCCAACTGGGCGATTGGGATTTGATGTGGCTATCGTTGACAGTTGCGCACTAGCGCAGGCTGGCTGCCGATCGGTATTGACGTTTCATTTCACTAAACGCAGCGATGTGTTGGGTCAAGCGCAAGTGTCGGCAAGCCAGCAACAGCAGCAGCAACAGCAACCAGCCGTGGCGTTGAACGCTGTGACTCAAAAGCGTTGGCCAAATAGGGCTGTTAGCTCCCTCTTTCGCCCGGCGGGGCGAGAGAGGGCGGGGGGAGAGAGTGGGGGAAAGCTACGTCAATCAAAAAACGACGCTATTTTTTCAGTAGCTGCCAACGCACTGAATATAAGAGCTAACGGCAGTTTTGAATCGAAAATTAATCGTTATCTGACCCCAATTAATTCACTAAACGCAGCGATGTGTTGGGTCAAGCGCAAGTGTCGGCAAGCCAGCAACAGCAGCAGCAACCAGCCGTGGCGTTGAACGCTGTGACTCAAAATCGTTGGCCAAATAGGGCTGTTAGCTCCCTCTTTCGCCCGGCGGGGCGAGAGAGGGCGGGGGGAGAGAGTGGGGGAAAGCTACGTCAATCAAAAAACGACGCTATTTTTTCAGTAGCTGCCAAACCACTGAATATAAGAGCTAACGGCAGTTTTGAATCGATAATTAATCGTTATCTGACCCCAATTAATTCAATTAATTCACAAACATGAAAGCAGTCCCCAGACAACGCGGCTTTACGCTGATTGAGCTGCTGGTGGCCATCAGCCTGATGGCGCTGATGGCGGTGTTGAGCTGGCGCGGCCTAGACGGTATCAGCCGCGCGCAAACCCAGTTGCAGCAGCGCTCTGACGATGTACTGGCGCTGCAGGCCACGCTGGCGCAGTGGGGTGCCGATCTGGATGCGATTGAACAACAACCAAATCTGTCAGGGCTCGACTGGGATGGTCGCGCGCTGCGCATGGTGCGACGCAGCAGTTTGGCACCTGGCGACGGTTTGCACGTGGTGGCATGGGCGCGGCGCAGCATCGACGGCCAGGGCCAGTGGCTGCGCTGGCAGTCGCCAAGCTTGACTGACCGCCAAGCGCTTGACCTGGCCTGGCAAAAAGCCGCGCTGTGGGCGCAAAACCCCAGCGACGACGACCGTTTGCGTGAGGTGCGCACGGTGGCACTGACGCAGTGGCAGATTTTTTTCTACCGCAGCAACGCCTGGACCAATCCGCTGTCGAGTGCCGACCCGGCAGATGTCGCTCCAGCCCGCAGTGCGGGGGTGGCGGCCAGCGCCACAACCGGCGCGGCCTTGGCGGGCACGGCGCTGGGTCTGCCCGAGGGTGTGCGCCTGGTGCTGACCTTGTCTGCGGGGCAGGCCATCAGTGGCACGCTGACGCGTGACTGGGTGCGCCCAATCATTGGGGGTGGTAAATGAGGTCGCAAACCCTGCCCAGGCAGCGTGGGGCCGCCATTTTGACGGCCATGCTGACTGTGGTGCTGGTGGCCACGCTGGCTTCTGCCATGTTGTGGCAGCAGTGGCGTGGCATTGAGGTCGAATCGGCCCAGCGCACCCGCGTGCAGTCGGCCTGGATTCTTACCGGGGCGCTGGATTGGGCGCGCCTCATCCTGCGTGAAGACGCGCGCCAGGGTGGCGCCGACTACTTGGCCGAACCCTGGGCGGTGCCGTTGGAGCCGGCCCGCCTGTCCACCTTTTTGGCGGCCGAGCGTGGCCAGGCGCTGGTGGGCGATGATGCCGATGCCGGGGATCAGGCCTTTTTGGCGGGCTACATGCAAGACCTGCAGGCCCGCCTGAATGTCATCAACCTGCTTGACAACGGCAAGCTGCACGAACCCAGCATGGCGGCCTGGGGGCGTTTGTTCAAGCACCTGAATTTGCCTGAGTCCGAGTTGCAGACGATGGCCCAAGCCCTGCTGCGTGCCAGCGACCCGGCCAGCGCCAAACCCGGCGCGCAGATGCCGCTGTGGCCGCAAACCGTGCCCGACCTGGTCTGGCTGGGGCTCTCAAACACTACGCTGCAAACTTTGCGGCCTTTTATTACCTTGCTGCCTGAGCGCACCCCGGTCAACCTCAACACCGCTTCGCCCGAGGTGCTGCTGGCCAGCGTAGCGGGCCTGGACATGGCGCAAGCGCAAAGCTTGGTGCAGGCGCGCGCGGCCCGCCACATGGACACGCTGATGGACGCTGACAAACTGGTTGACAACCCGCAAGTGCGCTTTGACAGCAATCTGCACGGCATTGCCTCGCGTTTTTTCAGTGTCACAGGTCAGTTGCGGCTTGGTCAGGCCACGCTGCAAGAGCAATCTGTGCTGCAGCGTGACGGGCTGGAAGTGAAAACCCTGCGCCGCTCGCGCCAGGTGGTGCCCGCTGGTAACACGCCCCTACAATGATTCGCCCCCCTACCTATGACTTTACTGATCCTGTTCCTGCCGCTGGGCGCTGCTGACAACGCGTCGCAGTTTGACTATGTGCTCAGCCCTGACGGCAGCACAGTGGCCAGCCACGCCAGCGTGCCGCTCGACCTGCTGCCCACGCGACCGGATCGGCAGACCGAAGTGGTGGCCGTGGTGCCGGCACAGGCGCTGTCCTGGCACCGGCTGCAGTTGCCCCAGGGCAGCCTGCCGCGCCCGATGTCCGGTGAACGCGGTACCACGCGCTTGCGGGCCATATTGGATGGCTTGCTGGAAGACCAGTTGCTTGACGACCCGGCGCAACTGCACCTGGCATTGCCGCCACAGCCGGTTGTCGGCGCACCCGTGTGGGTGGCCGCGTGTGACCGTGCCTGGCTGAAGTCGAGCCTGGCAGTGCTGGCTGCAGCGGGCCATGAGGTCGCCCGTATCGTGCCCGAACTCACGCCAGAGCAGTTGACGGATGCGGTTTATGTCACGGGGGATGCCGATTCAGCGCAGCTGGTTGGCCTGTTGGTACAGACTTTGCCCACCGAGCGTATGGGCGTGCTGGCCGCCGGGCTGTCAAGTGCGACAGCGGCGTTGTTTGAGTCGGCTGGCACGCAGCTTCTGGCCGAGCCCGCTGCCGCCGCGCTGGCCGAGCAATGGTTCAAGCGCCCGGCCATGCTGCTGCAGCGCGCGCAGCGACTGCTGCAAGCGGCCCAGTCGCCCTGGGACCTGGCGCAGTTTGACCTGGCCCACGCCAGCCGTGACCGGCGCTGGGCGGCGCTGGGCAAAGGTTTTTCCAGCTTTACCCGCGCGCCGCAGTGGCGTGCGGCGCGCTGGGCATTGCTGGCACTGGTGGCGGGAAATCTGCTGGGGCTCAACGCCTGGGCTCTGCATGAGCAGTCCAGTCTGCAAGCGCAGCGCCAGCACATTCGCACTGTGCTGACCGACACTTTTCCCAAAATCGCGGTGGTGGTGGATGCGCCCCTGCAAATGGCCCGCGAAGTGGCCACCCTGCAGCGCGCCAGCGGTACACCGGCAGGCACCGATCTGGAAAGTATTTTGTCATCATTTTCGGCTTTAGCCCCCGTAGAGTATGCGCTAACAGCTATTGATTATGTAGCAAATGAAGTTCGTTTGAGCGGGCCAGCGCTGCCTGCACCAGTGCAATCAGAGTTGCAGGCCAGGTTGAAAGCGCAGGGTTTGTCGGTCCGCCTGCAGGGTGATCAATGGCTGATCGGGCCGGGAGCCAAGCCATGAGTTTATGGATGAATGTGCGCGCCCGTTGGCAAGCCACATCGGCGCGGGAGCAGCGCCTGTTGCTGATTGCTGCCGCGCTGGTGACACTGGCGCTGCTGTGGCTGGTGGCTGTGGCCCCGGCGCTGGCGGTGTTGAAATCTGCACAGGGTCAGCACCTGGCGCTTGATGCCGAGCTGCAACACATGCAACAGCTGCAGGCACAAGCCCAGGCGTTGCAGGCCTTGCCCACGCTGGATGCCGGGGAGATGCAGCGTGCGCTGCAAGCCTCGGTCAAGCCCTTGGGCAGCGTAGCCCAGATGGCACAGCAAATGGACCGGGTCACGGTCACCCTCAAAGGCGTGTCGGCGCTGGCGCTGGCGCAGTGGCTGTCAAACGCCCGCCAGAACGCCCATGCGGTGCCGAGCGAGGTGCATTTGAAGCGCAGCGCCGCCGCCACCTGGGACGGCGCAGTTGTGTTCACGCTGGCTGCGCAATGATCACCCCATGGCGACCTGCATGACTGCCCTGCCATCACATCAACGCCTGGGGCAACGCGTGGGGCATCGCACCGGCGGTATTTCCTGGGCCTGGGCTGTGGGCGGACTCTGCTTGGGCTTGCTGGTCGGCGTGGTGTTGTTTGCGCCAGCGCGCTGGTTGACAGGTGCGCTAGGTCAGGCCAGCGGTGGCCAGTTGTTGTTGGAGCAGGCCCGCGGCACGCTGTGGAACGGGTCGGCCCGGCTGACCCTGGCCGGTGGCAACGGTAGCCAGGACAGTGCCACTTTGCCGGGTCGCCTGAACTGGACGGTGCGTCCCGGCGCGGTCAATGGGGTCTTTGGTCTGGGGCTGCAGCTTAGCGCTGATTGTTGTCTGCAGCAGCCCTGGTTGTGGCAACTGTCACCGGTGTGGGGCGGCTTGCGCATCGCATTGTCTGACAGCCAGTCGCAGTGGCCGGCCCAGGTGCTGGCGGGTTTGGGTACGCCATGGAACACCTTGCAGGCCCAGGGCCAGCTGGCCTTAAGCACGCAGGCATTGACCTTGACCTGGGTGGCCGGGCGTTTGCAGGTGGCGGGGCGATTGCAGCTGGATGCGCAAAACCTGTCCTCGCGCCTGACCACGCTGCGCCCCATGGGCAGCTACCGCCTGGCGCTCAGTGGCGGCACCACGCCAGAATTGCTGCTGTCCACCCTAAGCGGCAGCCTGCAGCTGTCGGGCCGGGGTGAGTGGGTGGGCGGCAAGTTGCGATTTGTCGGGGAGGCCAGCGCCGCGCCAGAATCGCTGGGCGCCCTGTCGAATCTGTTGAACATCATCGGGCGGCGCGACGGCGCGCGGTCCATCATCAAAGTGGGTTGAAAAACGTATGACACATCTGAAACCCAAAGCGTTCAAAAACACTATATATTTGATAGCTGTTTACGCAATGATCACGGGGGCTGCAAGCCTGTTTCCTGTAAATTCTTATGCGCAGAAGGCCGCTGCTGGCAAAGCCGATGAGCTGGTCACGCTGAATTTTCAGGCGGCTGAAATCGAGGCCGTGGCGCGCACCTTTGCCAGCATCACCGGTAGGAACGTGGTGGTTGATCCGCGCGTCAAGGGCACGCTGACGCTGGTCACCGACAAGCCGGTCAGCCGGGCTGCGGCCATGAGCCAGTTCGTCGCGGCACTGCGGCTTCAAGGCTACACGCTGGTCGAATCGGCGGGCCTGTACAAGGTGGTGCCCGAGGCCGAGGCCAAGCTGCAAAGTGCCGGGGTCACGGTCAGTGACGGCGACGGCACTGGCTTGCCAGGCGGCAACCAGATGGCCACGCAGATTTTCAAACTTAATTTTGAATCAGCCAACAACCTGGTGCCGGTGCTGCGCCCGCTGATCAGCCCCAACAACACCATCAACGCCAACCCCGGCAACAACTCGCTGGTGATCACCGACTACGCCGACAACCTGCGCCGCATGGCGCGCATCATTGCCGCCATGGATGTGGCCAATGCCACCGACATTGAGGTCATTGCCCTCAAACACGCGATTGCCTCCGACCTGGCACCGCTGGTGTTGCGGCTGATCGGCGCAAGCGCTTCCGCGGCCCCGGCGGGCCAAGCCGACACCGCCTTCAAGACCATGCTGATGGCCGAGCCGCGCTCCAACGCGCTGATCCTGCGTGCGGCCAACGCCGCCCAGCTCGCGCTGGTGCGTGCCCTGGTTGCCAAACTTGATCAGCCTGATGGGCCGGGCAGCGACGGCGCGATGGGCAACGTGCATGTGGTCTACCTGAAAAATGCCGATGCCACCAAGCTGGCCGTCACCTTGCGCGCCGCCCTCAGCGGCGAGGCCCGGCCTGCTGCTGTGGCCGCACCCGCAGGCAGCCCGGCTGGTGCCGGTGCAGCAGGCAGCGCCACTGGCGGGCAGATTCAGGCCGATGCGGCGACCAACTCGCTCATCATCACCGCGCCCGAGCCGCAATACCGCCAGCTGCGCGCCGTCATCGACAAGCTCGACACCCGGCGCGCCCAGGTGTTTGTGGAGAGCCTGATTGCCGAGGTCAGCGAGGACAAGGCGGCCGAATTTGGCATCCAGTGGCAAGGCCCGCTGGGCAGTGCGGGCGACGGGGTCATTGGCCTGCTGGGCAGCAACTTTGGCACGGGCGGCAAGAACATCATCAACCTGGCCACCGGTGCTGCGACAGGCACGGTGGCACCGGCGCGTGGCCTCAATATCGGGGCCGTGCAGCGCACCAACGGGGTTTATGTGCTGGGTTTTCTGGCGCGCTTTCTGGAAGATTCGGGCAGCGGCAATGTGCTGTCCACGCCCAATCTGCTCACGCTGGACAACGAAGAGGCCAAGATCGTCATTGGCCAAAACGTGCCCTTCATCACCGGCCAGTTCACCAATACCGGCAGCAGTAGCGGCACGGTCAACCCGTTTCAGACCATTGAGCGCAAAGATGTCGGCCTGACGCTCAAGGTCAAGCCGCAGATCAGCGAAAACGGCACCGTCAAGCTGTCAATCTACCAGGAGGTCTCCAGCGTGCTGGCCTCCACCGTGAACGCCGCCAATGGCCCGACCACCAACAAGCGCACCATTGAATCGAACGTGCTGGTTGACGACGGCAACATCGTTGTGCTGGGCGGTTTGCTGCAGGATGAATATTCAGGCAATGCCGAAAAAGTGCCCGGCCTGGGTGACGTGCCGCTGTTTGGTAACCTGTTCAAGAGCGAGGCGCGCACCCGCAAGAAAACCAACCTGATGGTGTTTCTGCGCCCGGTGGTGGTGCGCGATGCGCGGGATTCGGACCGGCTTTCGCTGGACCGCTATGACCTGATGCGCTCGGGTTTGCGTGACAACCAGCCGGTGCCCAGCAGCCTGGTGCCGATCAACGCGTCGGCCACGCTGCCACCGCCGCCGTTGCCAAGAAAACCATGAACCCAATGTCTCTTCATTGCGAGCCTCCCGTTTCGGCTTCAAAACCGCACACGGACCTTAAGCCGAAACACGCGTCATTGCGAGGAGCGTCAGCGACGCGGCAATCCAAGAACCGAAACACGCGTCATTGCGAGGAGCGTCAGCGACGCGGCAATCCATGGATTCAAACTGCATGGATTGCCACGCTGCGCTCGCAATGACGAAAAGTTTCTTTTTGTCACGCTGAGGCGACCCTAACATGCGTTACCCCTTGCCCTATGCCTTTGCCCGCACGCACCAGCTGCTGCTGGAAGACGATGCCGGTCGATTCAATCTCTGGGCCAGCGACGCGTCTACGCCGGCGGCCATCGGCGAGGTGCTGCGCAAATACCCGCTCAGCCACTTGCAGACCCAGCCAATGCCGACGCTGGTGCAGCGCATCAGCGCGGTCTATGCGCAGGGCGAATCCAGCGCGGCGGCGGTGGTCAACGAGGTCGAAAGCGTTGCCGATCTGAGTCGCATGATGCAAGACCTGCCCGCCATTGAAGACCTGCTGGAAACCAGTGACGACGCGCCCATCATCCGCATGCTCAACGCGCTCTTGACCCAAGCCGCGCGTGACGGTGCCAGCGACATCCACATCGAGCCCTATGAGCGCCACAGCAGCGTGCGCTTTCGGGTGGACGGCACGCTGCGCGAGGTGGTGCAACCCAACCGCGCCTTGCACGCCGCGCTGATCTCGCGTCTGAAGATCATGGCCGAGCTTGACATTGCCGAGCGTCGCCTGCCGCAAGACGGCCGCATCAGCTTGCGCATTGGCACCCGAGCGGTGGATGTGCGCGTCAGCACCATTCCCAGTGCCCACGGCGAGCGCGCGGTGCTGCGCTTGCTCGATAAATCCGAAGGCCGCCTGAGCCTGGAAGCTCTGGGCATGCAAGGCGAGGTGCTGCGCCGCTTTGAGCACCTGGTGGCGCAGCCGCACGGCATCGTGCTGGTCACCGGCCCCACCGGTTCGGGCAAAACCACCACGCTGTATGCCGCACTCAGCCGGCTGGATGCCAGCCGCAACAACATCATGACGGTGGAAGACCCGATCGAATACGAGCTGCCCGGCGTCGGGCAAACCCAGGTCAACCCGAAGATTGAACTCGACTTTGCCAAGGCGTTGCGGGCCATCCTGCGGCAAGACCCCGACATCATCATGATCGGTGAAATCCGCGACTTCGAGACCGCGCAGATCGCTATTCAGGCCTCACTCACCGGCCACCTGGTGCTGGCTACCCTGCACACCAACGATGCCGCCAGCGCCGTGACACGGCTGACCGATATGGGGGTGGAGCCTTTCCTGCTGTCGAGTTCGCTGCTCGGCGTGTTGGCGCAGCGGCTGGTGCGCAAGCTGTGCGTGTCATGTCATGGCAAAGGCTGCGCGACTTGCGGACAAACCGGCTATGCAGGGCGCAGCGGTGTTTTTGAGCTTCTGGTGACCAACGATGCCATCCGCGCCCAAATCCACAGCCGCGCATCAGAGGCCGACATTCGCGCGGCGGCACAGGCCTCGGGCATGGTGCTGATGCGTCAAGACGGCGAGCGCTTGGTGGGCGCAGGCATCACCTCACGTGAAGAACTGCTGCGGGTGACGCGTGATTGACAGGCTAATCTCAGACTGCCTGATCCGCACGGAATCCATTTGGCATGGTGAAAGCCTGGTTGTTACTTTTTGGGAGGGCTGGCAAGCCCGAATTCGCGGCTGCCGCCGCTCCCTATCAAGTGCCAGTCCTATTCCTGAAAAAAGCAAACTGTGCCTAAACGTATCAGGAAGTCTGAATCTATACAAATTGCGATTTTGAAACTGGATTTGTATGACTATTTGCACTTGCATGACTGTTTGTACCCATGACCGCCTACTCCTACGAAGCCATTGATGCCCAGGGCAAAACCCGCAAGGGTGTGCTTGATGCCGACTCAGCCAAGGCCGCGCGTGGCGTTTTGCGGGGCCAGAGTCTGGTGCCGTTGGCGGTACAAGCGCTGGGCGCAGGGCAAGATGGGGCGGCTGGCGGACCCGGTGCCAAGGGTTCTGGTCAAGGCATGCAACGCGCCAAGCGCGTCTTCAACGCCACAGCGCTTTCCATCTGGACGCGCCAGTTGGCCGGACTGGTGTCATCGGGTTTGCCGCTGGAGCGCGCACTTGCCTCGCTTTCAGACGAAGCTGAAAAAGCCCCTGAGCGCGAACTGGTGGCCACACTGCGCGCCGAGGTCAATGGCGGCGCCTCATTTGCCAAAGCCCTGTCGCAGCACCCGCGCGAGTTTTCCAGCATTTACGTGGCGGTGATTGGTGCCGGTGAGCAAAGCGGTAATTTGGGTTTGGTGCTGGAGCGCCTCGCCGATGACCTGGAAGAGCAGCAGGCGCTCAAAGCCAAATTGATGGGTGCCGCGCTGTACCCGGCCATCGTCTCGCTGGTGGCGGTGGTGATTGTGATTTTTCTGGTGACCTAC
>JBBQLQ010000033.1:0-25040 GCA_038328055.1 Burkholderiales bacterium
AATAGGACTGGCACTTGTAGGAGCGGCGGCAGCCGCGAATTCGGGCTTGCCAGCCCTCCCACAAAGTCACAACCAGGCTTTCACCATGCCCAATGGATTCCGTGCGCATCAGAAAGTCTAAATTTAGGCCTCTAGCCCTTATGGAATATGCGTAAGCAGCTACAAAATACATAGCAACTAAACCGGGCTGTCAACACGAATCCAGGTGGTCTTGGTTTCGGTGTACTTGTCAAACGCGTGCAGCGACTTGTCGCGCCCTACCCCACTTTGTTTGTAGCCACCAAACGGCACGGTGATGTCGTCCTCGTCGTACTGGTTGACATGCACGGTGCCCGCGCGCAGGGCACGCGCCACGCCAAGGGCCTTGTTGATGTCGCGCGTCCACACTGCGGCTTGCAAGCCGTAGACACTTTGGTTGGCCTGGCGCACCACATCAGCGGCATCGGTGAACGACAACACCGACAGCACCGGGCCAAAAATTTCCTCTCGCGCAATCGTCATGTCAGGCGTGACACCGGCAAAAATGGTGGGCTGCACATAGCAGCCGCCGGTGTCTGCCAGCGCCTGCGCGCCGCCGTGCAGCAAAGCAGCCCCTTCGGCTTTGCCCAGGTCGATGTAGCGCAACACCGAGTCCATTTGTGTTTTGTCGACAATCGCGCCCATCACCGTGGCCTTGTCCAACGGGTTGGCGGGCATGTAGCGCGGTGCCATAGCGACGGCTTTTTCAAGAAATTTTTCCTGAATGCTGGCCTCGACAAATAGGCGTGAGGGTGCGTTGCAGCTCTCGCCCTGGTTGAAGAAGATGCTACCCACAGCCGCTTCAACCGCTTTGTCCAGGTCCGGGCAATCGGCAAACACGATGTTGGGCGACTTGCCGCCGAGCTCAGTCCAGGCGCGCTTCAAATTGCTTTGACCGGCCATCACATGAATTTGCTTGCCCACGCGGGTCGAGCCGGTAAAGGCAATGCAATCGACATCCATGTGCAGCGCCAAGGGCGAGCCAGCCTCGGGGCCAAAACCCGGCACCACGTTGAAAACACCGGGCGGAATACCGGCAACCAGTGCCAGTTCGGCCAGGCGCAGCGCGGTCAGAGGCGATTTTTCACTGGGTTTCAGCACAACAGAATTGCCCGCAGCCAGCGCTGGCGCAATCTTCCAGGCGGCCATGATCATCGGATAATTCCAGGGCACGATGACCCCGATCACACCCATCGGCTCGCGGGTAATCAGCGCCAATGCGGTGCGGGGCGTGGGGGCGATTTCGTCGTAAATCTTGTCAACTGCCTCGCCATACCAGCGAATGCAATTGGCGGCGCTGTTGACATCGACTGCGCGGGCATATTGAATCGGCTTGCCCATGTCGAGCGTTTCCATCAGCGCCAATTCATCGGCGTGGGCCAGCAACTGGTCGGCAAATTTGATCATAATGCGCTTGCGGGCAGCGGGAGCCAGCCCGCACCAGCGCTTGTCGTCAAAGGCCGCGCGGCCCGCTACGACTGCCGCGTCAATGTCAGCTTGCCCGCAGCGTGCCACGGTCGTCAACAGGCGGCCGTCCACGGGTGAAATGCAGTCAAAGCTTTGCCCGTCAAGGGCCGCAACCCGTGCGCCGTTGATCAGGGCACGGCCGTCAAATTTTTGTTCAGTCATCGGATTCTCCTCAAAATATGGACGATTGGGCCAGGCAACTACTCAGCCCAGCCCTTGCATCCCCTTGATAGGGAGCGCCGGGAGGCGCGACATCTGCCCAGTCAACCGGGGGCATTCGCCCCTTTTGGGGCTTTCCGTAGGCACAAGACCTGAGTAGTTACTGGGCAAACTGCATCAACTGCCTTGCAACGCCGCTGTCTCAGCTCGGGTCGCTGCCGCAATCTCGCGCTCGCGCCGGCGGGTTTGGCGCGCCACCCACACGCTATAACCCACTACCACCACCGTCACCGACACAATCAGCAAGGTAGCAGCCGCATAAATAGTCGGATTGATACCGCGCCTGGCATAACCAAAAATCACCTGCGGCAAGGTGTTCACGCCCGGCCCCGACAAAAATTCGGCAATCACCACATCGTCAAACGACAAGGTAAACGCCAGCAAATAGGCGGCAAAAATGGCTTGCAAAATGTTGGGCATGGTGATTAAAAAGAACACCTGGATTGGTCTGGCACCCAGGTCCATGGCCGCCTCTTCAATGGCGCGGTCCATCTCCAGCAGGCGCGACTGGATCACCACCATGCCATAGGCCATGCCCAACAGCGTGTGCCCCAGCACGATGGTCAGCATGCCGCGTTGCGGCCAGCCAAAAGCGTTTTGCACGCCCACCATCAGCAGCAGCAACGACAGGCCAATCACCACCTCGGGCATCACCAGCGGCGCATTGACCATGCCCGAGAACAGGGTGCGCCCCGGAAAGCGCCGATAGCGCACCAGCACAAAAGCGGCAAAGGTGGCCAGTATCGCCGAGGCCAGACCCGCCGCCGTGGCCACCTTGAGCGACAACCAGAAGCCTTCAACGATCTTGGTGTCACGCATCAAGGCCTCATACCAGCGCAGCGAAAACCCGGTGAACTCGGCATCCTGGCGCGTGCTGTTGAAGGAAAACACCACCATAAAAAACAGCGGCAAATACAAAAACAAAAAAGTCAGCCCCATCCAGGCTTTGCCAAAGTACCGATTAACTGCATTGCTCATGGAAGATTCCTCATGTGTGCGGCTCGGCCGCATCGGCGGTGGAGTGGTAATAAATGGCCAGCGGAATGACGATCAGCCCAATCATCACCACCGCCAGGGCGGATGCCCGGGGCCAATTGTTGCTGGTGAACATTTCGTCCCACACCACGCGCCCGATCATGATGTTTTCCGGCCCGCCCAACAAGGACGGAATCACAAATTCACCCACCGATGGAATGAACACCAGCATGAAACCGGCAATGATGCCGGCCTTGGACAACGGCACCGTCACCAGCCAGAACGCCTTGAACGGCGAGGCACCCAAATCGTAGGCGGCCTCAAGCAGCCGGACATCCATCTTGACCAAATTGGCATACAGCGGCAGCACCATGAACGGCAAATACACATAGGTCATGCCCACCAGCATCGACACATTGGTGTAGAGCATCTGAATCGGCTCGGTGATCACACCCAGACTCATCAGCAGACGGTTGAGCACACCCTGGTCAGCCAGAATGCCTTTCCAGGCGTAGACCCGCAGCAAAAACGAGGTCCAGAATGGCAACATCACCATCATCAACAGCGCCGGGCGCACGCTGGGTTTGGCGCGTGCAATGAAATATGAAAATGGGTAGCCAATCACCAGACACAGCACGGCCGTACACAGCGCATACCAGATTGAGCGGACATAGGCTTCGATGTAAATGGTGTTGAACAAGCCACTGCCATCACCTGCGCGAAAAATAGACCCGTAGTTCTCATATTTGAGGTGAAGCAGCCCGGTGTTCGAATCCCAGATGGGTTTGAACGGCGAAATATCGTTGCCCATGTCGACAAAGCTGATGTACAGCAGAATCAAAAATGGCACCAGAAAAAACATCACCAGCCAGGTGTAAGGCACACCGATCACAAAACGCCTGCCTGGCACGGGAATCATCAGCTTGCTCATGAGGGCCCTTTCAGTCGCGCAACAGCACGGCGTCGGTGTTGTCCCACCAGAAAAAGACATCATCTTCCCAGGTGATGTCAAGCCGCTCGTGGCGCGAGCCATTGGGCTCGGTGATTTCCACGCGCTTGCCCTGCGGGGTAGCCACAATGTAGTTGTTGTACGACCCGAAATAGGCGATTTCCTTGACCCGGCCAAAGAACAGGTTTTCGCCCACATCCGCCGGGCGCTGTTTGGCAATACTGACCTTTTCAGGTCGCACTGCCACAGCCACCAGCATGCCCAGCGAGGCGCTGACACCATGGCCCATGCGCACCTCGCCAATTTGGGTTTGAACGGCGCAGTGGTCGGCCTGGTCAATGCTGAGTTTGCCGTCAAACATGTTGACGTTGCCGATGAAGTCCGCCACAAATCGGTTGCACGGGTACTCATAGATATCTTTGGGCGTGCCCACCTGCTGCACACGACCCTTGCTCATGACGGCAATGCGCCCGGCCATGGTCATGGCTTCGTCCTGGTCGTGCGTCACCATGACACACGTCACCCCCACTTTTTCGACGATGTTGACAAGCTCAAACTGGGTCTGCTCGCGCAGTTTTTTGTCCAGTGCACCCAGTGGCTCGTCGAGCAGCAGCACTTTGGGCTTTTTGGCCAGACTGCGCGCCAGCGCCACGCGCTGCTGCTGCCCGCCCGAGAGCTGGTGCGGCTTGCGTTTGGCGTAGGTGCCCAACTGCACCAAGTCGAGCATTTCACCCACACGCTGCTTCACATCGGCCTTTGGCAAGCCTTCGCGCTTCAGGCCAAAGGCGATGTTTTCCCAGATGTCCAGATGCGGGAAAAGCGCATACGACTGAAACATCATGTTGAACGGCCGCTCGTAGGGTGCCAGCTTGGCAACATCTTTGCCAGCCAACAAAATGCGCCCGGATGTCGGTGTCTCAAAGCCTGCCAACATGCGCAACAGGGTTGACTTGCCGCAGCCCGAGCTGCCCAGCAAGGCAAATATTTCGCCTTGCCGAATCGACAGGTTGACCTCATCGACCGCCACCGCCTCATCAAAACGCTTGACCAGTTTCTCAGTGACGAGATAGTTTTCTTTTGTGCCAGTGTCAGCCATGCGTGAGCCTTGTGTATCGGGAATACTTGTGTTCAGACAATAAAAAGGGCTGCTCATACCTTGTGCGTACAAACAGCCCCAAGTACTAACAACGCCGCAAATTACTTACCTTTTTTGAAACCGTTGTAAGCGTTGGCCATGGCTTCACGGGCCTCGTTGCTGAAGCTGCTCGGTGCAATCATCTTGGCAAAGTAGTCGGCCTCTACAAAAATGCTTTTGTTGCCGGAAATTTCAGGCTTGATCTTATCCAGGGCGGCCTTGTTGGCGGTGGGGTAGTTCATCTCGTTGGTCATCTTTGCGGCGTTTTCGGTGCGCAGATAAAAGTCAATGAACGCATGGGCATTGTTGGGGTGCTTGGCATCTTTGGTGACGGCCATGGTGTCAAAGAAAATCAGCGCGCCAGTGCTGGGCAGCAGCGAGACAATTTCGTCTTTTGACTTGTTTTCTTTGGCACGATTGGCCGCAATATTGATATCACCCGACCAGCCAATCGCCACGCAAGCCTTGCCACTCGCAATGTCGTCGATCATGGTCGAACTGAAGACACGAACGTCTTTGCGCACCTTGGCCAGCATGGCAGCAGCCAGCTTGTAGTCTGCCGCATCGTTGGAATACGCATCTTTGCCAATGTAGTGCAGCGCCACTGGCATGATTTCAGTGGGTGAATCCAGATAGGCAATACCGCAGGACTTGAGCTTGGCGGTGTACTTGGGGTCAAACACCAAATCCCAGGCGTTTTCCGGCATGGGCAGGTTGCCCAGCGCTTTTTTGGCCTTGGTGACATTCAGACCCACGGTGGTAAAGCCCCAGGCCCACGGCACCAAATGCTTGTTACCGGGGTCGGTGTTTTTGGCCAGGGTTGCCATGATGGCCGAATCCAGGTTGCTCAGGTTGGGGATTTTTTTCTTGTCCAACTCGTGAAACAAACCGCCTTCAATTTGCGGCTTGGCAAACACCGAACCAGGCACCACGATGTCATAGCCCGTGTTGCCTGCCACCAGTTTGGCATGCAGCGCCTCGTTGGTCTCAAAGGTGTCGTAATTGACCTTGATACCGGTTTCTTTCTCGAACGCGGCAATCATGCCTTCAGGCACATAGTCGGCCCAGTTGTAAATATTGAGCACTTTCTCTTCGGTGTTAGCCACCGGTGCTGATGCCGGTGCGCTGGCCACCGGTGCCGGGGTCGACACCGGTGCGGGTGGTTCTTCTTTTTTGCCACAAGCCGCCAAAACCAGCGCTGACAGCGCCAATGACCAAAGGTACTTTTTCGACATGAAAAACACTCCAGATAAATGAAAAAAATTGTAGCCAGCTACAGTTTATAGCCTGGCAATAATCAGACCATAAAACAATTTTGGCAAATAATTACAAAAGGCCTTTTCGCAGCAATTGCGCATGTGTCAGGTCTAGCGCCAGCCAGATCAAACGCAGCATTTCATCCATGTCGGCATGCGTCATGACCAGCGGCGGCGCAATGATCATGCGGTCGCCCACAGCGCGCATGATCAGGCCATTGCGGAAGCAATGACCCCGGCACAGCATGCCCACGGCATCCTCAGGATTGAATCGCTCACGGGTTTGCTTGTTTTTGACCAGCACCAGCCCGGCGGTAAAGCCGCAGGTTTCGGCCAGACCCACCAAAGGATGCTCACTGAGCTTGGCAAAACTTTGCGCCAGATACGGGCCGATGTCGTCCTTCACGCGCGACACCAGATTTTCAGCCGCCATGATGTCCAGATTGGCCAGCGCTACCGCACACGCCACCGGGTGCCCGCTGTAGGTGTAGCCGTGGTTGAACTCGCCCCCTTGCTCGATCAGCACCTTGGCCACGCGGTTGCCCACCATGACGCCGCCCAGCGGGATGTAGCCGCTCGTCACCGCTTTGGCGAACGTCACCAAGTCGGGCTTGTAACCGAACTTTTCATAGGCAAACCAGTGGCCCAGGCGGCCAAAGGCGCAAATCACCTCGTCGCTGATCAGCAAAATACCGTATTTGTCCACAATGCGCTGGATTTCGGGCCAATAGGTGGCAGGTGGAATGATCACGCCGCCTGCGCCCTGAATCGGCTCGGCAATGAAGGCGGCTACCTTGTCGGGCCCGACGGCCAGGATTTTTTCTTCCAGCCAGCCCGCCGCACGCAGGCCAAAGTCACCGGCACTTTCGCCGGGCAAGCCGTTCTCAAAAAAGTAGGGCTGCTCAATGTGCGTGATGTTGGGAATCGGCAAATCGCCCTGCGCGTGCATGCCGCTCATCCCACCCAGCGAGGCACCCGCCATGGTGCTGCCGTGGTAGGCGTTTAAACGGCTGATGATGACCTTGCGCTGCGGCTGGCCCAGCAAATCCCAGTAGCGGCGCACCATGCGCACATTCGAATCATTGCTTTCACTACCACTTGAAGAATAAAACACATGTTCAAAACTGCGCTCGCCCACTTTGGGTGCCAAGGCTGCCAGGCGGGTCGCCAGTTTGACTGCGGGCTCGTTGGTAGTCTGGAAAAAGCTGTTGTAAAACGGCAGCGTCATCATCTGCTGGTAAGCCGCCTCGGCCAATTCCTTGCGGCCATAACCGACATTCACACACCACAGGCCGCTCATGGCATCGAGCAATTTTTCGCCTTCGGAGTCCCAGACGTAAATGCCATCGGCCCGGGTAATGACGCGCGCGCCACGCGCGGCCAGTTCACCGTGGTCGGTAAAGGGGTGCATAAAGTGGGCACTGTCAAGCGCCTGAAGCTCTTTGGTCGACAACTGCGTCTGGCTGGTGATGGCATTCATGAATCTCATCCTTTTATTAACGAAATCAGGCTCTAGCCCTTATAAATACTGCGCAAGCAGCTATACATGTAATAGCAAGTGCTCACGTTCCCAGGGCGAAATCACCTTCATGAACTCGTTGGATTCAAGCTCCTTGATTTCGGAGTAAACGGTGATGAACTCTTTACCCAGCACCTCATGCAGATCAGACTCTTCACGCAGCCAGTCCAGCGATTCCCCCAAACTGCGCGGCAAGGAATAGGGCGATAAATAAGCATCGCCCTTCATTTCGTTCTTGGGTTTGATCTTGTTTTTCAGACCCAGATAGCCACAGGCCAGCGTCATGGCCATGGCGATGTAGGGGTTGGCATCCGCGCCAATCACGCGGTTTTCGACCCGCCGCGCCGCTGGCGACGAGATCGGCGAGCGGATACCGCAGGTGCGGTTGTCATAACCCCATTCGGTGTTGATGGGGGCTGCCATGTTGCGCGACAACCGACGGTAACTGTTCACATACGGTGCCACCAGCGCCATGGCAGCGGGTATGTAGCGCTGCAAGCCACCGATGTAATGCAGGAAGGCTTCTGATGGCGAACCATCCTCGTTGCTGAAAATATTCTTGCCGGTGGCCACATTCAAAATGCTTTGGTGCACATGCATGGCGCTACCCGGTTCGCCGGCAATCGGCTTGGCCATGAAAGTGGCATACATGTCATGGCGCAGCGCGGCTTCACGCACCGTGCGCTTGAACAAAAACACCTCATCGGCCAGGCCCAAAGGCTGGTTATGGAAAAAGTTGATTTCCATCTGACCGGCACCGACCTCGTGAATCAGGGTGTCGACGTTGAGCTCCATCTTGTCGGCGTAGTCGTAAATTTCTTCAAACAGCGGGTCAAACTCGTTGACTGCGTCAATGCTGTAGGCTTGGCGCGAGGTCTCGGCCCGGCCACTGCGCCCAATCGGTGGTCGCAGTGGAATATCGGGGTCGGTGTTGCGTGCGGTCAGATAAAACTCAAGCTCCGGGGCCACGATCGGTTGCAAGCCGTCGGCTGCAAACAAATCACAAACCCGGCGCAACACGCTGCGCGGCGCAAATGGCACCAATTTGCCGGCGTGGTCAAAGCAATCATGAATCACTTGCGCGGTCGGGTCGGTGGCCCATGGCACGATCCGCACGGTGGACGGGTCGGGACGCAACTGCATGTCTTTGTCGGTCGGGTCGATCACATCAAAGTACGGCCCGCTTTCAGGGAACTCACCGGTCACGCCCATGGCCACAATCGCCTGCGGCAAGCGCATGCCGCGGTCTTCGGTGAATTTGGCCCGGGGCAGAATTTTGCCGCGCGCCACCCCGGTCAAGTCGGGCACCAGGCACTCGATTTCGGTGACCCGATGCTCATTGAGCCACTGCTCAAGATCGTTGAAAGTCATGGTCTTTTTGTCAGTCATTTGGTGCTCCTGAACCCAGGCAGACAAGGGTATCTGGTGGGGTCAATGGTCATTGTGGGGGCTAAATTGGTTCACAATCAGGGCCACTTAATCAAAATCGATGGTTCCACTTTGGATAGAAGCACATGCTCAAACACATGCCATTGCGAGCGAAGCGCGGCAATCCAGTGGCCCGGAAGTGATACGCCCCCATGCTATCCGAACTGCTCCTGACCGAAATTGCGCGCCTGGGCCAGCAGCCCAAATTGCCACTGCACCGGCAGTTGTACGAAGCGCTGCGCCGCGCCATTCTGGACGGCAAACTGGTCGCCGACGAGCGATTGCCCTCCAGCCGGAACCTGATGCAAGACTTGCACCTGTCGCGCAACACCGTGGTGGCAGCACTGAACCAGTTGAGCGTGGAAGGCTACTTGGTAAGCCGCGTAGGCAGTGGTACCTATGTCAATGCAAATATTCCCAAACACAGCCCCAGGCGCGTGCCGATCAGCGCGCCACACAACACGGGTTTGTCGCAGCGCGGCGAAACCCTGAGCAGCCAGTTTTGCGCCTCCGAGCTTGAAATCCAGCCCTTCACCCCCGGCATTGCCGACTTCAGCGCCTTTCCTGTGGGCTTATGGCAGCGGTTGCAAAACAAGCACTGGCGCATGACCTACCCGGAGATGCTCGACTACAGCAGCTCGGGCGGCTACGCACCCTTGCGCCGGGCGGTCACCGATTACTTGCGGGTGTTTCGCAGTGTGCCGGTCGACCTTGAGCAAGTCATCATCACCGGCGGCACGCAGGAGTCGTTGGCGCTGTGCGCCCAATTGCTGGCCGACCACCACGACACGGTCTGGCTGGAAGACCCGGCCTACTGGGGCGCGGTGAAGGCCTTCATCGCCACCGGCCTGAAACTGCACGCCATCGCAGTCGATGAACAAGGCATCGCGCCAAATCCGCAGGAAAGCTGCAAGCCCCCCAAGCTGATTTACCTCACCCCCTCACACCAATACCCGACCGGGGTCGTGATGTCGCTGGCGCGGCGCCACCAGCTCCTGACACTGGCACGCCAGCACAGCGCCTGGGTGCTCGAAGATGATTACGACAGCGAATTCCGCTTCAGTGGGCCGCCCATTTCATCACTGGCCGGGCTCGACACCGATGGCCGCGTGCTCTACATGGGCTCGTTTTCCAAAGTGCTTTATCCGGGCCTGAAACTCGGCTACCTGGTGGTGCCAAAAAGCCTGGCAGCCGCCTTCAAATGCGCCCATTACGACCTCAACCGCCCCGGCCAGATGCCGGTGCAGGCGGCGCTGGCCGAATTTATCGACATGGGCCACTTTGCCAGCGCCTTGCGCCGTGCGCGCCAAAGCTATGGCGAGCGCCGCCAATGCTTGCTCGAAGCGCTCAAACCTTGTCTGGGCGCACAAGCGCGCATCACCGGGGCCGAGCAAGGCCTGCACCTGTGTTTGCGACTGCCCGACACGCTCGATGACCAGGCGCTGGCGCAGCGCATCGGCAAACTCGGTTTGACCGTGCGCCCGCTGTCGGCCTACTGCCTGGCCCGGCGTGACCTCAAGGGCCTGGTGATCGGCTATGGCTATGCGCCATTGAGCGAGATCGCCCACTTTGGGCCAATCATGGCCCGCGTGATTTGTGCTGCCATACACCGCGCCTGATCCGGTCAATTCACGCCGGGCTACAAATGAAATTCTGACTTCATCAGAAAAACTGTTGCTGCTTGCTGTGCCGCAGAGATGCCAGATACAGCGCATCGGCGGCGTGGTAGTAGAGCAAGTGAAAGTCGCCCACGCGCCATTCCCGCACCACCGTATCTGGGCGCAGCATGACCGCATTGATCGACTGAATTTCAGCTTGGAAATCTTTCTCTGTACTAGCATCAATTTCGCCAAGCCAGGCGGCTGACCGGCCCCGTTCGGGATGGCGCGCCAGCATCGGCACAACCTCGTCGCGTAACTGGATCAAAGCCAGTTCAAGGTGTCGACCTGAATCCGGAAAACGACTTTGCCAGCGTTTGAAATGTGCCAGCTGCAACGCAACCGAGCGCTCAAAACGGCGCGTAACATTTACCGGGAGTTCCTTCACGCGGGGGCCGTCAGGGGTTGAGCCAGTTGCCCGATGTGTTGCGTCAAGGTGCTTTCATAAGCTGCCCAATCGCGCACACGCCCCGCCACCATGTCCTGTGCGGACTCAGCCAAAGCCCGCAAGTCAGACATTCGTTGCGCTTGCCGAAACTGCTCCAGCTCTTCCAGCTCATCAGCGCTGACCAAAGCCACATAACTTTCGCCATTGCGGGTCAACACCTTGTGGCGCCCCTGCCGAACCACTTGGTCGGCCAACTCAGCCAGGCGCGCTCTGGCTTTGCTGATGGGAATGATGTCTTGGGGTTGGATATTCATAAAAATAGTGTAGCCATATAGTGGTACTAAATAATGTACATCAAAACCTGTCGCGCAGCCGGTGATACAGCGTGCCCAGCACCAGGCTGGGCATGCGCAGCAGCGGGCCACCCGGAAATCGGCGGTGCTGCAGGGCTGCAAACACATCAAAGCGCTCGGCCTGCCCGGCAATGGCTTGCGCAACCAACTGCCCGGCCAGCCCGGTCAACGCCACGCCATGACCGCTGAAACCCTGCAAATAGTAGAGATTGCTACCCAAGCGGCCAAAGTCAGGCGCGCGGTTCATGCTGATGTCAACAAAACCGCCCCATAAAAACTCAACCGGCGCACCCCGCAACGCCGGAAAAACATCGCCCATGCGCTGCGCCATCAGGGCTTTCAGATTGGCCGGCGTTTGCGTGGTGTAGCTGACGCGCCCGCCAAACAGCAGGCGGTGGTCGGCACTGAAACGAAAGTAATCCAGGACGAAATTGTTGTCGCACACGGCTGCATTGCGGGGCAGCAGGCGCTGGCACAATGCTTTGTCCAGCGGCGCAGTTGCAATCATGTAGGTGCCCACCGGCATCATGCGCGCAGTCAGCTCGGGCACCACCTTGGGGCCGTATTCAGGCAAGGTGCAGTTGCCCGCCAGCACCGCAAAGCTGGCCGTGATGCGGCCCTGCGCTGTGTAGGCTTGCAGCGGCTCGCCACGGTCCAGCCGCAGTACCGCCGAGTGTTCAAAAATCTGTACGCCCAAAGCCAGTGCGGCCCGCGCCAGACCCAATCCATATTTCAGGGGGTGCAGGTGGCCTGAAGTGGTGTCGAAGGCCGCCGCACAGTAGCGCGGGCTTTGTATGAAACGCTGCACATCTGGGCCGGTGACCAGCTCCGTGGCAAACCCATAATTGCTGGCCATGCTGGCCATCTCTGCTTGTAGCGCGCGCACCTTGCGGGGCGAATCCGCCACATGCAGGTAGCCTTTAACCCAATCGCAGTCAATGCCAAACTCACGAATACGCTCATCGATCAGCGCGATCGACTCCATCGACATATCCCAGGCTAACCTGGCCTTTGCCCGGCCCAATTGCTGCTCAAACGGCTCCTGGCCACTGGCAAAGCCAGCGATGGCCTGGCCGCCATTGCGACCGGACGCACCACTGCACACCCGGTCTGCTTCCAGCAGCACCACCTGGTAGCCCCGGCGCGCCAGCTCAATCGCAGCGGACAAGCCCGCATAACCCGCACCGACAACCAGCACGTCAGCACGGATGTGCTCCTGCAAAGACGGCAACAGCGCCGCGCGCTGCGCACTGGCCTCGTAATAACTGGCCTGATTGAGTTGGGTATCAGAGTCAAGCAACATGAGCATCCTGAATGGTGGGACGAATGATGAAACTCAAGGGCGCTTGGCCACTTGGCCAGACAAATAAGTCCAGACAAAGGTAGCTGCGGCGGTGCTGGTCAACTCGGCGTGGTCATAGGCTGGGGCCACCTCCACGCAGTCCATGCCAATCATGTTCAACGGTGCCAGTTCTTCCAACAGCGTCAGCACCTGCGAACTGCTCATGCCGCCGGGCTCGGGCGTACCAGTGCCGGGGGCAAAGGCCGGGTCAAGGCAATCAATGTCAAGCGTCAGGTAGCACGCTCGCTTGCCAAGGCGCGCCAGGATTTGATCGACCATCGGCTGCAATGAGGCACCGTCCAGACCGCGCAAACTGCGCCCGGTAAAAATCAGCCCACCCTGGTCTTGCACATAGTCGCGGGCGGCGCGCTCGCCGCTGGAGCGCAAGCCGATTTGCACCGTGTGCTGCGGGCTTACCAATCCTTCTGCGATGGCCTCATAAGTCCAGGTGCCGTGGCCAGAGGGCTCGCCAAAATGGTCTTGCCAGGTATCGCAGTGCGCATCAAAATGCACCAGCGCCAGTTCGCCATGCAAGGCATGCGCCGCCCGCAGCAGCGCCAAGGTGACCGAATGGTCGCCACCTAAAAAAACACAATGGTGGCGCGTCATCAGCGCCGCGGCTTGCGCCTGAATCTGCGTGCGCACCTCCACCAGCGGTGAAGCATTGGGCAAGCGCATGTCGCCGCCATCACCCAACTGCCCCAGCGGGGTGACATTGAAGTGGGGATGAATGCCGTCGCACAGCATCAAACTGGCGCGGCGGATCTCCTGCGGGCCAAAGCGCGCACCGGGCCGGTTCGTCACTGCCCCATCAAAGGGCACGCCCACCACCGCAAACGGCTGCTGCGCAAGCTCTGGCGCAGCCAAAAAGCGGTTGCTGTTGTTGGCATAGGCAAATTGACCGATGGACATGGCTAAACCTCTCTGATGACGGGGCACCAGTGTCCCAAATTTTCATCAAGTCAATGGGGCCAATTGCGCCTGCACCTGACAATCCACTGTTGCATCCGCTGCCAAAGCATCAGGCATGATGCAGCCCTTTCAACCACCACCCGATTTCCTTTGAGCCTTCTGCACGCCCACGCCACCCGGCCGCCACGCTGGCTGGCTTACCTGTTTTTAGCCCTGAGCATGAGTTTGGTGGGCAGCTATGTGGCGCTGTCCAAACCGCTGGTGGCGGCGATGCCGGTGTTTGTGCTGGCGTGGCTGCGCTTTGGCCTTGGTGCGCTGGCCATGCCGCACTGGCTGATCAAGCCCGCCTCTGAGCCGCCCATGAGCCGCAGCACCCGCCAGCTGCTGTTTCTGGAGTCCTTTCTGGGCAATTTTTTGTTCTCGATTTGCATGTTGTTCGGTGTCAGCATGACCACCGCGGTATCGGCCGGGGTCATCATGGCCGCCATTCCCACCGTGGTGGCGCTGTTGAGCTGGATTTTTTTGGGCGAGCGCATCAGTCGTCGGGTGTGGGCTGCCATTGCCCTGGCGGTGCTGGGCATCAGTTTGTTTTCACTATCAAAATCAGAGCTTCCTACGCATATTACAAAAGGGCTAGAGGCTGATTTGTCATATAAAAACGGTTGGCTTGGCAACTTGCTGGTGCTGGCCGCCGTGTTGTGCGAAGCCAGCTACGCCGTGATTGGCAAGAAGCTTACCGGCAGCGTGTCACCCAAGCGCATCACCGCGCTGATCAACCTGTGGGGTTTTGCCCTGATGACCCCACTGGGCCTGTATGCGGCCTGGCGTTTTGACTTCCAGACGGTCACCGGCGGCATCTGGTTGCTGCTGGTCTTTTATGCACTGGCGGCCAGCGTCTGGTCGGTCTGGTTGTGGATGACCGGCCTGAAAACGGTGCCCGCAGCCCAGGCGGGCGTGTTCACCGTGATGCTGCCCATTGCGGCCGCAGCGGTGGGTGTGCTGGTGCTGGACGAGCGCCTCAGCGGTATGCAGATTTTTGCTTTTGGTTTGTGCCTGGCGGGTGTGGTGCTGGCCACGCTACCCGGCCGATCCAGCCGCTAAGGGATATGGAAACTCCAAATACCCCCAATGATTGTCACAAGCGAGCGTAGCGCGGCAATCCATCTCCCTCGACACGCAAGTATGGATTGCCGCGTCGCTTGCCTCCTCGCAATGACGAGGTGGTGGGACTTTTGTTATTTCCGAGGCCCTAAAGCAAGCGCGTGCTGCTCACCACCATGCCATCGGCATCGGCATAGAGCCAGTCACCCGGGCGCACCCACACGCCCTGGATTTGCACCGGCAGGCCCTTCAAACCCTGGTTTTGTTTTTCGGTGGGCATCGGCATGCTGGCCAGCGCCCTGATGCCAACATCTTGCAGCGCCAACTCAGCCACATCACGCACGCAGCCGTCAATCACCACGCCAGCCCAGCCGTTGCGCGCCGCCGCAGCACCCAGGTTGCCGCCCAACAAGGCTCGACGCAGCGAGCCTGCACCGTCGACCACCAACACCTGACCCACGCGGCCCTTGGGCGTGTCCACCCAGCCGCAGGAATCAACCGCGGCCTTCACCAGCGAGTTGTCTTCAAAACATTTCACCGTCACCACCGGCCCGCAAAAAACACGCCGGGCACCGAAGTCGCGAAACACCGGTGGCAGCACCCGAAACAACTCGGGCGCATCATTTTTATGCGCGTCGCACAGATCGCAGCTTGCGAATTCGACGCTTGAGTCAGCAGGTGTTTTTGTCATGAGGGGCCTTCAGTTGTTGTAAAAATTGTAGATTGTTGACCTACCGCATAAAAAAAGCGGCTTTCTCCAATGAAATTCACGTCTTCCCCCTAGGAAGACTGCTATTTCTCCAGTAGCATTCGCACCAACCAGCAACAGAGCTGTTTTTGCTGGTGATTGACCAACTTCAAAAAGGACTCCCTACCATGGCAACTGCAAAAAAAGCACCAGCTAAAAAAGCTGCCCCCGCCACCAAAGCCGCACCGGCTAAAAAAGTAGTACCAGCCAAAGCTGCTGCGCCAGCTAAAAAAGCGGCTGCCCCGGCGAAAAAAGTAGCTGCAAAAGCAGCCGCGCCGGCCAAAGCAGCAGCGCCAGCCAAAAAAGCACCTGCAGCCAAAAAAGCACCCGCCGTCAAACGCACGCCCAACGCCGCCTTCATGAAGGCCTTGACCCCCAGCACCGCGCTGGCCTCCATCGTGGGCAACAAACCGCTGCCACGCACTGAAGTGGTCAAGCAACTCTGGGTCTACATCAAAAAGAACAAGCTGCAAGACGCTGTCAACAAGCGCATGATCAACGCCGATGCCAAGCTGAAAGAAGTTTTCGGCAAAGTGCAGGTTTCCATGTTCGAGATGGCCGGTCTGATCGGCAAGCACCTGAAATAATTTTTCAGCTGCCGTATTTATTCGAAAAGCCGACGCAAGTCGGCTTTTTCTTTGTGGCATCATTCTCGCCAACTGAACACAACAAGTTGACCCATCAATGCTGCGTTTCTTTCTTACCCGCTTCAGCCTTATCATCCCGACCTTCATCGGCATGACGCTGGTAGCCTTCTTTCTGATTCGCATGGTGCCGGGCGACCCCATCGAAACCCTGGCCGGCGAACGCGGCATTGATGCCACACGCCACGCCGAGTTGCTCAAGGTCTACGGGCTTGACCGCCCCATCATGGTGCAATACGGCATCTACATTGGCCGCGTGCTGCAGGGCGACCTGGGCAAATCCCTCATCACCCACACCCCGGTGCTTGATGAATTCATAGCGCTGTTTCCGGCCACCATCGAACTGGCCCTGTGCGCGATTATTTTTGCGCTGGTCATCGGCATACCCGCAGGCATTCTGGCCGCGGTCAAGCGCAACACCTTTCTTGACCACGGTGTCATGGGCGTGTCGCTTACCGGCTACTCGATGCCGATTTTCTGGTGGGGCTTGCTGCTGATTTTGCTGTTCTCGGTGCAGCTTGACCTGACCCCCGTGTCGGGCCGCATTTCCGTCCAGTATTTCATCGAGCCAGTGACCGGGTTTTTGCTGATCGACACCTGGCTGGCCGGCGACAAAGATGCCTTCTGGTCAGCCGTCACGCACCTGATTTTGCCCACCATTGTGCTGGGCACCAACCCGCTGGCAGTCATCGCCCGCATGACCCGCTCGGCCATGCTCGAAGTGCTGGGCGAAGACTACATTCGCACCGCCCGCGCCAAGGGCTTGTCAAACCTTCGTGTGGTGGCCGTGCACGCCCTGCGCAATGCGCTGATTCCGGTCATCACCGTGATTGGCTTGCAGGTGGGCGTGCTGTTTACCGGGGCTATCCTGACCGAAACCATTTTTTCGTGGCCGGGGGTTGGCAAATGGATGATCGAAGCCATTGGCCGGCGTGATTACCCGGTGCTGCAAGGCGGCATGCTGCTGCTGGGCGGCATGGTGATGCTGGTCAACCTGCTGGTCGACGTGACCTACGGCATCATCAACCCGCGCATTCGGCATTGAACCCGCCACCACCGCCATGACTACCGCAAACACCTTGGACGATCCGTCCCTCCAAATCCCTCCCCCGCGCCCACTGCGCGAGTTTTGGGACTACTTCAGCACCAACAACGGTGCGGTGGCTGGCCTGATCATCGTGGTGCTGGTGCTGCTGATGGCCGCCTTTGCCCCACTGATTGCGCCCTACGCACCCGACATCACCGATGCCAGCGTGTTCTTGACCCCGCCTGCCTGGCAAACGGGTGGCTCCAGCGCACACCTGCTTGGCACCGATGCCATTGGCCGTGACATTTTGTCGCGGCTCATTTATGGTGCCCGCCTGTCGCTGGCCATTGGCCTGGCGGTGGTGGCGCTGTCGGTCGTCATCGGCACCGTGCTGGGCCTGACCGCCGGCTACTTTCGGGGCATCTTTGAAGTGGCGGTGATGCGCCTGATGGACATCATCCTGACCCTGCCCAGCCTGCTGCTGGCGATTGTGATTGTGGCTATTTTGGGCCCCGGCCTGATGAACGCCATGCTAGCCGTGGCCGTGGTGGTGTTGCCCCACTATGTGCGCATTACCCGTGCGGCCGTCATTTCCGAAATGTCCAAAGACTATGTCACGGCCGCCCGCATGAATGGTGCCGGTCACCTGCGCCTGATGTTTTCCGAGGTACTGCCCAACTGCACCGCGCCGCTCATTGTGCAGGCTTCGCTGGGCATTTCGGCCGCCATTCTGGATGCTGCAGCGCTGGGTTTTCTGGGCCTGGGTGCCCAGCCCCCGTCGCCCGAATGGGGCACCATGCTGGCCGATGCGCGCGAATTTGTGTTGCGCGCCTGGTGGGTGGTGACCTTCCCCGGACTGGCTATTTTGATCACCGTACTGGCATTCAACTTGCTTGGTGACGGACTGCGCGACGCGTTTGACCCCAAACTCAAACGCTGAAAGACTCTTCTCATGGCTCTACTCGAAATAGAAAACCTATCGGTTCAATTCCCCTCCAAAACCGCCGTCATGCACGCAGTCGATGGCGCATCTCTGTCGCTTGCGGCCGGTGACGTGCTTGGCATTGTGGGTGAATCGGGTTCAGGAAAAAGCGTCACCATGATGGCGCTGATGGGCCTGGTCGCCTACCCCGGCATCATTACGGCAGACAAATTGCACTTTGACGGCCACGACCTGCTGAAAATGTCCGAACGCGCGCGCCGCCAAGTCATTGGCAAAGACATGGCGATGATTTTTCAGGACCCCACCACCAGCCTCAACCCGTGCTTTACGGTAGGCTTTCAGCTGGCCGAATCACTCAAGCTACACCTCGGGCTGGACAAAGCCGCCGCCCACAGGCGCTCCATCGAGTTGCTCGAACAAGTTGGCATTCCAGCCCCCGAGAGCCGCCTGGGTATTTACCCGCACCAACTCTCGGGCGGCATGAGCCAGCGGGTGATGATTGCCATGGCGATTTCCTGCAACCCCAAGCTGCTGATTGCCGATGAGCCCACCACCGCACTGGATGTCACCATTCAAGCGCAAATACTTGATTTGTTGCGCACCTTGCAAAAAGACCGCAACATGGCGCTGGTGCTGATCACCCACAACATGGGCGTGGTGTCTGAAATGGCACAACGGGTGGCGGTGATGTATGCCGGCCAAATCATGGAAGAGCGCCCTGTTCAAGATGTGTTTGAAGCCCCGCAGCACCCCTACACCGAGGCCCTGATGGCCGCCATGCCCGAGCGCAGCGACGGCCAGACCCGCCTGGCCACCATCCCCGGCATGGTGCCCGGCCTGTATGACCGGCCCAGCGGCTGCCTCTTCGCGCCGCGCTGCACTTATTGCGTCCCCCATTGCAAAGCCCAGCGACCCGCGCTGCGTGAATTGCTAACCGGCCGGGTGCGCTGCCACTACCCGCTTGAATCAAGCTCCGCGCAAGGAGCAGCCGCATGAGCGCGCCGCAAACACCACCCGCAGCGCCCACCCAGCCCGTGGTGCTGGCGCGCGACCTCAAGCAGGTTTACAAAATCAGCCGTGGCCCGTTTCACCCGGCCGACCAACTGCAGGCGGTCAGCGGCGTGTCATTTACCGTCAACCCCGGCAAAACGCTCGCCGTGGTGGGCGAATCCGGTTGTGGCAAATCCACTCTGGCGCGCATGGTGTCGCTGATTGAAGCGCCCACCGCCGGCGAGTTGCATCTGGGCGGCGTTGACGTGGTGCACGCCAGTGTCAAACAGCACCATGAGCTGCGGCGCACCGTGCAACTGGTGTTTCAAAACCCCTACGGCTCGCTCAACCCGCGCAAAAAAATCGGTGCCATCCTGGAAGCCCCGCTGGAGATCAACACTGATTTGACTGCCCCCGAGCGCGCCGCCCAGGCCCACGCCATGCTGCAACTGGTCGGCTTGCGCCCCGAACACTACGACCGCTACCCGCACATGTTCTCGGGCGGGCAGCGCCAGCGCATTGCCATTGCCCGTGCCTTGATGCTCAAACCCGCGCTGATCGTGGCCGACGAGCCGGTGTCGGCGCTCGATGTGTCCATTCAGGCACAAGTACTCAACCTGCTGGCCGATTTGCAAAAAGAACTTGGCCTGGCCTACCTGTTTATCTCGCATGACCTGGGCGTGGTGCGCCACATCGCCCACGACGTGCTGGTGATGTACCTGGGCCACGCGGTGGAGCAAGGCGAAAAGAAAACCATTTTCGAGCAACCCCTGCACCCTTACACCCAGGCCCTGCTGGCCTCTACCCCCGGCATTGCAGGCAGCGGTGTCAGCCGCCAGCGCATTGTCCTCAAGGGTGAGTTGCCTTCGCCCTTGAACCCGCCCAGCGGCTGCGTTTTCTCAACCCGTTGCCCGCATGTCACGGCACAATGCCAGTCCGAGCGCCCTCCACTGCGGGCGCTCGCCGGGCGGCAAGTGGCTTGCCACCTGGCCGAACAATTTATCCAACCCGCTGCAGTGCAGCACTAACCTGTCAGGAGTCGACAAGATGGCTATTTCAAGATCAACTGCCTTTGGCAAGCTGCCATTTAAGCGCACCGCGCTGTGCGTGCTGGCTTTGCCCGTACTGATGGCCGTAACCAGCGTGTCCGCCAAAACCCTGGTGTACTGCTCCGAAGGCAGCCCGGAAAACTTTTACCCGGGCATCAACACCACCGGCACCTCGTTTGATGCTGGCGTGCAGATTTATGACACGTTGGTGCAGTTTGAGCGCGGCGGCACCAAGGTTGTGCCTGCGTTGGCACAAAGCTGGGACATCTCCAAAGACGGCCTGGAATACACCTTTCACCTGCGCAAAGGTGTCAAATGGCAGTCCAACAAAAATTTCAAGCCCACGCGCGATTTCAATGCCGACGACTTCATCTTCTCAATGGAGCGCCAGTGGAAAAAAGAAGACCCGTATTTCAAGGTCACCAGCTCCAACCACTCGTATTTCGACGACATGGACATGCCAAAGATTCTCAAGTCGGTCGACAAGCTTGATGAATACACCGTCAAGGTGGTGCTGAACAAGCCTGAAGCGCCCTTCCTGGCCAACATGGCCATGCCCCACGGCGGAATTCAGTCCAAGGAATATGCCATCGCCATGCTGAAGGCTGGCATGCCCGAAAAAATCGACCAGGAGCCGCTGGGCACCGGCCCGTTCTCCCTGGTGCAATACCAGAAGGACGCGCTCATTCGCTACAAGGCGTTCCCCCAATACTGGGCCGGCAAAGCCAAGATCGATGACCTGATTTTTGCCATCACCCCTGATGCGTCGGTGCGCTGGGCCAAGCTGCAAAAAGGCGAATGCCATGTCATGCCCTACCCCAACCCGGCCGACGTGCCCGCCATGCGCAAAGATGCCAATATCACGGTGCTGGAGAAACCCGGTCTGAATGTGGGTTACCTGGCCTACAACACCACCAAAAAACCGTTTGACGACGTGCGCGTGCGCAAGGCCGTCAACATGGCCATCGACAAAAAAGCCATTGTGGACGCGGTCTACCTGGGCACGGGCATTCCAGCTACCAACCCGATTCCACCGACCCTGTGGTCTTACAACAAGTCCATCAAAGACGATGCCTTTGACCCCGCAGCCGCCAAGAAACTGCTGGCCGAAGCGGGCTTGCCCAACGGCTTTACCACCGACCTGTGGGCCATGCCGGTGCAGCGCCCCTACAACCCCAATGCCAAACGCATTGCCGAGCTGATGCAAGCCGACCTGGCCAAGGTAGGCATCAAGGCCGAAATCAAGAGCTTTGAATGGGGCGAGTACCGCAAGCGCATGCAAGCCGGTGAGCACCAGATGGGTATGCTGGGCTGGACCGGTGACAACGGTGACCCGGACAACTTCCTGAACACCCTGCTGGGTTGTGCTTCGGCCAAGAGCAACGGCTCCAACGTGGCCAAGTTCTGCTACCAGCCGTTTGAAGACCTGATCCAAAAGGCCAAGGTCACCACCAATGTCGCCGAGCGCACCAAGCTCTACGAACAAGCCCAAGTGGTGTTCAAGCAGCAAGCCCCCTGGTTCACCATTGCCCACGCCGTGGCTTTGAAACCCGTCCGCAAAGAAGTGGTCGACTTCAAAATCAGCCCATTCGGCACCCACGTGTTTTATGGGGTGGATGTGTCTAAGTAAACCAACCGACTTGTCCATCAAAATAGGTCATCCTGGTAAATCTTGATGGCCTTTTTTTACCCAGTTCATGCATCTTTGTTAGCAAAGGATGATGTTTTATGCGTCACTTGAAGCAGGTTCCATGACATCCCTATCCCTTGATCGCGTCCTTGACGCAGTCTTGCGCATCAATGGCAAGCTTGACATCAAGTACATGTCGGAACCTGGTCGACGTTGGTTCGGTGAGCCCGCGTCCGCAGCTCTGCCGAAGAACTTCATCGACGTGTTGCATCCTGATGATGTTGACCGCTTCACGCATATTTTTAACGAGACACCTGAGTCTTTTGTGTGTGACGTTCGGGCGAAAATCGCAGCGCGCGAGTGCTGGATCAATATACGAAGTTATCAACTGCCATCGGTGCAGCAATATGTGCTGTGCATCAATGACATCTCAGCCTGGAAGACCGACGATGCGGCATTTCGGCACGCGGCTGAACACGACGATCTCACCGGGCTGCCGAACCGGGCGTTTCTCAAAAAGACAATCACCAAATTAATTGAAGACGGAAACCGCACTTTTTCTATCGCCATGCTGGATCTGGATGGCTTCAAAAAGGTCAATGACACCTTTGGCCATGCCATGGGCGATGCGGTCTTGGTGGAAAGCACCAAGCGTTTAAGCAAGATCATCGGGCCCAACGACGTGCTGGCCAGACTCGGCGGCGATGAGTTTGTGATTCTGTTTAATGATAAAAATGCGCTCTCCGCCCAAGACCCCTTGAGCAAGGTGCTATTGGCGATTGCAAGGCCCTTTGACACTGCGCCTCACAATACCTACCTGGGTGTTAGCGTTGGGATTGCAGACTACCCAAGCCATGGCGATGACTACACCGCGCTGTTAAAAAACGCCGACACCGCGATGTACCACTCCAAGAACGCTGGCAAAAATCAGATCAGCGTCTTCGAACCAACCGAAATCAGCGTTGATTTTTCAATCAAAGCGGCCATTCACAACGGCATCCAAGAGGGTGAGTTCTACATGGAATACCAACCCCAGTACGACACGCAGCGAAACATTGTGGGTGCAGAAGCTTTGATGCGCTGGAAAAGTCGCGACTTTGGTCAAGTTCCCCCCGACAAATTTATTCCAATCGTTGAAGAATCCGGTCTGATGCCCTACCTGGGCAAGTGGGCGTTGCGCTATGCCTGCCACCAACTCAAGAAGTTTCATGACCACAAGCCTGATTTTGTGATGTCTGTCAACGTGTCACCCATTCAGTTTGGCGGCGACGACTTTGACACGTTGGTGATCGAGGCAATTGAAGAGGCCGGTATCGATCCATCCAAGCTGATTCTGGAAATCACTGAATCCACCTTGATGAAAAGTCATGCCCGCACCGAGCGCGCACTGGCCACCCTGCGAGAAAAAGGCATCCGTTTTTCAATTGATGATTTTGGCACTGGCTTTTCTAGCCTGGCCTACCTGACACGCTTGCCGGTATCGAGCATCAAAATTGACAAGGCCTTCGTTTGGGCCATCGAAGATCAAGCTTCGCCCTGCCAGTCGAACAAAAACCTGGTGGCAGCGATGATCAACCTGGCCCACAGTATCAATTTGAACGTGGTCGCCGAAGGGGTCGAAACCGAAGCCCAATTTGCTTTTCTCAAAGGTGTGGACTGCAACCTGATACAGGGCTACTTACTTGGCAAGCCGCTGCCTGCGTCGTCCATCACCAAGTTGCTAGACCATGCAACCGGAGTCGCAGCATGAACCCAACTACGCTCGGCCGGCTGTTCGGAGCGATCCAATGTGAGAAGGGATTCCCCACGCTGGAGCGCACGGCGACATCGGTTCTTGGCTCCCTGGTGAGCAACAACAAGGCCAACCAGGACGTGCTTCGTCACATCATTGAAGATTTTTCTTTAACCCAAAAAGTACTCAAACTAGCCAATTCTTCGATGTACGAACCATTTGCAACAGCACCTGCTACCGTTGCGTCAGCGCTGGATGTACTGGGGTCTGATGCGCTGCTGCACTTGGTACTGGGTACACCCCTGATCACCGATGCTGAGTTGCAGGCTGACGAGAACCTGTCGAGAAATTTATTCGCCTCGGAATTGGCGCGCAGCGCCCTGGCTGATCGTGCGGAAGATGTCTCAATCGCCACCATGATGTTCGACCTGGGACGACTGATGGTGGCCAAGTATTTACCCATTGAAAGCGCATCGATAGAGAAAAAAATAAGCTTTGGCGCAATCTCCGAGGTGGCTGAGTGCGAAGTTTTGGGTCTAACGCTGCAACAGATCGGCAGTGCACTTGCCAAGCACTGGAAGCTGCCAGCATCCATCGTCGCAACGATCAATGGCACAGGCGACCCAACGCTGGTTGGCATCGCCCGCTTTGCCAGTTTGGCCTCTGCCTTGATCCACGCGGGTAAAGCCGATGCGGCCAACAGTTTGGTCGCCGAGTTGGACATACCTGGCGTTGACAAATCAAAGCTGTCGCTTCTGGTCAATTGCAGGCTGGACGAAATTCAGGTCATCGCAAAGACTTACCCCGTCAATTCAGCCGTCCATTTATTGAATGATTTGCTGACAACGCTTGTCCAGGAAAAGAAAAAAACCATTGATGAATTGGCAGTGACTGTTTTTGCTGCATTTGGCCAGTCGTTACATACTGCACGCTGCCTGTTGTTCATGCTGACCCGCACCGGCGACTTCCGGGTGCGGTGTGGCTACGGCAAAGGCATTGACGAGCTGAAAAGCAAGCTCAAAATCACTTCCGAGTTCAAACCAACCGCGTTCCACGCGGTCATCAAAAATAACGTCGACGTGTCGATTACTGATATTTTCAGACTCAAACCGTCGGCTTTGCCTGAGGGTTACCGACAACTCTTGCCGCATGTCAGCAAATTCATCATCTTGCCGATTGCCAATAGCCGGGTAACCGGACTGCTTTACTGCGATTGGGATTCTGACAAAGCCATCAGTCAAACCGAGATGGAGGTGGTTAAAAAACTGCGCAATCTGTTTATGCCGTTGTTTCCGCAGTAATCCTTCATGGTGCATGGATTGTTTGCAAGCCTATGTCATGGATTCCTGCCTTCGCTGAAATGACACACGGGTGTGTTTCACGCTGCGCGTCCAGACTGGCGGTTATCTCAGCAGCAGGTAAAAGAGCTGCTATTTAGCGAAGGGGCTTCGATGCCGCGGGCGTACAAAGGTCGCATAGTCTGCGGGTTTGAAAGCCTGCCTTTGGCCGAGCAATTGGTCACCGTCTATGCGTTCTGCCAAGCTCTCAAGGTCGGCT